>JANXXI010000343.1 GCA_025350695.1 Acidobacteriota bacterium
CTTGCGCCTAGCGGATGCCCTAACGCAACGGCCCCTCCGTTCGGATTCACGTGCGGGGCATCGTCCGGTAAACCTAAGGCGCGCAATACGCCAAGCGCTTGTGCGGCAAAAGCTTCGTTCAATTCGACGACTTCCATCTGATCAAGTCGCAGCCCCGTTCGATCAAGAAGCTTGCGAACCGCCGGCACAGGACCTAGACCCATTACTCGCGGCGCCACTCCAGCAACCGCGCAACCTACTACGCGGGCGAGAGGTTTCAAGCCAAAGCGCACAGCCGCCGCTTCGGATGCCAACAGCACGGCCGCCGATCCATCATTGATGCCCGAGGCGTTACCGGCAGTCACGCATCCGTCCGGTTTCACCACCGGCTTCAATGCTGCGAGCGCCTCAAGCGTCGTGTCCGGACGTGGATGCTCATCGCGGTCAACCGCCGTCTTCTTCGGAATCGGCACAGCCACGATTTCCTGCGCCAAGTAACCAGCTTCGATGGCAGCACCCGCGCGCTGTTGACTGCGCCACGAAAAGGCGTCCTGATCGGCGCGGGATATGCCGCCTTCGGCCGCAACGTTTTCAGCGGTCTCGGCCATGGAATCCACGCCGTAACGCTCCCTCATCAATGCGTTCACGAAGCGCCAGCCAAGCGTTGTGTCTTCCAGCTTCTGCGATCTTGCCCATGCTGCATCGGGCTTTGAGAGAACCAGTGGAGCGCGCGACATGCTCTCCACTCCGCCTGCAATGGCGAGCGACATTTCGCCCGATTGAATGGCGCGGGCGGCGATTGCGGCAGCATCCAGGCTCGACCCGCAAAGGCGATTGATGGTGGAGCCAGGAACCTCTTGCGGAATGCCTGCCAGCAGCAGAGCCATGCGGGCCACGTTTCGATTATCCTCACCCGCTTGGTTGGCGCATCCTAGAATCACGTCGTCTATAGCGGCGGGATCAAGGGTCGGGTTACGGACAAGCAACGCACGCAACGGGATTGCCGCCAAGTCATCCGGTCGAACAGTGGCGAGAGATCCACCGTAGCGGCCGAAGGGCGTCCGGATTGCATCGCAAATGAAGGCGTGGGCCATAGTCGTCTCCGTTCTTATTCCATTACACGAACAATCTTCCGCTGCGAAGTGGCGCCGCTAATCACGGACACGTTGGCTTGCGGAACCCGGTGATGGCTCGCTAAGAAGGAACATAGTTCTTTGTTCGCCTTTCCATCTTCTGGAACAGCAGCCACCTTAATCTTCACAGTGCCGTCATCGATCACTCCGGCAAACTCAGTTTTGCGGCTGCGGGGAATGACTTTTATTTTAAAATCCATGTGTGAATCTGGCCGCTGGGAATCGTCACCGGCTGCGTCTGCTTATATAATGAGGGGCCGGGAAGGATGGCCTCAGTCAGAAGAAACATCTTCGAGATCTCAAGCACTTCACAAATACCAGCATCCTTTTCCCGGTCGGCGGCCAGGCATTGAAACCCAACTTCCGCAATTTGATTGGCCTTGGTTCCCGGTGGCAACTCCACGGTAGTCCGAACCCAACCATCGCGTTCAATCGCTAAATCGGTGCGGCCCAAGTTGGCTGTAAACCAGGTGGGTTTGCCTTTCAGCTTAACCACCGCCGCGGCGCGCGAACGTTGATTCCTGATCTTCGCGTCAATAAACAGGTAATTGCGAGGATCGCTGATCCGCTCGCCATCAACGGCGCCAGCAGGCCGCAGCTTGTTTTCACGGATCAATTCCTGGGCCATCACACGCCAGGTGATCGGCGTTTGATCCATCACCGTTTCGCGGGAGGACTTGGAAAGATCAACAACCACCGGGACAGGATTGTAACGAACCGGGGTTGGACCTTCGCCCGCCACCATATTGTTCTGCGTCACCGGCACAAGCAGCGGATGATCGCCCTCGAATGGTCCGGTGAACACGGCATCATTATGACCACGGCCTTGAATCATCGCCGACTTGCGAGACCCTTGCGCATCAACCGTCACCCGGTAAACGTACTCAATGTCAGTGGTGCGGCCCCATCGCGCCATCAATCCGCGGGTCGACGTTCCACCATCTTCGTTCGAGAAGATGACCGTATACTCAAGCGTGTTGTCCGTACCGGTTTGCTTCTGTTCGCAATACATGGCAAGCGGAATATCGGTGAAATGGCCAAGCGCCGTCTTGCGCTCGTACAGCATTGGAGCATGCCGCACCGCTACGCTGTCGGCTTGTTCGAACTGGGCGCCTTTCACTTGAACGGCAATGTCTTTGGCCGAGTAGATCGCGTTACGAGTCACCGTCAATTGGTGAGCACCGGACGACAACCTGCCGAGCAGGACACGGTACCGGAACGATTCCGCCCCGGCGAACAGCATGACATGGAGCGGGTCGCGATCATCGACTGAAAGCTGAGCCATTGAAGCTTCGCGGCCGGCGACGCTCCAATCGGCGCCAGGAGCGGTCATCTCAATAACAGCGATAGTCTCGCCGGATTGGGCCAGCGTAAACGGAAACGTTTGCGCCCCGGCGAAATGACTTACAAAAGCCGCACAGAACAAGATCCGATGCATTGTGCTCCTACTGATCAAAGACGATTTGAGCAATCACCATTTGCGGCAAAGCTTGGTTCCAACTGCTGGGAACCGTATCAAACGGGAGGCGGAAATTGCGAGTTTCCCCCGGCTTTAAGGCGCCATCCTTCACTCTGACCACCGCCGATTTTTCGCGATGAACGTGTTGCCCGGCAATATCGGAGAAGATACAGGTAAGCGCAACCTCTTTCACTGGCCGGTCCCCTTTATTTGAGATCTTGCCAAGGACCTCGATCACACGCCGATCCGCAAAACTTTCGGCGGCTTTCATTTCCACGTCGGCCAAGCCAAGATTGCGAACATAAGCTTTCGCTTCGGAGGAAGCGGGAGTATCCGGTTCGACGGGAACGGGACGGCTCAAGTACCAGGCCGCGCCGCCACCACATAGGAGCACCGCGATCGCCGCAACGATCACGGCCACGGGGATTTCTTTCTTTTCCTTTTTGGGCTCGATCATATCAAGCCATTATTGACCACTGATGGTCATTTCGCCAATCACTAATGTTGGAGAGTTTACCGAGCCTCTAAATTCCAGATCGTTCCCGACATACGCAATGTCCATCAGCATCTGATTCAGGTTACCGGCGATAGTGATTTCGGAAACAGGAAATGCCGGTTCGCCGCCTTCAATCCAAAGTCCGGCCGCGCCGCGGGAATAGTCGCCAGTTACCATGTTCACTCCGAAACCGATTAGCTCTGTGACGAACAATCCGCGCCCCACCTTCTTGAAGATTTCTTCCTGGGTAAGCTCGCCTGGTTCAAGCAACAGATTTCCATGACTGATGGAGGGGGCGCCGCACAGGCCTCGCGAGGCATTGCCGGTAGTCTTCATCCCCAGTTTTCGGGCGGTGTAAGTGTTAAGAAGGTAATTTTTGAGAACGCCCTTCTCAAGAATTGACGTGCGGCGGGAAGGCACGCCTTCGTCGTCGAACGGGCAGGCGCCAAAGGTGGCGGGTAGCGTTGCATCGTCGACCAACGTAAGTTTGTCGGACGCCACGGTCTGGCCAAGTTTGTCGACCAGGAACGAAGATTTGCGGTAAATGGAATCGCCGCTGGCGGCTTCGAAAATGTGATCGAGAAGGCTTCCGGCGACAGTTGTGTCAAAGATGATTGGCGCCTTTTGTGTATCCACTTTCCTCGCGCCTAAACGCCGCAGAGCGCGCCCGGCTGCCTTCTTGCCGATGTACTCTGGTGACTCAAGCCTCGAGAATTGACGCGCCATGGAATACCAATAATCGCGCTCCATTGCTTCGCCGAGTTTAGCGACTGGGGTAGCGCTTAACGAACAAGTGCTGGAACGATAGCTGCCCACGAAGCCACGGGAATTGGCGAAAACACGCTGCCCGGCATAGGAACCGAAACCGGCGCCTTCAGAATTGAAAATGCGTTCGTCGGCAGCCATGGCTGCGGCTTCGGCCCGTTTTGCATAGTCGATCTTCTGATCCGTCGGCACCAATGCCGTCTCTTCAAAAAACAAGCCTAGGTCGCCATCAATTTTTCCTAACTCACTAGGATCGGGCAGGCCGGCATGAGGATCTTCAGAAGTGATGTGCGCCAATTCAACGGCCGCTTTCACCATCTGCTCAAGCCCTTCCTTCGATAAATCGGAGGTGTAGGCCGAGCCTTGTTTCTGGCCAATCAACACTCGCAAACCGATGGCCTTGGAGCCAGCTTCCTTCAACTTCTCAACTTCACCTTTGCGGACGGAGACGCTGAACTCCGCTCCCTCCGAAGCCGTACATTCGGCGTCGGAGGCACCCAAGCCGAGCGCGCGCTTCACAACCTCGGACGTCATTTCCTCTAAATTTGCGCTCAAGCAGTGCCTCCCACCGTCATCTTGTCGATTTTAATGGTCGGAATTCCGACTCCCACTGGGACGCTTTGCCCTTCCTTGCCGCAAACGCCGACACCCTCGTCGAGCTTCAAATCGTTGCCGACCATACTGACGTGGCGCATTGCCTCGGGCCCGTTGCCGATGAGCGTCGCGCCACGCAGGGGCTTGGTTATTTTGCCGTCTTCGATGAGATAACTTTCCGAAGCCGAGAACACGAAGTTGCCACTGGTGATATCCACCTGGCCACCACCGAAAGTGGTGCAGTAGACGCCTTTCTTCACGGAACGTACAATTTCATCCGGATCACTTTCCCCGGCGAGCATAAACGTATTGGTCATGCGGGGCATGGGGATGGCCTGATAACTTTCGCGGCGTCCGCTCCCGGTGGATTTTCCGCCTGTCACTTTAGCTGATAACTTATCCGTGAGGTAACCGCGAAGAATACCGTTTTCGATCAACACGTTCGACTGCGTGGGCGAACCTTCGTCGTCGACATTGAGTGAGCCTCGACGATTGGCGATGGTGCCATCGTCCACGATCGTGCACAGAGGGCTGGCGACAAGCTGGCCGATTCGATTGGAGAAAGCTGAGACGCCCTTGCGGTTAAAGTCCGCTTCGAGGCCATGGCCTACCGCTTCGTGCAGCAGGATGCCGGGCCAGCCGGGCCCGAGCACGACAGTGGTTTCGCCGGCCGGAGCATCGACAGCTTCAAGTTGGACGAGCGCTTGGCGCACGGCTTCCTTGGCGAAATATTCCGGTGGGTGTTCTTTTTGGAACCAGCTGAGTTCGACGCGACCCCCGCCGCCGTGGTAACCATTTTGCGGAACGCCTTCGCCTTCGCGCGCCAGGACGCTGACGTTCATCCGGGCTAACGGTTGACGGTCGAAGGAAATGGTTCCGTCGCTTGCAGCGACCAGCACGTGCTTCAATTGGTCGGCGTACGATACTTGAACCTGGAAGACGCGCGGATCGGCTGAGCGGGCGCATTCATCAGCACGGCGAACCAGTGCGACGCGTTCCATTAAGGAAGCTTCGTTTGGCGAAGTCAGAATGGGGTAGAGGTCACGCTTGCCGGTGGATTCAAGGGGCGTTTTGACTATTGAGGCAGGTCCGCTGCTGATGCAGGCGGCGACCCTGGCAGCCTGCATGATTTTCTCGGAACCGAGATCGTCGCTATAGGCGTAGCCAGTGCGTTCGCCGGTAATGACTCGGACGCCGACGCCTAGGGTGACCCCTTGGGTGGCTGATTTCAAGATTGATTCTTCAAGACCTAGCGATGAGGTAGAGACGTATTCAAAGTACAGATCAGCGTAGTCGCCGCCGCGGCTTAGAGCTTCGGCGAGATAGCGTTCGAGATCGGTGCTGGAGATGCCAAACTTCTGGGCAAAAAAGGATTCGGATAGACCCATGACTCTAGTTTAGCGGGTATGGGCTAGTACTAGCGGACTACGTTTGGATTATGATGTTGAAAAGGCGAAGAATCCTCTACTTCGAAGCGTCGGAATCCAATAAATTTACGCGTGAGGCGACCGTCAACTGGAGGTCGTCCCAGTTGCAGTGCAGCCGATTCCTGTCCGCTTCCGGCATGGATGAAAGCAATCGCTCGCATTCCGCTTTCCAATCGAATCCTTCCTCTTGCGGCAACAGGCCCAAACCAAGGGCATCGGCCAGAGCGGAGGACAATGCAATCAAGGCGGGGCAATCGAATATACTGAGTTCCGGATCGGCTTCCGGCTTACCGGAAATCACTCGCTCAAAGAGAGGAGGGAGTTTCCATTTGCGAACCAATTCGACGCCGGCCTCGCACTTGTCGATACCATATGCATTTCTTTCCAATTCGGACAAATTTGGTGGACCAGCGGTCAGGGCACTCAGCAGGTCGGCGTATTTTTGCGGGTTCGACGCGATTAAAGCGATGCGTCCAATCTCATGCAGCAAGCCAGCCGTATAGGCCTCCGCCGGCTCGATGAAGATCTTGCCCGCGAATTCTTCAGCAATGATGGCTGTCGCCAGCGTATGGCGCCAGGTTTGGCGCAAGACGGCTGTCCCGGCGTTTTTGCCCATGAAACCGCGCATTCCTACCGTTAACGCCAGGCTCTTTATCCGATCGAGCCCCACCATGGCCAACGCCTGCCAAATGGAGCGGATTTCGCTCATTGCACCAACCATTGCCGAATTGGCCATCCTCAGCACTTCGGCTGAAAAGGCAGGGTCGGAACTAATCGAATCGGAGAGTTCCTTCAACCCAACATCGCTTCGCTGCAGCAGTTGCATGAGCTTTGTTACCACCATGGGCAATGGCGGCAGTTTTCGAATTGCGTCTAAACCGTCTTTCTTCGTGGGTAATGCGGGGGATGCGGATTGGGATGCGGTTCTGCCCGGCAGACCATTTGGCCTTGCTGGGTTGGGCTGCTGAGCCGAGTTTCTAGCTGCGGGAACCATCAAGTCGCCAATACTCCTGAGGGTCATATCGGCGGTTGGGATGGTTCCGTGAGGTGAAAATTGGATAGTTTGATTCGACTAAAACGCTGCAAGCGCGCAGGTAAGCCGGCGCGCTTGCAGCGTTCAAACGTCGTTGTTGACTATTGTTTGGCGATGATCCTTTCTTTAACCTTTTCGTACTCAGCGTCGGTGAGGATTCCCTTCGAGTTGAGCTGGTTTTTCATCTTATACGGCCGTCCTTGGATGATCTTCTGCGCAACAGCATCGTTGACCCCCATTTCACGTTTGAGGTCCGCGGCACTGGCGCGATTAACGTCGAGTTGCGTTGTGCCCTTTATCGCGGCGCCTGATTTTTCGATTCCGTTGCCGGTGGCTCCGACCGTCTTCTTTGCGGCATTTTCGGTGACGCTTGCCGTCTTCTTGGCAGCATCCTTGGTGACTTCCGCAGTCTTCTTGCCTGCGTCCTTGGTTACTTCCGCAGCCTTCTTCACACCGGTTTCGGTCGCGCTGGCGGCCTTTTTTACTCCGGATTCGGTGGCGCTCGCTGCTTTCTTCGCCCCAGATTCAGTTGCGCTTGCAGCCTTCTTCACTCCGGATTCGGTAGCCTTGGCGGCGTCCTTTGCGACCTCGGCGGTTTTCTTACCGACTTCCTTTGCGCCCTCCGCAGTCTTCGTGGCGGCTTTATCGACGGTTTTACCGACTTTGCTTAAACCCTTTTCCGCCTTGCCCTCCTCGGGCTTCTTTGCTTCTTGCGCCAGGGTGGTTCCGGCAGCCAAAACAATACTTAAGAAAATGTTTAGATGTTTCATAGACCTCTCATATCTTATACCAAGGGATGAATGGAAGCGAAGCGCCCCGATTCGATTTTTTCGGGCCCGGATCCTCAGGCTCAACCGATTGGATGTTTGCTTTTGGGAAAAGGTTCCTCCCCAATTCACGGGATCATTGCATACTTAAAGGCATGAGATCCCTCGCAGAGGCCCAGAAACAGATTTCCAAAGCGGAAGACCGCTCCCTTATGGTCACGGCTCGCTTTCGGCGCTTTTTCCAGGCCACAATTGGCTTCGTTTTGCTTCTTCCGCTCGCACAATCCGCCGAGCCGGTAACGGTAGAGATTCTGAGCACGAAAGACAAGTCCATGCAGAAGGCTCTTTTTCTGATTCCCAAATCCGCCGAAACTGCCAAGCGTCCCCTTCTGGTGCACCTGCACAGCTGGTCAGCAAACTACAACGATAGCGATAGCTTGAAGATCGCGATTGAGCAGGCGGAAAAACAGGGTTGGATTTTTATTTCTCCTGAGTTCCGTGGACCGAACGACAGGCCAGAGGCTGGAGCGTCTCCATTGGCCATCGCCGATGTATTGGATGCGGTGAAGTATGCCGAGAAGCATGCCAAAGTCGACCGCCGGTACATATATTTGTTGGGTGGATCCGGCGGCGGGCATATGGCGTTGATGATGGCGACGGTGGCGCCTAAGTTGTGGACCGCTGTTTCGGCCTGGGTGCCGATCACGGATCTGGCCGACTGGCATGCGTTCTCGAAAAAAGCGGGATCGAAGTATGCCGCGATGATGGAGGCGGTTTGTGGCGGCCCTCCGTCGACACAGGCTGATTGCTATAAAGACCGGTCGCCGCTGTTTCGCTTGGCGAAGGCCAAGGGGTTGCGGATTCAGATTGAAGTTGGCATTGAGGACGGACATAAAGGTTCGGTACCTGTGCGGCAATCGTTGTGGGCGTTCAATGCCTTGGTGAAGGCCAACGGTTGGGACTCCAAGCTGATTCCGGAAGTTGCGATCAACTACATTACGGAGAAGGCGAAGATTCCGGACGATTTGGCGCAGGATAAGCCGATAGTATTTATGCGGAAATTTCCGGTTCTGTTTTACCGGCAAGCGGGGCCGGTGGAGTTGACGATTTTCGAGGGCGGCCACGCGACTGATTTTGTGTCGGCAGTGCGCTGGCTGGATTGGCATAAATAAACACAGCTCTCCCTACTTGCAGATTTTTGACGGACAACGAACTTCCGGCCGATTCCACTTCACCCCCTCTTGGCCACCGCCCAAGCGGCTATTCCTGATTTACAGGCTGACACTTTGGGCTCTCCAGCCCACTGCATCGTCGGGGTTATCCGTGTTCACGGCCGGCAAGTCCGGTATGAAATATGGACTCGAAGCTTCGAGCGCCATCCGTAGCTTGAGGCCCCGGATGGACTTGGTAGTAACGAGGGAAAGCTACTTGCGCGCGCTTCACTTTCCTCTCGATTGAAGAGTAGCAGACGAGAGCCGGAATTCGGCTCGGCTGGGTTCGGAAGAAAGAGGAGATTTCCTTTTGGAATTAGTCGATTGCAGGGTATTTCAATGGCTTGTGATTCGACGGCGGTTGACACTAATTTCGAAACGAAATGAACTGGTTTTAGGATATGTTGCGTTGATTTGCCGCAACCAACACCGCCGAATGCGCCTCTGCTGGGTTTCGCGCTTCGAGGACTGCCAACAGAAGGCTGTCGAGTACTTCGGGGCGCTCAACTTGATCGAGTTCCAAGATAGGTCCTAGCGCCGGAAATTTATTTTGGAGAGCAAGCCGGATAGCGTCGGACTTGCCTTTTGCAATCCCGCGAGCCTCGCCTTCCGCTTTGCCTTCGGCCCTGCCCTCTTCCAAACCCTCTTGGTACAGCCAGCTTACCTTGAATGCGTCTGTTGACATCATGATTTTCTTCTCCAGTCTTTCAAGGAATTTCCTGATCGCATTCTTATCGTATCGGAGTGAGGCCAACGAGGCAAGCTTGCTAACAAGGGCTATCGGCTTGAATTTTTCGTGGTCGTCAAGATCAAACAATTGCTCAATCGCCGCGGCTGCCCGCTCAATCGTACCTGATCCGCCCTTAAGGAGTGGAGCCCAAGCTAATAGTGGCTCGCTACCCTTCTCAAAACAGATGGTGGGATCAATCTCCCAAAGCCGGTGGCAGGAATAGAGCATTTCTATTGTCAGGCCGAAATCTGTTTCATAGACCAACCGGTCCGATGATTCCACCGGGGCGTATTTTTCGGCCATGAATAACACATGGCAATGCACCGGAATTTTGTATTTTTGCCACAAAAGAAAAGCGTAGAGAGCAATGGAACCGGCTTTTTTGGCGTTCCAACTGGTGATGGCCTCAAGGAGTTCGATTCGATTTCCGAACTCATCCTCGATCATGTAACCGTGATCGATTTGGACCGCATTCAATTGCAGTTCGCGGGGAACATGGGTAATCTGGGTCTTCTTACCGGGTTGCAGAATGCCTAGCAGGCGGAGCAGCAGTTCGGGATGATCTCCAGCGAGATCTTTGAAGCCCCCGTCGTAGGGGTTCTTCATGGATGCCTTCAGCCTACCATGCCAGCGCTACTTAGCTTCGTCCAACGCAAAGGCCATGATGCTGTCATCCGTCACCGGGTTGTTAAAGAAACCACCGCCGGTAGAGGCGATCACAACGTACTGTCGGCCATCCCTGCCCTGGTAAGTCATCGGCGTCGCTTGGGCCGCGCCGCCCAGTTTGGTAACCCAAAGTTCCTTGCCAGTCTTAGCATCAAATGCACGAAAGCGGGCGTCGTCGGTCGCGCCCACAAACACCAGGCCACCGGCAGTTGCAATGGTCCCTCCGTTGCCCGGTCGACCAGTATTCTGTTTACCGGCGGGCAAACTATCAGTCACTCCGAGCGCCACGCGCCACGCGAATTCGCCAGTATTCACATTCACCGCCGTCAATTGGCCCCATGGCGGCTGCTGGCAAGGCAGTTGCTGCGGGGAACCATCTTTGCCCGGAATGCTGAACCGCCCGCCGCCGATGCCCTCATACGGTCCATCCGGATGAACGCGATTCCCCATACCTCGTCCAATCGCCCTGCCCTCCATCGACGCCCGATCTTTCAATCCCGTAATTTGTCCCAAGTCGTTGGAGTTCACAAACAGGTAACCCAATTGCGGATTGAACGACACGCCACCCCAATTGACTCCACCGTGGTTGCCGGGAAAGCGAACACCGAGCCGGTTATAGCTGACAGGGAGATACGGCCCGCCCAATTGCAGATCCTTCATCAACGCCTTGCAGGCTGTTTCCAACTCCGGCGTGACAGTGGCCACATCGCCCGCACTCATCGACATTCGCGAAAGCGGCGGCGGCTTCAACGGAAACGGCTGTGTCTTGGCGGTCTTTTCAAGAGGCACTTCGCTTTGTGGCACGGGACGCTCCTCCACGCCAAATATCGGTTTTCCGGTCACGCGATCGAAGAGGAATAGCATTCCAGACTTGTTGTTCGCCGCCACAGCGGGGATGGTCCGGCCACCACGCTTCACATCAATCAACACCGGTGCGCCCGCTAGGTCGGCGTCCCAAATGTCGTGATGGATCAGTTGGAAGTGCCACAAGTATTTCCCCGTGTTGGCATCAGCGGCCACGAGGCTTGTGCTGAAAAGATTGTCGCCTTCGCGGTCGCCGCCGTATTGATCCACTGAAGGCGCGCCGAATGGCATGTAGACAATTCCGCGTTCCGCATCCACAGTAAGAAATCCCCATACATTCACGCCCGAACGCTGCTTCCAGCTATCGCCGGCCCACGTATCGTTATACTTTTCCCCGGCCTGCGGAATGGAATGAAAGGTCCAAGCCAACTTGCCAGTATGCATGTTCCAAGCGCGTACATCGCCAGCCGGACCCAATGGCGGATTCTCCTGCGTGGTGCCACCGGTGATCACCAAATTCTTGTAAACAATCGGCGGGGAACTTAAACCATTGCGACCAGGAAGTCCGCGCATGATTTCTGGCGTATTCAGACTAACGATGCCGTTGTCCCCAAAGCTCGCGTTGGGTTTGCCGGTACGGGCGTCGAGCGAAAACAGCCGGCCATCGCCAGTGCCGAATACTACTTGTGGCGCCGTGCGTCCTTCGCCGGGCCAGTATTCCAGACCGCGTGAAGAAGCGCCTCCACCGCCGGGTAGAGCGAATGACCACACCTCTTTTCCTGATGTTGCATCAATCGCCACAACGCGGCCGTACGGCGTCGTCAGATACATGGTCCCGTTGATGACCAGTGGCGTTACCGTGCTGGGACTCATGCCACCCGCGCCGCGCGTCCTGGCAAAGGGAACTTCATCGCCAACGGCCCCACCGGTATTCGCGGACGGTGGGCGAACCGGGACGGGTGCAGCCGTCCCGGCGGGCTTCATATGGTAAACCCACGCCACTTTCAAACGATTCACGTTCGACGGATTCAGTTCCGTCAATGGAGAGAACCGCATGCCACCCGGATCGTGCCCATAGGTCGGCCATTCCTTGGACGACGTTTGCGGCAAGGCCATCGGGATCGTGACAAAACAAATCGTTGTGGATAAAAGCAGAACGTGCTTCATGTGTGCAGCGTCATTATGAATCTATTCGGAAGGCGCCGTCAACATACGACGCCGAAACAGCATTCGATAATGGACGCATTGCAATGCCCGCGGATTCGGTGGCAAGCTAGAGTCATGCGAGCGCTCATACTTTCGATCCTGATGGTTAGCTTCACGGCAGTTCTTCTGAAGGCGGAAGACGACGGCCTGCCAGCGGGGAAGGAGAAAGAGACGTTCCTTAAGATGTGCTCCAACTGCCATGCCATGGCGCGCGTGACGAAGGCTAGATTCTCGAAGAAATTTTGGTCGTCAGTGGTGGACGATATGGTTTCGCGCGGTGCGGAGGGCACCGAAGAGGAAGCCGAACTTGTCATCAACTATCTGTCGCGCCATTTTGGCAAGCCGGTCAACGTGAATACGGCCACAGCGAAGGAAATTCAGGAAGGCCTGTCGCTCAAGGCCGCCGAGTCGGAGTTGCTGGTGAAGCATCGCACTGACAATGGGGCATTCAAGGTTTTTGAGGATCTACTGAAAATTCCTGGCCTGAATGCGAAGCTGCTGGATGAGCAGAAGAAAAATATTCAGTTTTGAAATAACCCCGCTAGGATCGATCCAGATCCAATGAGGCAACAGCCGCCATCATGGCGAGCAGCACGCACAAGGGCGAAAATAGGCGCGTGTCCCAATACGCAAACCTCGAATCGCTCGCTTGCTGAAAGAATCCAACGTAATGGAATTCGCCGATAGCTCGAAGCGCGAAAACCAACGCCATCGTGCGGAGAAATTGCTTTTTTAGCCAAGGGTCGAAGGGCGTCAAAACGCCGGCTGCGGCAATGGCCAGCAGGAATGCCACGGCGGCTGTGGCGACCGTGCCGGGTTGAAATAATGTTTTGCCGCCGACGCGAGGGATTGCTGCCTCGATGCCCCAATGTCCACCGGCGGCCCAGTAGAGATGAAGGGCGGAAATGGCTGCAAGCATACCTGCTAGAAGTCTTGATGCCATCGAATGCATGAGCGGATTCATGTATCTCTCTTGTAACAGACTCCGGGTTCCAAACGCGAGCCGGCTGCGTTTGTAAGTATATTTTCCGCCGCCTTGTTGCCGAGACCTCCTTCCCTGCCGAGTACGGCGGTCGCAGCCAATGAGGTCAGCGCGTCCGCGAGGCCGGCGGCTGGCATGGTTAGGATCAGTTTGTCAGAGGAGCCAGGAACATGAAAAACGAACCCAAAACTTGCAATCACGCCGCTTCAATCCCTCGATTTCCCCTGTTTTCAATCACTTCATCGTCCACTGAAACCGAAGTTCAGTACGGCCCGCTGTAGCTTATCAATTGTAGAGAGCGAATCCGGCCGGAATACTCTTGCAAGCAAAACCGTTCTGTTGAAAGACAGAGCGGTCTCGGGTCGATCTGAGTTGTCTTTTTCTTAGTCGTATTCAGTGGGGGTTGTTGAGCGTGGAAACATTGGATAGAGGCGTGGGTTGGGGAACCTGTGCCGCAAGCCCGGCAAACCGGGCGGACCTGGGCGGGTCTTCCGATTGAAACGCGAAACAATCCCTGCTGGATGCGTTTGTCGATTTGTCGATGGAGGGAGAGTTGTGTCCGCTCCCTAAGAAGCCACTAGCCGTGACCGCAAGGGAGCGGTGCTCAATACTGAATGTAGAACCTAGAACGGAACGTCGTCGTCGGTAATTCCCTGGTCAAAGCTATCAGCTGCCGGTTGCCCTGCTGCCGGACGCGGGGCCATTGCCGAACGAGGCATGGATACCGGACCACCAGCACCAGCGCCGCCGCGATCACGGAATCCGCCGCCACCAGCGCCTTCAGAGAATCCGCCACCCTCGCCACCGCCGCCTTCGCCCTTGCCACCCAGAAGCATCACTTCTTCGGCCACAACTTCGGTAGCGTAAACTTTCTTGCCGTCCTTATCCTCGTAGCTGCGAGTCTGCAGGCGGCCTTCCAGGTAAATTTGCTTACCCTTCAGCAAATAGTTGGCTAGATTTTCACTCCGCCAAAGCACAATGTTGTGCCAGTCAGTCTCATCTTTCCAATCGCCAGTCGCCTGATCTTTCCACCTGCGCGTGGTGGCTATTGAAAATGTTGTGCGGGCCACGCCAGCGGGTGTAAACTTTGTTTCCGCATCCCGCCCCAGGTTCCCTATCAACATTACTTTGTTGACGCTTCTGCTCGCCATATCCTGCAAATGTAACACATGGGGGGAGGCCAGATCCCCGCTTTTGTGAATTTTATTCGGAATGTCACTTTTCCGTTTCAAAGATTCTAATTATGGTAGATAATACCTTCTAGTAATGTTACCTTGCTGATTGAGGTAACTAGCTCAAGAACTTCGGATTCCAAAAGTTGTAGAGTTGTACTAGGTTTGGATAGAGAATTGCAATAAAAACTGTGTAGTTGAGACCCGCAATCCCAAAGAGGAAGCACATGCGGCATTTGAAGGACCGTTCGACTAGCAACACGGCTCCATTTCTTAAGGCTCTAGCCCTTACACCAATGCTGTGTGTAACAGTTTGGGGCCAAATTCCGATGGGTCAGCCAGGCAGTTTAGTTCGCATCATCCCCACCGATTCAGCCGTGCTTGAGATGCAGGAAGTTCGCAAGGACCTTCCCTGCACGGTCGCCCCTGCTAAGGCGCCATTGGGTTTCGACCTGAAATTTCATACAGGCTATGAAGTCACTGTCCCGTTTAAAGAGTTAGTCGGAGCGGAAAATCTTCTGACAATCGTTTTCCGCATCACGCCAAAAGACAGGGCAGAGGATCCGGCTTACTTCATTCAGCGGATGAAAGTACCTTCCATAGAAGAGGATGCCAGAGGAGAGGCGACGTTTGAGGGCGCTTTCGATCTGGGCACAGGAAAGTATCACGTCGATTGGTTAATGCGGGATCGAGCAGAAAGAGTTTGCTCATTTTATTGGGATGTTGAAGCAACCCTGCCGAACAAGGATGCGTCACTAACTGTAGCAATACCACAATCAGAGGTGAGGCCAGTGGAATCCGAGCATTTTCGCGAGGAGCCGGCTGTGGAGCGCGCGCAAAACGCTCCGATAAATGTTAAGGTTTTGTTGAACTACGCGCCGCAAAGTGCCGCGTCGGCCGCTATGCGACCAAGCGACATTACGGCATTAGTATCGATTTTACGTAGTATCTTCCGTGACCCTCGGATTGCCAAGTTTTCGCTGGTGGCGTTTAATTTACACGAGCAAAAGATCCTGTTTCGTCAGCAGAACGCCGATAGTATAGATTTTCCGAGCTTGGGAGAGGCCGTGAGTAAAGTGAAATTAGCTACCGTGGATTTGGCGAGACTGGCGCAGAAGAAAGGAGAGATTTCGTTTCTCTCTTCCTTAGTTCAGTCCGAACTGTCGCAGGACGACAGGCCTGATGCGATTGTGTTCGCCGGGCCGAAGGCGATGGTGGACGCCAAGATCGAACCGGGAGTTTTGAAAGAACTGGGTGAGTTGGCTTACCCCGTTTACTACTTGAATTACAATCTAGCCCCGCAAGCTGTTCCGTGGCGCGATGCCATATCCCACGCTGTGAAATATTTTAAGGGCCAGGAGTTCACGATCTCCAAGCCCAGGGATTTATGGTTCGCGACCACGGAGATGGTGGAAAGCATCGTTAAACTGAAGCATAACCGGACTGCGACAGCTGCCGGTGGGGGACAGTAACATGAAGTTACAAACATCGATTTTGTTTATGTTCTTGGGGGTATGCGGATTTGCCCAAGGGCAGATTAAGCAATTGGCTCCGTATGTGGCCTCCCCGCAAGACATCATAGATCGCATGCTGGAAATCTCAAAACTCCAGCGGGGCGAAATGGTTTACGACATCGGCTGCGGCGATGGACGCATCGTCATAACCGCGGCGCAGAAGTTTGGAGCCAAAGGCGTGGGAATTGAAATCTCCCCAAAACTGGCGCAATCGGCCAATGAAATCGTCACCAAGTTAGGCCTTCACAATCGCGTGCAAATCTTAAAAGCCGATGCGATGGATGTGGACCTAAGTCCAGCCGACGTCGTGACCCTGTACTTGACCACATCTGCGAATGAAACTTTACGTCCGAAATTAGAGCAGACCCTCCGGGCCGGCGCCCGTGTGGTTTCGCACGATTACCCCGTGAGGGGTTGGAAGCCGACGGCCGTGGAAGAAATTTTTGCGCATAACCGGATGCACAAGATCTTCCTCTACGTGAAAGAGAAATAAGCCTTGGCTAAACGAATTCGGTTCTTGCTCCCGCTGCTTTTCACGGGTCTCTTCAGTCAAGCTCCCCTACTGCTAAATAAGCAAGGCAAGAGTTTACGCAAGTGGACCACTCTTGAACGGATTGCGCCCGAGCATCTTGAAGCGGTGCATCAGGCCCGGGAAGTATTTTCGAGGATGCGCAAGGCGGTGCCCGCCTTCTCCTTGTATAACGACTATCGAGCCGTGATGCATGTCCATGCTGAGGACGCCGAACACACGCAGGGGACGCGACAGCAGGTTTTAGAAGCTGCGAAAGAAGCTGGTGTGCGCATCGTGCTTTCCACCGATCACCGTGGGCCCAAGAAAGATAGCTGGGCTGGCATTAAGGACGGAGTGTTGTACATAGCCGGCTCCGAGGATGAGGGGAATCAACTCCGTTGGACCTCGCCGCGGGATGGCGATCTTCGGGTGCTTTCGCACCTTGAGGAAAAGCCGGAGAAATCAGCGGATGGCTACATTGGCCTGGAGATCTACAATCGCCACGCCGATGCCAAAGATGAACCCGAGTTCTACGAGTACTTCAAAGCAGCCATGGCGAAGCCTGCTGAATGGGCAAGCATTGTTGAGCGTCAGAACAAGTACCCGATAGAGATGTTTGCCGCTCATCAGGATTACTGGCCGGAACTGCTTACGCGTTGGGATAAGGAATCAGCGAATGGGCCGTTCGTCGGAATCGCAGCGAACGATGCGCATCGGAACCAGGTTTACAAAGGAACGGTTTTCGATCCATACGAAATTGCCTTTCGCGATGTTTCCACCCACATAATGGCGACCGATTTAACGGAAGGCGCCGTGCGGACTGCTTTACGAGAAGGTCGAGCCTACGTCTCGCACGATTGGCTGTGCGACCCCACGGGGTTCTACTTCAGCGCCCAAAACAATTTAGGCGTCTATGAAATGGGAGACCGAATTCCGCACACCGGCTCGACCAAACTGCTGGCTTTCCTACCTGTGTCCGCTCATTGGAAATTGATTCATAATGGCAAACAGATCGCCGATGGCCGCGGGGATCGTGTGGCCTACGACGTTAAACAGATCGGCTCCTACCGCTTGGAAGCGTGGCTTGAAGCAGACGGCGAAGAACGTCCCTGGATTTACGCGAACCCCGTGTTTCTGCGCGCGCCGCTGGCTTCGGAAATGAGTCTGCCTTCGGGAACGGTGCATGATACGATCGATGCTCGAAAGGGTGTTGAGTACGGCTCAGGCGCGGAAGGCCGGCAAAGATTGGACGTCTACACTCCCAAGGGAAAATCGAATCTGCCGGTACTGTTTTTCGTCCATGGCGGCTCATGGAAGGGTGGGGATCGCAGCCAGTACCCAGCCTTCGCCAGTCGCTTCGCGAAAGAGGGCGTGGCCGTGGTGGCTCCTAGCTACCGGCTGGCTCCAAAGGATCCGCATCCGGCGCAAATTGAGGATGTTGCTTCGGCCTTTGCCTGGACCGTAAAACATGCGGCGGAATTTGGCGGCGATCCCAAGCGGATTACAATTATGGGGCATTCGGCCGGCGGACACTTAGTGTCGCTTTTGGCGACCGACCCAAGCTACCTCGAAAAGTTTGGACTGGGCATCTCGAACATCAAGAAAGTGATTTCCTGGAGTGGCGTCTACGAAATTAACGAGGGCTTGGAGAACGTCTTTGGGACTGACCCGGAGATACGGCGCAAGGCTGGACCGATGGCCCATATTCGTCCCGGATTGCCGCCATTCCTCGTTGCCTACAGTCAGTGGGATTACTTATCGCTTCCTTTGCAGGCGCGGCAATTCCATGCCACGCTACAAAAAGCGGGAGTGCCTTCGCGCTTGATGTATGTTCCGGGCGAAAATCACATTTCCGAAGTAGTGCGATCCGTACGCGATGAAGACCCGACGGCGATCGCCTTTGTCAAGGCGTTGACGGAAGACTAGCCCAGCCCTTCCAATACCCCGGTGCTGTCGCCGAACGATTTTTCCTTTACGCCCAGACGGTGCAGCATCGACAGATGCAAGTTGCACAGCGGCGTCTTCTCGGCGAAGCGGACGCGGCGGCCCGGGCGGAGTGTTCCCTTCCCCCTACCGGCCAACAGCACCGGAAGATTCTCGGGGTCGTGACGATTGCCATCCTTAAGCGTTGCGCCGAACAAGATCATGGAATTGTCCAGCAGCGATTTGCCGCCTTCATCCAGGCTCTTCATGCGGTTCAGGAAGTAGGCCAACTGCTCGGTGTGCCACGTAACGATTTTTTCGTACTGCCCGCGCTGTTCAGGAATGTTGCGGTGATGCGAGAGCCCATGGAAGCTTCCCCTTACTCCCGGAAGGAATCCGTAATCCTGGCCGCTTTGTGCGTCGCCCATCATCATGGTGGCGATACGCGTGCTGTCGGTCCAGAAGCTGAGCACCAAAATATCGAGCATTAAGCGCAGATGCTCTTTGCGGGTTTCGGGGATGCCAGGCGCAGGCCGTTCCATCGGGAACTTGCCTTGATTAATCCAGCGTTTCTGCGGCTTCATGGAAGCTTCGAGGCGGCGCTCCACGGAACGGACGGACTCGAAATATTCGTCGAGGCGAGCCTGATCGCTGGTGCTGCCCTGCTTGCGTAACGCACGTGCTTGTTCCTGAACGATGTCGAGCACGCTGGTTTCGTCGCGCTGCAGGGATTCGAGCAACGAAGGGTGCATGGGGTTCGCGCCGGAGATGGCCTTCGCTTTGGTGTTGCGGAAAAGACGGTCGAACGCCAGTTGCGGAATGATCTCTTTGGGTACCGGCGTTTTCGGATCGGCCCAGCTTAGGAACGAACCCAAGGCGCGCGGGAAGCCGCCGCCAGCCGTGTCGATGCCGGTGCGTGGGGCTTCAAGGCCAAGCTCGAAACTCGGGAGCGGCGTGCCGATTTCCATTTTCTGAACAGCCAGTTGATCAACCGTTGTCCCGCCCGAATCGAGATCGCCGCCGACGGTGCGCTCCACAAAGCCGCCGGAGAGCCAGGCAGGAACTTTGGGCCAGTGACCGTTGCGACCGACCGAGTTCTTGTTCCATAAATTCTCGATGAGAAGAAAATCGTTCTTCAAACTTTCGAGCGGCTTCAGGTGCGGAGTGATTTCGTAATCTTCGCTATCTCCGGCCGGGGTCCAGTAATCCGGGCGGACACCATTCGGCATGAATATGCAGGCCATGCGGAGAGGCGGTTCGGAGAGGCGCTCACCAGTTGCGTCCGCAGCGTGGGAAATAGACTCCAGCCAAGGCAGTGCGAGTGTTGCGCCCGCGCCGCGTAGAAAGATTCGACGAGTAAGTTCTTTGGCCATGGTGCGATGTCTCCGGTAGCTATAATTTATCAGATTTACTTCTCGCCCAGGAGGCGGGTCCGGATCTTCTTTACGTTGCCGTCGCTTGAGATCAGTTGACTGGGGTTAGTATTGCGGAATGGCGAGCTGAGCACGATTTCGCGAATGAGGGTGCGCGCACTGTAATTGTTGACCGCGAGCTTGTCGGCGATTCGTTGCACAGTGCATTGGTCACCATCTTGTAAACCGCGCCCTAACGCATAGCCAAGCGTCTTGCCGGTGAGGTGACGAACAAATTCGTCCTTGCGATTGAGCAGAACTTTGCGCAGTTCCACTGGCCCATTGAAAGCCTCCCCGGATGGCATTTTGCCCGAGGCATCAACTGGTTTGCCGTTAGTTTCAAGGTCACGCCAACGGCCCATCCAATCGAAATTTTCGAGACCGAAGCCGATCGGGTCCATCAAGTTGTGGCAACTGGCGCAAGCCGGATCGGCGCGATGGCGGGCAAGGATCTGCCGCATCGTAAGACCCTTTTCGGATTTGGCGGCTGTCTCAAGAGGCGGAACGTCAGGTGGCGGCGGAGGTACAGGCGTACCGAGCAAAGTATCAAGCACCCAAGCTCCGCGCAGCACGGGGCTGCCCTGTTTATAGTGCGAGGTCATGGCGAGAACACCAGCCATGCCGAGCACGCCGCCGCGGTTCTCATCGGGCCACTGGACTTTTTGGAACGTTTCGTTGAGGCCGGTGACCTTCTTTTCTACCTCGTAATATTTTGCGAGGCGCGCTGTGAGGAACGTGTAGTTAGCGGTGAGCAGTTCAAGCAGACTGCGATTGGCGCTGAGGATATGGTGATAGAGCAGGACAGGTTCCTGACGCAGTTCAGCAGCGCCTTCGGGTGTGTAGTAATGCTGCAGTTCAGTAAGCAGCGGCGCCACGCGTCCGCCCACTTCCTGCGTGCCGAGCCATTGGCCGACGAAGCTGGTGGCGAAGGCGCGGGAGCGTGGATCGTTGATCATGCGATCTGTTTGCGCGGCGAGCACCGCAGGATCTTGCAGCCGGCCTTGCGCGGCTAGTTGCAGCAACTCTTCATCGGGCGCCGTGGACCATAAAAAGTAAGAGAGGCGTGAGGCCATGTCGTAGTGCGAGATGGGCTGCGTGCCCGGCTTGGTAGCCGCGTCCTCAACATGGAACAGGAAGCGCGGCGAGACTAGAACGGCTTTGAGAGCAATCTTGACGCACTCCTCATAAGGGTCGCCGCGCTTGGCTGAACGTTCGTAGAGCGTGACGAAAGGCGCGACGGCGGCGGCGGTGACAGGGCGCCGGTAAGCCTTTGCGAGGAACGACTGGATAAGTTGGCTTGCGGCGCGGCTAGGGTCGAGCGGAGCTTCACCCGGTTCGAGGCCGAAGAGGCGGTAGTGCATGGAGCGCTTATCGGGTGGCGGATCCTCGACGCGTTGTTCGATAAAGAGACTGAAGAATTCGACGGGGTGATCGCCGTTGACAACGGTGACGTTGTGGATGCCGCGGGTGAGTGTCGCAAGTGAGGCGCGGGAGGTGGGGCCGCCGGCGGAATCGCGCGCATAGTTGAGCTTGCCGAGGTCTGTGCCGTCGAGCTTCACGCTTAAGTAGATGGGCCGATCGTGCGGGCGTTCGATTGAGACGCGAAGATTGTATTTGCCTTCGACGAAGATGGGAATCTCGGTGGACACTTCTTGTGCGGGGGCGACTATGCGGCCTGGCTTCTTGCTGGGTTGGGGCGGCGTCATTTCAGCGGAAGGAAATTGTTTGGTAAGCGGAGGCGTGATGATGACGCGGTCAAGAATTTTCTGGGCGGCTTCCATGTAGCGTTCCAGCATCATGGGCGGGAGGTAGAGTGTTTCGCCATTCGTGTCGAACCCGGCGCCACCAGATTCGTCAGCGGGGAAAGCATCGGCCACAGCGAATTCAAGGCCGAAGATGTCGCGTATGGTGTGGTGATATTCACGGCGATTGAGACGGCGTGGAGCGACTGCGCCGGTGAAGGGGCCGGTGCTGCAGGCGGTGTCGCGCAGGCGGCTATCGATCCAGGTGGCAAGGTGGAGGCGTTCGTCTTCGGTGAGCTTGGTTGCGGCCGGGGGCATGGTGCGATTGCGGATCTGTGCGGCGACGGAGCGCCACATGCCGCGCTTTGATTCCATGTCGGAGGCGGATTGGGCTTTGAGGAAATCGATGCGGACTTTGGGGTCGGCGGGATTGTGGCAGGAGGCGCAGTTTTTTTCGAGCGTGGGGCGGATGGTTTCGGTGAACTCGACGGTGGGATTCGTTTCGGCCGCGGCTAACGGGAGGATGAGGGTAAGAAAGAGGATGGGTCGCACACATGCAACTTTATAAGAGGGGGGCTGGGGTGTGCAAGGGGTGTGTTGTTGATTGAGCATACCTATCCTGATTTTCTGATCCAACAGTATCAGACCGAACCAACCAGGCAAGCCTCTAGCGCAACGGATCCCAAACGGGTAAGAGGTCAAGCACAAATCCGGCAACTGGACCTTCGCCCGCCACGGAATCTATCCCGGCAATGAATTGCGGTTCCGCATTGGGGCGATGGATCTCAACGGAGTGTTTTTTGGGGTCGATCAGCCAGCCCAGTTCCGCTCCGTTACCGATGTACTCGCCCATCTTTGCGCGAAGGACGCCGACGCGGTCCGATTCTGATCTAAGTTCAATCACGAAGGCGGGACAAAGATGCCAGAAGCCTTGCAAGCTTTTCTCACTCAGCAGCTTAATTCTATCCTTAGCGACCCAGGAAGCATCGGGTGAGCGCCTGGAACTATTGGGAAGCACGTATCCAGTGGAGGAATCGTTCACGATACCGCGACCGTCCCGATCCGCCCAAGTACCCAATTGTCGAATGATATTGGCATTGCGCGAACCGGTCATTGAAAAAGTTGGCGCCATTACGATCAACTCCCCCTCAGCTGTCATTTCAAACATCAGATCGGGATGTTCCGCGCAGAATTCGGCGAACTGTTCGTCGGTCATCGGTGGCGCGGTCAAGGTTGCCGGCAGAAAGGATTCGATCATTAACGCCATAGTTTCATTCTAGCTTAACGCTGCACTGCTCCCCTGTGCTGACCACAGTCATTGATGCCTTTCGGCGCCGGGCATGAAAGTACGTGACCAGCCCACGGTCGAGCGCCTGTAGGATCCGTTCCCTTAAAGTGCGTGTCCAACCGCTGTGCATCGTCGTCATGGATCAGCAACAGGCTGCCGTGCGGCGTGAGACTGAGTGAATGTGCGCCAAGGTCCATGATGATCCATCATGTTAGCAGGCTCCTTCAGCTAAGAGAAAACAAGGTTCGAGCATGGTCTCGTCAACTTGGGCAAGTTCCTCAGGACGATCACCAGTGGGATCATTTAAGGATATGGCCCGACGCCTCTTCTACATCCCAGCACCAAGCGGCGACCACGCTGAACTCCACGACGAGGATGCGCATCATCTTACTCGCGTACTGCGCGTCGAAGCCGGGCAACTCTACGAACTCTCCGACCAGACTTCGCTGTACCTGGGCGAAATTGAATCCGCGCACAAAAACCTCGTCTCCTTCCTCATCAAAGAACAGCTGCCAACTCCGCCACCGCTCCCGAACGTCACACTCTACGCCAGCCTGTTCAAGTTCGATCACTTTGAATGGATGCTTGAAAAAGTCACGGAGCTAGGCGTCTGTACAATTCAACCTATCGTCACCGAACGGAGCGAACGTGGGCTCGACATGGCTGCTCCGAAACGTATGGAGCGTTGGCGCAAAATAGTAACAGAATCGGGCCAGCAGTCGCGCCGCCTGCGCGTCCCGGTCATCCAGCAACCCGTCCGTCTCGCTCAAACGCTCAAGGACGCCACGGGCTTGCGTCTGCTGCTGGATGAAAAGAAAGCGCTGCCCTCAATTCTTACGCTGCTCGAACCGAATTCGTCGGAAACCTCGTTGATGCTTGGACCCGAAGGCGGGTGGGCTGACCGGGAGCGCGAAGCTATCCTTGCCGTTGGTTGGAAGGCATGCTCGTTAGGGCACACTGTACTGCGCGCCGAAACCGCTGCTTGTGCCGCGCTCGCCATTGTCTCAGCCTACAGTCTTAATACGTTATAATCTCCATCGAGGCATGGGTGTTTCCCCATCCAGCATTTGCACAAACCATGAATATTTCCGTTAAAGGCGAATATGCTCTCCAAGCGATTTTCGACCTAACTGTTAACAGTGGCCACGGTCCGGTGAAGATTGCCGATATCGCCAAGAGACAGAAGATTCCGCAGAAGTTTTTGGAGTTGATTTTGGCCGGACTCAAACAGGGAGGCTTTGTGGAATCGCGTCGCGGGGCCGAAGGCGGCTATCTGCTTGCCCGCCCAGCCGCACAGATTGCCGTCGGGGAAGTCCTGCGTCATGTTGAAGGGCAACGGCTCTCTGGCGCCACTACACGCCGCAAGGCGGACAATCCTTTTGCCGATTTGTGGAACCAGGTGGACAAAGCGATTTCTGCCGTTGTGGATCAAACCACGTTCTTGGATTTGGCGCAGACATGGAAAGACCGGCAGGCGCGGTATGTACCCAATTGGGATATCTAATCGAACAATACAGGGAGGAATTACACAATGTTATTTGACGATAATTCGTTGAGCATCGGCCACACACCGCTGATTAAATTGAAGCGTGTGACGGCGGGCGCCGGCGCAACCGTACTGGCGAAGATCGAGGGCCGCAACCCGGCTTATTCGGTGAAATGCCGCATTGGCGCATCGATGATTTGGGACGCGGAAAAGAAGGGCTTACTGAAGCCGGGCGTCGAAATGGTGGAGCCCACTAGCGGAAACACCGGCATTGCGCTGGCCTTCGTCGCGGCGGCTCGCGGGTATGCCATCACATTGACAATGCCCGAGACCATGTCTCTGGAACGCCGCAAAGTGCTGAAGGCTTTTGGCGCGACTCTGGTTTTAACAGAGGGCTCTGCCGGCATGAAGGGTGCGATTGCCAAGGCGGAACAGATGGCGACATCCGACCCTGGCCGCTACTTGCTGCTGCAACAGTTCAAGAATCCCGCCAATCCGGAGATTCACTTCAAAACTACCGGTCCGGAGATTTGGGACGATACCGATGGCGGCATGGACGTGCTGGTTTCGGGCATTGGCACGGGCGGAACTATCACTGGCATTTCGCGATACTTCAAGCAGGCCAAGGGGAAGAAGATAACATCCATCGGTGTTGAACCGTCGGCCAGTCCGGTAATCACGCAGACGCTGAAAGGCGAAGCTATTAAGCCTGGGCCCCACAAGATCCAAGGCATTGGCGCGGGTTTTATTCCGGATACTCTGGATCTTTCGATGGTAGACAGGGTGGAGCAGATCTCGAACGAAGAATCGATAGAAATGGCGCGGCGACTGGCGAAGGAAGAAGGTATCCTTTGCGGAATCTCGTGCGGGGCGGCGGCTGCGGTGGCGATTCGTGTGGCTAAGGAACCGGAGATGAAAGGCAAAACGATAGTTGTGGTTCTGCCTGATTCCGGAGAACGCTATCTCAGTTCAGTCTTGTTTGAGGGGATGTTTAACGACTAAGTGGTAATAAGCGGGCGTACTCTTGGGATTCAGGGGTGAGTGCGCCCGCTCGTCGTAACGGGGATTATATATGTAGCGAACGGACTAACCCTAAGGTTACACTCATCTTAAAATTTTCGCGTTTCCCCTCAATTGTGGGTGGCGAATAAAGAGCGAAAATAGTTCTTGACTCCGCTAGGGGATTCACCTTATCATGGGGCGAATAGAGAGCGAAGAGAGTACCCATATGGCAAACGTTAAGCCCACTTCGAATATCCGAACCGGTCCGGCCGGATGGCTGCATCCTCACTGGCAAGGCGTCATTTACCCCAAGGCCGCTCCAAAGGGATTTCATCCTCTGGAGTTTCTGGCCAAACGTTTCGACACGGTCGAAATCAACACGAACATGCATCAGCCCTTGCGGCCGGAGCTGTCGCACATGTGGCTGGACAAGGCTGCTTGCAACCCGAATTTTCAATTCACTGCGCGGCTGGCCCGCCAGTTCACGCATGACCGTTCGTTGGAACCACAGGCGGTGACGCAATTCTGCGATGGCCTGCGACCGCTGCAAAAAGCTGGAAAGCTAGGGGCAGTGGCGATGCAGTTCCCGTGGGCCTTTCGCTATACCGAAGAGAATCGCGAATTCTTCATTAAGCTGCGGCGCGCCTTTTCCGAGTTTCCTCTAGTCGCTGAGTTCCGTCATGCCAGTTGGATGCTGGATGAAGCGCTTGGAACCTTGATAGACTATCGCGTCGGGTTCGTGAATATCGACCAGTCCGAGGGTGTAAAGGCTATGCCTCCGACTTCTTTCCTGACCACCGCTGTTGGCTATGTGCGCTTGAACGGACGGCAACAGCGGAACTGGTTCCAAGACTTCGGCGCGCAGGCTGGGGATCAAACTCCCGTCGATTATCTGTACGGCGCGGCTGAACTTGCGGAGTGGAAGCAACGGATCGAACACATTACCAAGTTTGCTCCCTCAACCTATGTGATTTTCAACAACGATGGGGGAGGAAGAAGCGTGGTGAATGCGCTGCAGATGCAGGCTATGCTGAAGCCGCGTGTGGATGTTCTGATGCCCGCCGCGGCGTAGATTTTTCTCCCTGACAGTAAAGATGTATTTCGAGCCGGCGACTGCCTAGACGACCGGGTAGCCGCGGGCTCTTTTTTATCGGGATTGTTCAATTTCGCGAAGCACATTATCCGCCTTATAAACCTTCTTCAACGACTCCAGGATAATCTGGCTGGCCACGTGGACCGACCGTTCCCGCACATCGCGGTATACATAGTTGTTCGGCAACCCTTCAATATTTCCATCAAACAAAATGCCAATTAACTCGCCCTTCTTGTTGATGGTGGGGCTGCCGGAATTTCCGCCGTGGGTATCGGCGGTGCTGACGAAGTTAAATGATGTTGCGGGCGAAAGCAAAGGCCGAGCCTTCATCCATGATTCCGGTAATTCGTACGGCTCCTTCCCTGTCACTTTGGGCCAGAGTCCCGAAGTGCGGGTGGTCCAATCTCTCCGCTCTCCCTTGTCGTCTCGGTAGCCCGCTATTTTGGCGTAGCTTAGCCGCAGCGTAAAGGTGGCGTCGGGATATTCCGTGGATCCGTAGGCCGCGAATCGCGCCTGCGCAATTTTGCTGTAGGAGGCGGTGAGCACGGCCTCAACCTTATCCTGGTACATGGTGCGAAGCCGGCGGCTTTCGGGATCAATTAGTTTCGCGAGTTTGATCAGTGGGTCATCGGAGGCGGCCACGCTGGACAGGTTTTCCCCCAGACCCTTGCGCACCTTGGGATCCATCAGCTTAGAATTGTCCACGTAATATTCGGCAGCTTGTTTTGGCGTGCGTCCGCCAAGCATCTTTGCGACAAGCTCGTCGTTCGGCAAAACTCGCTGCATTTGGGCGAACGATTCCTCAAACATTAGCTTTTCAAGAGAAGGATAAATGGGGGCCTCCGAATAGAGCGAGCTTTCAAGCTGAGGCAACATTGTATCGGTGTAGCCACGCAGTCTCTCGGCATTCGGCTTCTTCTTTTCTTCAGCGAGGCGCACCAGCGTTTTTGCCTTCATGAACATTTCAGAACCGGCGATACCGCGAGCTTCAAGCATCCAATAGCGCCGGTAAAAGGTCTGGTAGAATTTGTAGGCTCCAGCCACGTCGTCCCAGGCTTTCCCAAACTCCCGATTCTTTTCCGGATTGTCGCGAATGGACGCAATCAACTTGTTTTCGTCCTCTCGCTTCTTGCCGACTAAAGATGGGTCGTCCAACCCGCGCTTAAACCCGCTGTAGGCTTTGTAGGAATTTTGGAAACTCAACAGCAGGTCACGGGCGATGCGCTTTTGTTCGGGGTTCTCTTCTCCGAATTTCAGCAGTTTGGAGATAATCCCCTCATACAGTGGAAAGCGGAGCTTGAATTCAACGTCGCGCGTGAATTCCAAGGCTGCGACGGTATCCAGGCGATTGGTTTTACCGGGATGGCCGGTGACGAACACAAGCTCCCCGTCTCGCGCGCCAGGCTTCGACCACTTAAAATACTCCATGGGTTTCACTGGCTTGTTGTTTTCATAGGCGCGGAAAAATGCGAAATCCAAGCAATAACGCGGATAGGTGAAGTTGTCCGGATCGCCCCCAAACGCCGCTATGGCCTCTTCAGGCGCGAAAACCAACCGGATGTCTGTGTACTTCTTGTACTGATAGAGATGATATTGGCCGCCGGAATAGAGCGTCACGACATCGCAGCGGTTCCCTGTGGTCTTGTTACAAGCCGACTCCAGATTGGTCATGTTTGCTTTGCGCTTGATGTTGGCGTCCTGGCTTGGCGTGCCGGGCTTCACCCCTTCTCTAACTTTTGAAGTGACATCTTCCATGGAAAGCAGAACATTAATTTCCAAATCCGCGCACTTCTTTTCTTCCGCGAAGTTACGCGCCAGAAAGCCGTTGGCGATGTAATTGTTCTCTTTCGATCCCAACTGGTAAATACATTCTGATCCGACATGGTGATTTGTAAACAACAATCCCTCTTTAGAAACAAAGGAGCCAGAGCCGCCGTTGTTGAACCGGACCGATGCTAGCCTCATTTTGTCGAGGAAAGAATCCTTCAGATCGAAGCCATACTTGGATTTGATTGTCGCCTTCGGGGCTTGATTGAAAAGCCACATACCTTCTTCAGCCAGGCTGACCGCGGGCAGAAGGAGGCAATATAATGCTGGTGTGAGATTACGCATCGCACTCATATTGTGACAATTAACCGTCCAGAAGGGAAGCCAGGACCCCATTAGCCATATTTTTTAACATGCCTTAAGTATATTTATTATCAGCAGCTTATGGTCGAACTACGGTTTTACCATGGTGTACAAATCTATACCCTGTATGAGATAATTTTTTGTTATAAGTGAGTTTCGAGTTAAGATGACTCAACATAGCGAGGCGGTTGCCCGCTACCATAAACTACTGGAATCTGAAGCATTTAAGGACCTTGGGTGGGTTGGCGAACTTCGTCAGGCCATGGAAGAGAAAGGCCTTATTGTCTCCACACGACCGGTTTCCCCCTTTCTGCGCCCACACTTCGTGGCAAAGCGGCAGTACGACCACCTGACGAAAGATTCCGAGACGCTTTTTTCGGCTATCAATCGTATGAAGATGGCGGCGCTAAGCAATCCGCAATTAATGGCCAGAATGGAGTTGCTTCCAGCCGAGAAGATGCTTGCCACAACGGACCCCGGATATGCGGAGCTAGCTTCGATGAGCACGCTTGAAGCGAGCGCCGAAAATGGTTCGATGCATTTTCTGAACTATCAGGCTTCGGCGCCTTATGGAGTGATTTATTCAGAAATTCTTTCCGATCTGTTCCATGATTGCGGCCCAATGAAGGAATTCCGAAAGAAACAAAAGCTAAGCAAGGTTAGTGGCCTGAAATATTTCCTAAACGCCATGCTGAAAGCCTGGAAGGAATTCGGGCAGAAGAAGAAACCTCAGATCGCTATTCTGGAGTTTAAGCAGCCTTTTCCAACTATGGAATCGAATGAACACGTGCTGCTGGCGGAATATCTGCGCAAGGCTGGTTACGCGGCTGAAGTGGTTTCCCCGGAACAGTTGGAATATAAAAATGGTGTTCTGCGCAAGGGAGAATTTGTCATCGATCTGGTATTGCGCCGGGTCAATGCACAGGATTTTGTGATCCGCTACGATTTGTCGCAGCCGCTTGTGCGCGCCTATCGTGACCGGGCTGTTTGCGTCGTGAATAATTTCCGCGCCGAGATTGCTCAAAAACGGGCAATTTTTGAGTTGCTGACCGATGATAATTTGACCTCCAAGTTCCCTGCGGCGGAACGGAAAGCGATTCGCGACATGGTGCCTTGGACTCGCGTGGTTCGCTCCGCGAATACTAATTGGCGCGGCGCGATCGTTGATTTGCCGGAGTACATCCTGGCCAATCGCGAGAACCTTGTGATGCGTCCTAATGACGAAACCGCCGAACAAAATACTTACGACGGTGCAGCGATGGATGATCATTCCTGGCAACGCGCGCTGAAAACGGCTGTTCGGAATCCTTATGTGGTGCAGGAGAAGACTCCCACTGCTACCGATAAGTTCCCAGTGCAATTGTATGGTGGGCTTGAAATGAAAGAAATGCGGATTGACATGTTTGCCCATGCCTATCAGGGCAAGGTGCAGTCGGCTTCGACATATCTTTCGACGGCTTCGCCTTCAGGGTTTTCGAGTATTGAGGGTGTTGTCCCGACGTTTGTGTTGGAAAGCCGGTAGTTCGCCGCATTGTGGGCGATCCGCTAATGCATGTGACTGTCATACCGCTTGGCGGCGTGAAGGAAATTATCCTTAGCGAGCGGCCTCTCGTCCAAACTCAAGCTCCAATTGAGCATAAAGAGAAATCACCGGATTGGCGCTCCGAGTAAGATGACCTAGAAGCCATGCCTTCTCATGCTCGTCGCGGCTTGCTTTGAGGCGGTCAAACACCATCCGAATTGCGGCATACCAGAAATTTCTGCTCTCCATTCCGGCATACCGCTGTTCAAGAAATCGTAGATGGCTTTCCATTGACCGATTACGCCCGTCTTCCGTTGGAGCTAACTCCGCAAGGTTCTGATACGTATGGGAAACAACAAATATGTAGTCTTCCGCGGTTTCTTCCTCGGACTCCTTCCAACCCTCAATCAGCTTCATGGTTGCGTCATACCGGCTTCGCCATGCCTCCGTATTACGCTCCTCCAATGTCCATTTTCTAGGTTGCCCCAAAACGGCGGCGCGGTTCCCATGGTTAAGCCACTGAAGCGCGCTTAGAACTTCCTTTCCGCGATTCGAGCGCCAAGCAAACTCATTCTTGAACGTGCCTTCGTCTTCGCCCGGTCTCACTTCGCTTTCAGCGATCAGCCGGTAAATCGCGCCTTCCTTGTCAATGCGGGCTATCAACCCATTGAAGTTCGAAGCCGCCTTGGACATTTGACCGGCAGGGGGCATATTGTCATGGCAGCGGGGCCCACTGAGCCGGCGAACAAGATATGAGCGGAGAGCCGGAAGGATCACCACCGCATTATTCAGCTCTGGTGAAGCTCCAGGTACGGCCATGGCCTCCGTAGCCCCAAACGTTCGATCATCTCCGCTTACTTGATCAAGCACCGTTGCGAACTTACCGGCTAATGACATCCGTTGATTCGGCTGCAGGTTTGCGCTCAAAATAAGATGAAGAGCCGGCTCCACTTGTGCAGGAGATTTTACTGTAAGGATTATGCGGTCTAAGAACCGGATATGTTCTTCTGCTTTCCGTTGCTTGTCCGTAAAGGCAGAGTCAAAAATCTTTCCTGCCAGCCGGTAGAAGACCTTCAAGTCAGGTATGTTCACATCCCTGACAGGTGCGCGCGGCGATCTCAGGCAACCGAATGCGCTCGAACAATTCGAGCCCCCGTGCGCGATCAATCAATAGCATCGCTTCCACGGCTTGTGATTGAAGCGTCAGCGCTTCTAGATCGTTCGGATAAAATTTTAGATAAGTACGGGAATCGGTGGAAAGCCCGATCACTTGTTGGCGATATGGCAGTTGAGCGTGGCCGGCAAAATGAAAAGCTTCCTCAATCAATTCGATTTTCGATTTCGCATCCGCGATCAGCGGTCTTTGGGCGATCCGAAGGAGAGCAGTGGCGGCGAACTCAGGCGGCAATGTCCGGGCACGGTCTACAAACCTGAGTGCTTGAAAAGACCGCTCTTTTTTGGCCGGGATCTCTTGGCTTACTCCAAATGAGTTCAGAGCCAACAGAATAAGCACGCCTGTTCTGGCTATCATAAATGCTAAGACGGATGTGGCTCAAGGAAAGTTTAACACAAAGGTGTAATCCACATGCGGCAAAGCCAGACACACCACGGCGGCAAAGCGCCGAGAATTCAACCGGGATGCTTTTGCTTCTCATCGCCCTGGTACTGTAGCCGATCTGTTGGCAACTAACCCTTCTCCACAGACACTTCGGTCCGCAAATTTGCCACACCTGCTGTATACCGCGAATCACTCACCGAAAAAGCAACGGCATCCTCCATCCAGTCATGCCATACCCCATCCGGATCGTGCGACGCCACGGTCAGCGTATACTCCTTTGGACAAAGCGCAACGACGAATCGGAAGGTTATCCGCCTCGCATCACCAGCCTTGCACGGCCCCAGCTTAAGCCCTTCCAGTTGCGTGTTGGTGCCATAAACCTCGAATCCGATCCGGGTCCGAATCATAATGCCCACCACCGGGTCTTCCACAGGGGCGGTGAATTCAACGCTCACCCTAACAGACACTGGCTCCCCGCTGACAAGATTCACTGCGTGGTTGCCGGTTCCGTCTAAAATCTCTAGCTTTTGGATCTTCGCCCGGCCGTCGCCGCGCCGAAGTGTCGGATGTAATTCCGCAACCGCTGTATGCGCGCGCAACTGCTTTGAGATCGCAGTACGGTAGCGGGAGATCACGTCGCGCGGGTCACCCTGCTGAACGATCTTGCCCTGCGCCATCCACCAAACTTCGTCGGCAACATCCAACAAGAATTCCAATTCGTGGGAGACCAGCAGAATGCTTGCCCCCTCGCGACGCTGCTTTTCAATATCGTTCAATGCGCGAACACGGGTCGGCGCGTCCTTCAGTGCGAATGTATGAAAGATTGCAATCGTCTGCGCCGCGCCAATTTCCAGATTGTCGGCCGGTCCGAGTAATTGGGCCGATTCGTCGACCAGCGCCTCGCCGGAATCCGGCCTAGCTTGCCCCGTCGCAAGGCGAAGCAATTCAATTTGCCCCGAACCATCGTTGCCAACAATTCCGATCACTGCGCCGCCTGGAGCGGAGACGCTACACTGTTGAAGCGGGCCGTAACAGGCGCCGCTTAGCTGAATGCTCATTGCCCCTAGGATACAATTCCTGACAACCTTTATGTGGCTCATCCTATTTGAGGTAACCGCCCGGCAATTGCCGTTCGGCTTGATGGTGATCCATGAGCCGATCATTGTATCCGGCGACGGAGCGACCTTGATAGGCCATCCTAAAGGCACTCGCATAAAAATGGCAGCCGATTTCAAGGGCCCCGGCGCCGTCACCGCGCAGGGGAAGAATATCCGGTTGAAAGGCTTTTCCATTGAGGGAAACCGTTCGAGAACAGATCAACGTCGTGGCCTTCCTCCCTTTGACAAGACCTTCGCCGAATTCCATAGTAAGACCGGAATTCTGGCCGATGGCGTGGATGGTGTGGAAATCACCGATGTGGTGCTGCGCGAAATGCCGGCCATGGCGATCCTCATTCGCGGTGGACGCAATGCCAGGCTGAAACGGTTGCGCGTGGAAGATAGCGGCGGATTGAATGCCAAGGGCCGCAACAACGCCACGGGCGGTGTGTTATTCGAGGACGGAGTCGATACCTTCAGTGTTGAGGCTTGCGTATTCGCGCGCATTCAAGGCAACGCGCTTTGGACGCATTCGCGCTATACCTCGCCGCGTAATCGAAACGGACTGTTCGCAAGGAACCATTTTGAAGATATCGGCCGCGATGCCATTCAAATCGGCCACGCTACAAACGTGCGGGTTCAGAATAACGATGGCAAGCGCATCGGCTATCCCAGCGAAATTGTGGATGCCGAAGGAGGAGGCACGCCGGTTGCCATTGACACGGCGGGCAATGTGGACGGCAGTGTTTACACCGGTAATCGCTTCGAGGAGCTAAATGGAAAGTGCATTGATCTGGACGGGTTCCATCACGGAGAAGTCTCGCGCAACCGCTGCATTAATTCCAAGCCCCAGGCAGCCTACCCTTTCGGCCACTTCGGCATTGTGATGAACAACACCAATCCCGACATGCAATCCACGGCAATTCGCATTTTTGAAAATCACGTGGAAGGAATGAAGTACGGGGCGATTTTCGTCATCGGGTCTGGCCACTTAATTCACCACAATACATTCCTTGACCTGAACACTTCCCACTGCAGCGAAAGCGGCGCGGGCTGCACCTACTTTGCCGGTGAGCCCGATCTGCTACGTTCTGGCATCTATTTCGGCCGGCGCGCGGAACGGGCCGCCGTTACCCGGGACAACAAAATTGAGGACAATGTAATTTCCGGTTGGAAGATGAGCACTCGTTGCCTGGGCTTTGCCCCCGGCGTGGATCGTAACGAACAGAAAGCCGCTCGTAACCGGTGCATTTCCGAGGAGCGTTGATGGATCAACAAGTGGTATTAAAAATGCGCGAGGATTGGAATGGCCGCGCCGGTGAAGATGCGCACTACTACGTCGCATTTGGCCGCAAGAATCAGGATGAGGATGAATTCTACGCCACAGGCGATGAACTTGTTGCGGGCCTGAAATGGGAAATGAAGCGGCTTCCTGTTGGGAATCCACGCGCCCGCAGAGCGCTTGAAATTGGATGCGGTCCGGGACGCCTGCTGAAGCCGATGAGCCAGTTCTTCGGTGAAATTCACGGTGTCGATATTTCTGACCAAATGATCGCGATGGCAAAGGAACGGCTGCGCGGAGTTCCGCATGCCCATGCTCATGTTGCTCTCAATTCCGATCTCTCTGCGTTCGCCGACGAGTCTTTTGACCTGGTCTATTCTTATGCTGTGTTTCAACACATCCCCAGTGGTGATGTGGTGATGAACTATTTGCGTGAAGCGCGAAGGGTGCTGAAGGTGGGCGGCCTGCTGCGTTGCCAAATCAACGGACTGCCCGACACCGCTGCGCGTTATGACACCTGGAGCGGCGTTCGCATCCCTTCTGGCGAGATCGAAACGTTTTGCCGTGAGTCCGATCTGCAACTGCTTGCCCTTGAAGGCCGCAACACGCAGTACATGTGGATCTCCGCGATTAAGCAACCTCGCGGTTGGTATGAAACGCATGCCATGCCGGAAACGGAGCCGGTGGTGCGGCGAATCACCAATGCAGCCAGTTCCGAACCGGTTGCCCCAAGCCGCGGTCGTTTTGCCGCGCTTTCGCTTTGGCTTGAAAACCTTCCTCCCAGTGCCGACATTTTGGACTTCGAGATTCATGTCGGCTCCGCGCGCGCCACAACTACATATGTTGGCGCCCCAGAGCGCGACGGATTGGTTCAGGTGACAGTCCGCCTTCCCGCTGAAATTGCGACGGGCCTGCAGCCCGTTACCCTAGCTTGGAAAGGAGAAAGTTGGGGTAGGGGAGGCGTTATTCGGATCATCTCTCCGCCGCCCATGGTGCCTCGCGTCATTACTTTGACAGACGGGATTGACTTGATGAGCACAACCAAGATCGTGAACCGCTGCGTGAAGGTTGCGCTAGAGGAAGCCATGCACCCGGAGGAATTCGGGGCTCAGATCGGCGATCATATGGTGACCGATTGCGACCGTTTCTGTACCGACCCGGTCCCACCCCGATTTGAGGTGAACTTTCGGCTGCCGGAGGAAGTTGGCGAAGGTCACCATATCCTTCGATTGTGGATTGGCGAGCGGGATTTGGGTTCGTTTTCTCTAGAAGTGATGTCGATGAGAGCCTGATCCCCCCCTATTTGCGGGTACGTCAAAGCACTGTTTCAATACCCCCATTGGTGCCCCCAAATCACCTAGGCGGTACTAGGCAAAAAATAGGGGGAAAGCCCACCCGTAACTGTATGCACCGTATCTAGATATAGTTCTTGACGCAGTACTAGATGTTGGGGCATGATTGCAAAGTTACAGTACAGTTAAGGGATTCGACCGACCACGTTAAGCCTCCCCCGGCTGTGGGTCAATTCAAAGCTTGTTACCTCAATGACTTACAGATTTTCTACTCGCAAGGACTCAATGGACCAATGGGACACCTCAGCATAGACCTGAGCGCGCCAAGCATGGATGCGAAGCGTGCATTAGCAAAACAAGAAAGGACGGGAATCTCATTCCCGCAGCA
>JANXXI010000360.1 GCA_025350695.1 Acidobacteriota bacterium
TACCGGAGCCGAGCGTGGCCGTTCGGACCAGTATGGTGAATTGCGATCCCAGCTTAGGACGGCCGATTCTGGCACTCAACACGATTGAGGGCGTTCGCACAAGAGAATTAAAACGGCGATGCGTACAAGTGCACTACGCAATACCGGCAGGAACGCACACGCCCCGCGCTCACGTCGAACGCCACATTCATTCGCGACGAGTCTTATTACTTCAGGGCGTTCTAGCCGTGCTCGGGCGATATTTACAAACGCGTGATCGCGCGATCATGCCCGAGACATTCCCGCGTAAGGACTTTAGTGAGCACTTGGAAGCGCTCGCGCGGATAATCTACGCATACGGCGAGCTTGCGGGTAAAACAGTCGATTGGGCTCCAAGCCTTCTGAGCGCTTGGTGGCTGCACATCGGAAATGTTGAGGCTGAGGAGGACGGCGACGTGCTCGAAGCGCTGATCCTAACCCTCATGCGCCAGAAACGGCTCCTGCGGTTACGCACTGAGGCAACTCACGAGGGTCAATCAGGCACGCTGTTTGCAACTACGGCATCGGATCTCTTCATGCTTTTACTCCAGTTCAAAATCCCGCCAGCCAGTTTACCGCTGTCACCAGCGGGACTGTCGGCGCGGCTTCACTCGACCCGCTTTCTTGGCTTTCGCATGGTGGGTCCGCGAGACTTCCCACAGGAAGTGGGGCTCAGGCGCTCCGCGAACCGGAGGCCCTTCGGGTTCTTTCTTCCCGATGATGGAAAGGACAGCGTCTGTAACATGGATCGCTACCCAGCGATTCCAGAAGAACTCCAGCGAAACGTGCTCTCCGGACCCAGTGGTCAAACATTTGGGCTTTGGAGTTACGATGCAGAACACCCCGCACAGGGCAAAATTCTGATTCGTGATCTTAAATATGGAACCCCCCAACAGCGCGCCGAAGCGGTTCTACACTGCTCAGACGCCTTACGCTCTGCCTTGCCAAACGATTGGATGCGAGACGCTGTGTTTGTTCCGATACCGCCATCGCAGCCGGAACATTCTGCGGGATACGACAACCGGCTTGAACAAGTGCTTAGCGGTGTCGGTACGCTGACGATCGAACCTGCGCTTAGGGTAAGACAAGCCTTTACAGCGCTCGACAAGAAGGCATCGCTCACCAGCCGCATCGGTATGCTGGAGTTATGCCCCAGCGATGTTCTTCGTGGTGCCAAGCTCATCATCATCTTCGATGACGTAGTGGCGATGGGCCGCCACTACGTCGCTGCCAGACACGTACTTACTCAGTCGTATCCAGAGGCGACGGTGCTTGGCGTGTTCCTATCAGTTGCTAAGAGTAAGACGCAAAAAGGTCTCGACAATGAGTGAGAGAAAGCTGCTTCAGCCGGCGCCAAGCGCCGTTGGACGCACCGCGGCTCAAGCAGCCCAGGGCAGCGAAATATAGGAGCGTTTTGATTCCCAATGGCTCCTCTCCAGTAGCAATAACCCAAATAAAACAACCACTCCCTTTCCAACCTGCCGAAGACAGGTACGAAAGGGAGTGGTTGTCTGAGATCTTGTCTTGGAACTCGTCACTTGCGCTATTGGCAATTCGATCCGCCTGGGCCTCCGGCGTAGAAGTAAACCGCCCAACCAGACGAACTGCTATTGTATGGTCCAGCCGTGTTGTAGCAAGCCGGCGAGGACTGTACCGGGGTTAGCGAAGCCCAAACGCTTACGCTGGAAAGGTTCAGGTAGTAAATGTTACGGTGATAAGCTGCGTAATCCCAACCCGCCGTACCCCAATATCCGCTACCAGCGCCGGGCCAGTTCGTCCCGCCCACAGTCTCCACGCCGTAATCAATGCGTTGAGCGAAGCGCGTCAACTGGCCACCGTTGAAGAGTGCTCCGGGGTAGTAGCCAACCCAGTTGCCCTGCACAGCCAACCACCAGTTGCCATTGTAAAGCCGGAACTGAAAGGCGTAGTCATATTGAGCGCCGCCGGCGACACTGTAGTTGGCAAACCCGCCGCCCATCGTGTAAGTATTGTTGGTCTGAACGAAAGCCGCGCAATCATGGTTGTAACAGCCGGTATGCGAATAGTTGTCTGCTGTGTAGTAAATGAACAGGCGGGAGTTTTGATCGCCATACTTTCCGGGATAATTCTGGATCCCGACTTCGACCGTTTGCGTGGAAGCGCCGCTGCCGCCCACGTACCATTGTTGATTCAAGCTGAAGATTTGACCCAGATAGGTGTTGACGTAGGGCCGTTGCAGGTTGATTGAGGAATTGCCTCCCAGGTTATTCACAAACTGCCACATGTGTGCATATTTGTGGGCTGCGCCTGTTGCCGGCGCTACTTCATCCACCGGTCCGCGAGTGCTTGCGGCCCCTTCCGGCTTCTTGGCGAAGAAATCCTGCAGGGTCGGGAACTGCGTCATCTCTTCCAAGGTGATTCTCCGCATTGGGAAGGTCTTGTCTTCGCAGGCCGTGGCGTTGCCGAAGTCGTCGGTTGCGTTTTCCGCATCCTGCGAACCGGATTTCGATGCGAACTGACCGGATCCCTCGCCATCCACGGCGTGCCCTTCAAGCATCGACATCGGCGGCGCTTCGGCCAGGGCCTTCCCCTTCAGCAGGCGAGCCGAAGGTTGATCTTCTACCGGAACACAATCGAAGGTGCTGCTGTGGCGCATGAAGCTGTGAGTAACGCGAACGCCGTCGTACATGCTGGTTACGTGTTTACGCATTTCCTCGAAACGTTTAGAATCACGGACGCGGCTGTTGGCCCGGGTCATCAAGTGCGCATTAGGGGCTTTGGTCGAGGCCAGGAAGTCCTTGAAAGGAACGAACTGTGCGGTTTCGGTTTGAGCGAATAGCGTGGTGGCTAGGCTGATGGTGATGGTGATGGTGGCGAATGTTCTGAATGTCATTGAAGTGTCTCCTGTTTGGGTTGTTTTTCGTGTCAGTCGAAATCGACTACACCCTCCCAGCGGATTCACT
>JANXXI010000362.1 GCA_025350695.1 Acidobacteriota bacterium
TATCAAGAGAACCCTGACTATAAGAAGTTCTCCCCTCGAATGGGCCTCGCCTGGACCCCCTGGAGCAAGACCGTTTTCCGCCTGGGAGCTGGCATCTTCCCCACCACGTTCGTCGGTGTTAACGCCGCCGCTACCGACTTCGGCAACGGGGGATTTGTCTCAAACTTCGTGTTCCTCGGGGCTCCGAATCCCTTGCCGAACACGCCCCCGGTTGGAGGAAGTTGGGACAATCCGTTCGCTGGCGGAATTCAGGTTCCCACGCGCGGTAGCGACTTCGTCGGGCAAGCCATCCGCGGCGATCAGCTTGCCCGACCCCGGCCTTACCTCAGTGATTGGACCCTCAGCATTCAGCAACAGGTCACGTCCACGATGCTGGCTGAGGTGGCCTACGTTGGCTCTAAGTTCACGCACCTATATTGGAACCGCCAGCACAATCAAAGTAATCCCACCGACTTGAGTTATGGTTCCGACCTCTTGAAGCCTGTCCCCAACCCATTCTACGGAAAAATCTTGACCGGCTCTCTCAGCACGCCCACCGTCCAATTGCGCCAGTTACTGCGTCCCTTCCCGCAGTATCTCGACGTGCTGGTCTTCCGCGATCCCTACGGCGACATGAGCTATGAGAGCATGACTGCGCGCGTGCTGAAGCAGATGTCCAACGGCCTGCAGTTCCAACTCGCTTACACGCTTTCGAAGACCATCGCCAACACCGCCCAATCGAACACTTGGGTGGTGGGCCCGTCGAACGCGCTCTATAACGCCAAGTACAACCGCGGGTTAGAAGCCAACGACGTTCCGCAGCGGCTGGTCCTTGGTTATATTTACGATTTCCCCTTCGGACACGGCAAGCGTTACCTCAGCCACGGAGCACTGGCCACGGCACTGGGCGGATGGGAAATCAGCGGCATCTCCGTTTTCCAAAGCGGTCGTCCCATTTTGATCATTGGGCCAGACCAGACCAACTTATATAACTTCTCTTCCACCAACGGCCGCGCCAACCGCATTAAGAGTGGCGTACTAACCAGTGGTCAGACGGACAATAAATGGTTTGATACTACGGCATTCGCAGCTGCACCTCCGTTCACCATTCCGACCGATTCGCTCAGTCAGCCTGACCTTCGCAGCCAGCGGCGTATCAACACCGATTTCTCTATGATCAAGAACACCCGATTCAAGGAGAAGTACAACGTGCAGTTCCGTGCCGAGTTCTTCAACATCTTCAACCACACCAACTTCTCCAACCCTGTCTCCAATCAAAGCAGTTCCAGCTTTGGCCGCATCACTTCCACTGTTGGAAGCGCCGTAGCGACAGCGGTAGGAACAACTGCCGGCCTGGTTGGCGGTGGTCCACGCGTTGTGCAGTTCTCTCTGCGTTTGCAGTTTTAAGGAATGAAGCGGTGGGCCAGCCAAGGCTGAGCCAAGGCTGAGCGACCTAATCTAATGAGGGTGTAAAAAGGATTGTGTAAACGCGGTTCTTCAGGATGACCGACCATAGGAGAAACCGAAATGGAAATCAGAAAAGAGCTAATCGACGAGTTGATCGCCACCAGCGGAGGCAGTTTGATTGGCCCGGACGGGCTTGTGAAGAGCCTGACCAAGGCGCTGATGGAGCGCATGTTGTCTGGCGAGATGAATCACCACCTTGGGTATGAGAAGCATGACGTAGCAGGCAATGGGAGTGGGAACTCGAGAAACGGAACCAGCCGGAAGACGCTGAAAGGCGAGTCGGGAGAAATGGTGATCGAGATCCCGCGTGATCGCAACGGAACATTCGAGCCGAAGTTAGTAGAAAAGCATCAAACGCGCTTTGAAGGATTTGATGCCAAAATCCTTTCTATGTACGCGCTGGGGATGACGGTACGTGACATCCAATCGCACCTGCGGGACATGTACGGAGTAGAGATCAGTACCGGGCTGATTTCGGATGTAACCGACAGCATCCTGGAAGAAGTGAAGGCATGGCAAGACCGTCCGTTGGAAGCTCTATATCCGATCGTTTACCTGGACGCAATGATGGTCAAGATGCGGCACGAAGGCAGAGTGGAGAACCGGGCAGTTTTCACTGCGATTGGGATTAATCTGGAAGGCTGTAAGTCCGTACTAGGGCTATGGGTTAACGGCAACGAAGGAGCGAAGTTCTGGCTATCGGTTTTGACGAATTTGAAGAACCGTGGAATGAAGGATGCTTTTGTCATTTGCACCGATGGACTGAAAGGTTTTCCAGATGCAATCGCGGCCGTCTTCCCCACCACACTGGTGCAGACTTGCATCGTCCACTTGATTCGTAACAGTCTGAACTTTGTAAGCTGGAAAGAGCGCCGGGCGCTGGCTGCTGATCTGAAACTGATCTACCGTGCGGCGACAGCGGAGATGGCTGAACAGGCGCTGGAGGACTTCCGAGTGAAGTACCCCAAGCATCAGGTTGTGGCCGATGTTTGGAGCCGGAACTGGCAACGCGTGATACCGTTCTTCGACTTCCCGGACGAGATTCGCAAGATCATCTACACCACCAACGCTATCGAATCGCTGCACATGACGTTGCGCAAGGTCACCAAGAACCGGGGCTCGTTTCCGAGCCAGGAGGCTGCCTTCAAACTAATTTACCTGGCACTTCAGAATCTGACTAAGAAATGGAAGTCAGCTCAAGGCTGGCGCGAAGCTTTATGCCAATTTGCAATTCGCTGGCCAGACCGCATGCCACAGATACTGGAAGGTTGAACACAAGGAAAAGCAACACATTTGAATGGGGACTCTGTCCCCAAACCCCTGGGATAACCGCATAACTGCGATCCCATGATTGCAACCGAAAGATAAACCGGCGAAGAACGATGTCCAACGCCGGCATGGTCTCGCCCCTCAGACGGCGCTCGGGTCGCTTCCCAGCTCCCCTATCCTCCGCTCAGGTCAGACCAATCATAGCAACCTCAACTAACCCTGAAGAGAAACGTTTACACAAAACCCTGGACAAGACCTCCCACACGCTAAAGCGCATCCAATACAATAGTGCAATATGCTTCGATTTGCATTTGCCTCTATCCTGGCACTCTCGATTGCCAGCGCCGCCGAAGTTAAACGACCCCGCATCACCGGCGTCGCCCACTACGCCATCTTCGTCTCCGACGTTGCCAAGGCCCGCACTTTTTATAAAGACTTTCTCGGCTATGGAGAACCGTACGATATCAAGAACCCCGACGGCAGTCTCATCATGACCTTCATCAAGATCAATGACCGCCAATATGTCGAAGTCTCGCCCGAGAAAGAAGCCAACTCTGACCGTCTCAATCACACGTCAGTTGAAACCGACGACATCGAAGGCATGCGTCTCTATCTGCAATCTAAAGGCATTAAAGTTCCCGAAAAGCTGGCCAAAAACCGTATTGCCAACATGAGCTTCACCATTAAAGATCCTGACGGCCACGGTGTGGAATTCGTACAATATCTGCCCGGCAGCTTCACCCATCGCGAACTCGGGAAGTTCGAAGGCCCCGAGCGCATCTCGACCAACATGGCCCACTTTGGCATCATCGTTGGTGCCCTGGAACCGGCTATGAAGTTCTATCGCGACATCCTCGG
>JANXXI010000370.1 GCA_025350695.1 Acidobacteriota bacterium
CCGCCCACGCCAAAGGAATAACCCATCGCGACCTGAAACCGGACAACGTCATGGTTGCCCGCGACGGACGCGCGAAGATCCTCGATTTCGGTTTGGCCAAAAACGCCGGCCCCATCAGTCAGAAGGACACGACCCACATGGCCGTCAACTCCGAACCGGGAGCACTGATGGGCACGGTAGGCTACATGTCGCCGGAGCAAGCGCGCGGCGGCACGGCCGATGCGCGAAGTGACATTTTCAGTTTCGGCGCAGTGCTCTATGAATTGCTAAGCGGCAACCGCGCGTTCACCGGCGATTCGGCGGTTGAAATTCTCAGCTCAATCCTGAAGAGCGACCCGCCTGAGTTGCCTTCAACGGTTCCCAACGGGTTGAAGCAGATCGTGCATCGATGTGTGGAGAAGGAGCCGGAACAGCGATTCCAATCGGCGAAGGACTTGGCGTTCGCCTTGCGGGCGTCCGTCGGCGAAAGCAGTTCGGGCCTTGGACCCGCGGCGATTCCTCCATTAGTCGCGCCGCGCGTAAAAGTTTGGTGGAAGTGGGCAGCAGCGGGGCTGGCAGGCTTTTCGCTCGCCGCCCTGATGTTCTCTGTCAGCCAACCGGAGGCGAGCGCGTACAAATTCAAAGCATTCGCCATGGAAGCTGCGTCGGAGCGGCAGCCCAAGTGGTCACCAAATGGGCAATCCATCGCCTACATCGCGCACGATGAAAACGGTGTATATCAGATCTTCGCGCGCAGTTTGAAGTCAGCGGCGCCGATTCAGTTAACTAAGGGCGCGGATCAATGCTTCAATCCCATCTGGTCGCCCAAGGGCGACAAAATCTATTACGTTGCCGCACGAAGCTTGATGGCGGTGGGTGCCGCGGGCGGCGAGTCGGAGCTTGTTCTTAAAGGTGTTCCCGCCGCGAACCTTTCGCCGGACGGCATTACCTGGGTGACGGCCGATCGCAACAAAATCTCGGTTGGTCCGATTAACAATCTCAAGACATACGAACAAGAACCGCTCATTGTAAGTGGCGCTCCGGCATTCTCTCCGGATCAGACAAAAATGGCCGCTATTGTCCAATCGATCAACGGCGATGGATCGCCGCAACTCTGGATTGCGCCCCTGCCGTCCGGAACCGCCAGGAACATCAATTTAAGCGGCATTGGCCTTGAATCGATCGGCATTAACCGCGCCACCTTTTCGTTCTGTTGGACTCGGGATAGCAAGGGCGTCATCCTTTCCGCGCGTCAAACAGGCGATATTGGGGCCAATTTGTTCCTGCTTAACCTGAAAACCCTCAAGTTCAAACCTTTGGCTTTTGGGCTGATGGATGCCGGTGAACCGGAGATTTCTCCGGACGGGAAGAAACTGGCTTTCGTGCGTGGCGCGGTGAATGACGACATCTACGAAGTCCGTCTGGATTCCAACGTGTCCAAACCTTTGCTTGCCACCTCGGCGAACGAAGCCAATCCGTCCTGGTCCCCCGATGGCAGTCAATTTGTTTATGTAACCGACGTCAATGGAAATCCGGAGATTCATATCCGCAACCCGTCGGAAGCAGGGAGCCGGCCAATTATTGAATTGGAGGACGGGCAAGACACTCTGATGCTTCCTAAACTCTCTCCGGACGGTCAACGCGTGCTCTACGATTCCCGGGGTAAAGAGCACACGGTCATGGTTTCGAACATTTCGGGAGGGCCTGCCGTAAGGGTTCCCGGGCCTCCTTCCTATCACCAACACAACGGCTCCTGGTCACCAGATGGAAACCGGATCGCCTATTCAACGGGAACTCCATCGAACCTGTTAATCATCGCGCCGTTGAGCGGGGCCTCTATTTTGGAATTACCAGGCTTTGCCGCGAATGTGGGCAGCCCTGTCCAATGGTCCAAGGATTGGATTCTTGGCATGGGAGCAAACTCTCTCCAGTTGGTTTCCCACGAAGGGAAGTCTACCCGGGATCTTGGCCGTCGTTTCCAGGTCTACGGATTCTCCAAGGACGAAACCAAGATATATGGACTTAGCCGAACGGGAAATGCCAGAGAGATAATTTCTATCGATGTCAAGACGGGCGAGGAGCGGCACGTAGTTGACGTCGACCTGCCTGCAAACGTCACTCTAGCCGACTTCAGCCTGCATCCGGACGGCAAGCGATTCGCTACAACTGTGCGAACGCCTCACCACGACATCCTGCTGATCGAAAATTTCTCGTTACCATCCGAACATTGGTGGCAGCGGCTCAATCCCTTTTCAAGGAACTAGATGAACAAACGAATCACGGTCTTCTTACTACTCGCAACCGTCGCCCCCGCCGCCGACATCACCACACAATACAAAGCGATATCGCAAAAGTTGATCAACGCGGCGCTCGAAGACACCGAAGGTATGGCGCGACTTGAGTTCCTGTGCGACCGCATCGGCAATCGTGTCACAGGCTCCGTCAACCTGCAACGAGCCATCACCTGGGCTGCCGCGGAAATGAAAAAGGCCGGTCTTGAAAATATCCAGACGCAGCCTGTGAAGGTCCCGCATTGGATCCGGGGTAAAGAGTCCGCCACCTTGCTCGGCCCGGTTACCAAGTCGCTTACCATGATGGGCCTCGGCCTCAGTGTCGGCACTCCGAAGGAAGGCATAACGGCCGACGTCGTGATCGCCACCAGCTTCGAGGATCTAACCGCCATGGGCCGCGAGAAGGTCGCCGGCAAGATCGTGCTGTTCAACCCGGAATGGAAAGGCTACGGTCCAACGGTCACCTACCGCACAACCGGCGCTTCCAAAGCCGCCGAACTCGGCGCGGTCGCCATGCTGGTGCGCTCCATGACCGGCACGAGCTTGCAATCACCGCACACAGGGACGCTTCAATACGCCGAGGGCACAAAGAAGATTCCCGCCGCGGCTGTCAGCGTGGAGGACGCAGCGTTGATAGCCCGCATCGCCAGGGGCGGCACTCAAGTTCGCGTTCATTTAATGATGGAAGCGGTCCAGTTACCCGATGCCGATTCGCACAACGTCATCGGCGAAATTCGCGGCAGCGAACTGCCTAACGAGGTCGTTGTGCTGGGCGGCCACATCGATTCATGGGATGTCGGCCAAGGCGCGAATGACGATGGCAGCGGCATCATGGCCACTTTTCAAGCGGTTGCATTGATCAAGAACCTTGGGCTTAAGCCGCGCCGCACCATCAGAGTCGTGTTCTGGACCGCCGAGGAAAACTCCGGCTCCGGCGCGAAAGCTTATCGCGAACTGGTAGGCGCAGCGGTAAAGGATCATGTGGCCGCCATTGAAATGGACGGCGGCGCGGAAAAACCTCTGGGCTTCGGTTTCGGAAGCGGCGGAGGGGCTGGCAGACGCCGTGGCTCAGGCGCCCCGGCCACTTCGCAAGCAGCGTTCGATCGCGTGACGGAAATCGGCAAACTGCTCGAAGGAATCGATTGCGGAAAGATCACGCCGGGAGGAGGCGGGGCCGACATTTCGCCCCTGATCACCGACGGCGTCCCAGGTTTCGGAGTGGCCACCAGCGGCGCCCACTATAACGATTGGCATCACACGCAGGCCGACACGTTCGATAAAATCGTACCCCGAGACTTCCAGCTGAACGTCGCGCAACTGGCTGTGATGAGCTACGTGCTGGCCGACATGCCCGAACGGCTAGATCAAATGAAGTAACTTAGGTCGAACTTTCAACAACTAAGCCCTGCGCTACCGCATCTGTAGAAGCTGGGAAGTTTCATTTCTAATCATCGAGTCCATGTCTAAAATTAATCCCAGATTTGTTCGGCGGTTCTTCAACTTAGCAAAGCCCTACTGGTTTTCAGAGGAAAAGTGGCTGGCGCGCGGGTTGGCGGGACTCCTAGTAGTGCTCATGCTCGCGGAGACCTGGTTCAACGTTTATTTCAACGAACTAACCGGGGAATTCACCTCGGCATTGGCCGCGCAAGAGTCCGCGCGGTTCTGGAAATCGATTGGCAAATTCTGCGCCTTGCTCGTCATAGCAGTGCCGATTTATTCTTACTATTATTACGTCCGCGACAAGTTGGGTAATCATTGGCGGCGTTGGCTGACAGTCCGGATGCTGGGCCGTTATTTCAAGGATCACGCCTTTTACGAACTGCTCAGGAATCCCGATATTGACAACCCTGATCAACGTATTGCGGAAGATATTGCGTCCTTCACGCAGAGGTCTTTAACCTTTCTGTTATTGTTCGGCGGCGCGGTGCTGCAACTGATGGCATTCAGCAAGGTGCTATGGTCGATCTCCCATTCGCTCGTGCTTTTCCTTGTGCTGTATGCTGTTGCGGCTACAGTTATCACCATCAAAGTCTATGGCGAAAAAATGATTTCCCTGCATTTCAACCAGATCAAGCGAGAGGCGAATTTTCGGTTCGGTCTGATTCGCATTCGTGAAAACGCTGAAGTAATCGCCCTGTACAGGGGTGAGAAACAGGAGCATACGCAAATTCAAAAGAGGTTCAGCGAAGCCTTCAAAAACTTCGACGCGCTAATTCGCTGGACCCTGCGATTGAGCTTTTTCCAGAATACTAACACCCTCTTCACAATGGCGTTGCCTAGCATCATCCTCGCGCCCCGCGTGCTCTCCGGGGAGTTGGAAGTGGGGCGAATCGTGCAAGCAGGCGGGGCATTTACCGCCATTTTGGGAGCCTTGTCAATCCTGGTGGACAACCTCGAAAGCCTCAGCCGTTTCGCCGCCGGTGTTCGGCGCCTGGATTCGTTTTCCCGGGCGCTTTCGCCGAAACAGATTATGGGCGATCCCGGACGTGAGCGAATTGAGATGCGCGAAGGCGACAAGTTGAGTTTCGAGGATGTCACAATTCAGACGCCGAACTACGAGCGTACGTTGGTGAAGTCACTTACGTTCTCGGCGCAGCCTGGTAATAGTTTAATGATCGTCGGTCCCAGCGGTTGCGGAAAGAGTTCCATGCTGCGGACGATGGCTGGGTTGTGGGATTCCGGGACCGGCAAAATTGAGCGCCCGAAGTCTGAGGAAATGTTGTTTGTTCCACAGCATGCGTACATGATTCTAGGCAGCTTGCGAAGCCAGTTGCTCTATCCAAATATCGCACGGGAAGTACCCGATGAAGAGTTGATGGATGTTCTGCGTCGCGTAAATCTGACTGACCTCGTGGGGCGTTGCGGCGGATTTGAGGCGGAACTGGACTTCGAAAAAGTTCTTTCAGTGGGGGAACGCCAACGCTTAGCTTTCGCCCGCGTTTTACTGGAACGCCCCAAGTACGTGCTTTTGGATGAATCTTCGAGTGCTCTTGATCCTGAGAATGAGGCAGCCATTTTCAAGCAACTGCTGGAGACTTCGGTCACTATAATCAGCGTTAGCCATCATCCGTCGCTGGTCCGCTATCATGCCCAAGTTCTGGAAATTACTGCCGACAGCGGGTGGCGGTTGCACCGGGCGAGTGAGTTTAAGTTCACCGAACACTTGATGGAAAACATGGCCGATCAGGCGACGTAACGGGTTACTGGCGGATTTCGATAGAATGGATTGAGGATCTTGCGATCGCCTTGCAACCGCAGGCATGAAAGTCCGCTCCTCCCTACATCTATATATGAAGCCTACAACTACTCCACATAATCCCTGTTTTTCTTCCGGACCTTGCGCGAAACGCCCGGGTTGGTCGCTTGATGCCTTGAAGGGGGCCGCCGTTGGCCGCTCGCATAGAGCCAAGATTGGCAAGACGAAGCTCGGGGAAGTGATCGAGCGGAGCAAGAAAATTTTGGGCATCCCTGAAGGCTATATTCTGGGCATCGTGCCGGCATCCGACACTGGCGCCATTGAGATGGCCATGTGGTCACTGCTAGGCGAGCGCGGCGTGGACGTACTGAGCTGGGAGAGTTTCGGCAGCGGTTGGGCGGCTGATTGCAAGAACCAACTGAAGCTGAAAGATCTACGTTCGATGAAAGCCGACTACGGCCAGATCCCGGACCTGAGCCAGGTGGACTGGAAGCGTGACGTGATCTTCACTTGGAACGGAACCACCTCGGGTGCACGCGTTCCCAATGGCGATTGGATCGCCGCGGACCGTGAAGGGCTGGCGATTTGCGATGCCACATCGGCGGTGTTCGCGATGGAAATGCCGTGGGATAAGTTGGATGTCGTCACCTGGTCCTGGCAAAAGGTTCTGGGCGGCGAGGGGGGCCATGGCATGATCGTGCTGAGTCCGCGCGCGGTGCAGCGGCTGGAGTCATTTACGGCGGATCGTGCGTTACCTAAGATTTTCCAGATGGCGAAGGGTGGCAAGTTGATCAGCGGAATTTTCGTTGGTGAGACCATCAATACTCCGTCAATGCTGTGCGTGGAAGATGCAATAGACGGACTGAAGTGGGCTGAAGGCGTTGGCGGTCTCGCTGGCTTGATCGCCCGGTCCGAAGCGAACCTAAAAGTGATTGAAGACTGGGTCACGAAGTCGGCTTGGGCGGGATTCTTGGCCGAAGAGAAGGCCACGCGCTCCAGTACTTCCATATGCTTGAAAATTGTTGACCCCACCTATGCGGCGCTTTCGGCTGATGATCAGGCCAAGCACGCAAAGACCATTGTTTCCATGCTGGAAAAAGAAGGCGCGGCCTATGATATTGGAGCTTACCGCGATGCTCCGGTCGGTTTCCGAATTTGGGGCGGGGCAACGGTGGAGAGTGCGGATTTGCAAGCCCTATTGCCGTGGCTCGATTGGGCTTGGAGCGAAGTGCGGAAGACGTTTTAGATTAGCTTTGACTCAAAACTTGGAGCGGCGGAACCTTACCAGGTACGCCGGTCCTCTTTATTTAGGGGATACTGTATTTCATGCGCTCCCTCCTATTTCTGCTCCCATTGGCGCTTCAAGCGCAGCTGACCACTGACACTTACTGGCAATGGCGAACGCCCTCCTCCCCTTCGATAACGCCCAGCGGCGGATCGGTAGTTTACTCCCTAAGTTGGAACGATCCCAAGACGGACGCCACTTACTCAAATCTGTGGATGGTTTCGATCCATGGCGAGAACCGTCCGTTGACGACGGGGGATTTCCGCGACAGCGCCCCCAAGGTTTCGCCGGACGGGGCGCGCGTGGCGTTTCTAAGCAATCGCAGCGGCAGCACGCAGATTCATGTCCGATGGCTGGATGGGCGGAACGAGGCTCAGGTGACCCGCGCGAACCCGTCGCCGGGTACCGATTTTACGTGGTCCGCGGATGGAGCCTCGATCGCCTATACGGCGCGGGTGCCCGGTGAGGCAGGGTTCAAGATCACGGAACCGAAGCCACCGACAGGCGGCAAGTGGGGTACGGGGCCATCGGTAGTTACTAAGTTACGATGGCGCGCGAACGGCACACCGGGCCAAGGAATTGTGGCTGAAGGGGAAACGCATTTATTCGTGGTTCCAGCTGAAGGCGGGGCGTCGCGGCGAGTTACTAAATCGGGGCTGAGCGTGAAGGATGCGCCGTCTTGGAGCCGCGACGGAAAGACCATTGTTGTAACTGCGCATAAGGAACCGGCTGCGGATCGCGAGCTCTATGCCGACGATATTTATGCCGTGAATGTCGAGACCGGCGCTGCCCGGCAGATCACGTCGTTGACTGGCAGCGAATCTTCACCGCTGATCTCGCCGGATGGTCAGCAGGTGGCGTTTCTTGGCTTCGAGGACAAGGGCAACGCAAATCATACGACCAACCTTTATGTGACGCCATTGGCCGGTGGGGCCGCGAAGCGGTTAGGACCAACGCTTGACCGGAACATCGCCAATCCGATTTGGCGAGGCGATTCGAAGGGCATTTACGCGCTCGCCGACAGCGAGGGCGCGGCGCATATAAATCAGTTTGACCTGGATGGCGGCGTTCGCGCGTTGACATCGGGGAACGTCCGGTATAACTCGGTTTATGCAGGCGGCGATTCGTTCACGATAAGCAATGACGGGCGCTTCGCTATTACTCGAAGTGGCTATGCGGAGCCGAAGGACATCTTCACTTTCACGGCGGCGAATCCGGCAAGGGTAGCGCGATTGACCCACACGAACGACGCGCTGGTAGCGTCGCAAAAGCTTGGGGCCGTGGAGGAGTTGCGGTACAAATCCTTCGACGGAAAAGAAATACAGGGTTGGGTGATTAAGCCGCCTTCGTTTGACGCATCGAAGAAGTATCCGCTGATTTTGGATATCCATGGCGGCCCGCACGCGATGTACGGCGTGGAGTTCAATTGGCAAATGCAGGTGTATGCGGCGCGTGGGTTTGTGGTGCTGTATACGAATCCACGGGGTTCAACAGGCTATGGCGAGGATTTCGGGAACATCATTCATACCAAGTATCCGGGCGATGACTATAAGGACTTGATGGCGGGCGTGGACGCGGTGATCGCCAAGGGATACATTGATCAGGCGAAGCAGTTTGTGACTGGCGGCAGCGGCGGCGGCATACTTACTGCCTGGACGGTAACGCAAACGGATCGCTTTGCGGCCGCTGTAAGTCAGTACCCGGTGATTAACTGGATTACGCAGGCTGGAACTTCGGATATTCCACTGGTTACCCACCGTTGGATGAAGTCGACGCCGTGGGAGAATCCGCAGCAGTATATTAGCCGTTCGCCTCTTTTCTTCGTGGATAAGGTGAAGACGCCGACGATGTTACTAACTGGCGAAGAGGATTGGCGTACGCCGATTGCGCAGACCGAGGAGTTTTATGTGGCGTTGAAGACTCGGGGCGTGGAGGCGGCGATGGTGCGGTTTCCGAATGAGCCGCATGGAATTCGCGGAGCATTTCCGAGCCATTGGATTTTAAAGGTGGAGTATATCTTGGGATGGTTTGAGCAGCATGGGGGGAAGGGACGGTAGGCAGAATCGGGACTTTACGTTGGGCAAGTAAAGTGGAAGCAGGTAGAGACGAATGCCGGCCACGGCTCTGTCATCCATGAGTTAGGCAGCCCCAGGGTCAATCGTAACTACCGGTTGCGACTTACTCGCTTCTTGCTTAGAAATCCTCTAAATCGGGAAGCGCCAACTTATACCAAGATGAACGGCTTGTTCAGCGCCTGCCGCTTCAAGCCGCGGTTCTGAGCCGTCAGCACTCAAGCGCAGGCTCGACACGTTCCTTCTCCGATTGGGTTGCGGGCCGGGTTCTAAAATAGAAGCCCAAATTCGAGCTACCGGCATTTCAAATTAGAAGTTTTTTTTGAGTATGTCCTTGAGTTGCTCCAATGCTTCTTTCGAGAATCGTAGCGACTTATTTTTCTTATTCGGCATCTTTCTGGGGTCAAGACGCCTGGCTGCAAGCACCTGATCATCCCTAACAACCCAATACGCGCACTCAATCTCCGTGTCATGGCTACTTAACTCCTTGCGCCGTACTCTTAAATTAAAACAGCAACTTCAACCCAAACTGCAACTGCCGGTTCGCGCGAGCGGTACTCGAAATCGATCCAAACTGTGGGTTCCCCAACGTCAGCGCCGGAGTTCCCAACTGCGGATGGTTGAACAAATTGAACCCCTCGGCTCGGAACTCGATGCGCATCCCTTCGCGCCGCTTGATCGGGAAATTCCGCTGCAGCGACGCATCGGTACTGACAATCCCAGGCCCCGTCAAAATATTGCGGCCCGCGTTCCCAATCACATATTGCGCCGGAAACACAAACGCCGAAGTATCAAACCACCTACCCACCGTTGGGTTATCCAATTTCCCGTTGGCGATGCGGTTCGGCCAATTCGTGGTCCCGGTATTCGCATTGTCGAAATTCAAATTCATCGTAAATGGCAAACCACCCGAAAGCGTACTGATGCCGCTCAATGCCCAACCACCCAACAGGTACGACGCCGGACCCGAGGTCACATACTTCTTACCAGCGCCGAATGGCATATCCCAAAATCCACTCACTACTCCGCGTTGCCCGGTATGATGATCCGACAAGCCATAATTCAGCCGTCGATTCCGAGCATCGGAAATCGAGCCGGATCCGCTTGAGTTCGTACAACCATCGCAAAGGTCAATAGTGGTCTGCATGTCCAGCGACTTGCCGAAAGTATAGACACCCAAGACGCTGAACCCACCAGCGAAGCGGCGTTCCAGGCGCGATGAGATCCCCTGGTAGTTACTCGTCACCCAAGGATCCACCTTCAAGATGCTGCCCGACGTTAAGTTTCCAAGCGGCCTCCTAGTGGTGACGGCCCCGGGGCCAGGCACCGGCTGATTGCCTTCGTAGGCGCCGTACAGTTTCACGCCGTGATTGCCAACGTAGCCCACCTCCCACACTAGGTTTTTCGTAATCTCCTTCTGCACATTCAGGTTCCATTGCTGCACGTAAGGCAATGTGAACCGGGTGCTCCAACTGCGAATCTGCGCGGTGTTTTTCGGGTCCAGCTTGTAGGTCTTGGGATCAATCGCCGCAGGCCGCGCCGGTAGCGCCAAACTCAGAGGAATTGTGCTGGAAATGTTCAACTGATCACTGACCACGGCGAAGCCGCCGAAACCGACAAACGGAGGATTATTGGTCATTCGCTGACTGACGCCGAACCCTTCGTCCTGCGCGAAGAAAATTCCGAAGCCGCCGCGAATCACCATCGCCCCTGGAGCTTTATAAGCAAAACCGGCGCGCGGAGCGATGTTGTTGTTATCCGTCTCCTGCAGCGCCCGAGGCAAGCGTGAATCGCCAGCCAGCACATACTGCCCGTACAAGGGATGGCCGCTATCCAACACCAAGTTCGCCAAGCGGTTGTTGGCATCATAGAACGGCTTAGTTAGTTCGTAACGGATGCCAACATTCAACGTGAACCGCGATGTAATGTTCCAATCATTCTGCGCGTAGAAATATATGTTCCGCGCCCGCTCATTGGCGTCAGAAGGGGTCCCTGTTGTAATCGAATTTGGCAATCCCAAGAGGATGTCCGCAACGCCGCTGCCGGACCCAGGGCGCCGCTGCGGGTTCTGCGTGAACACGCCGGTGAAACCATACGATCCGCGTCCGTCCAGCGTCGCGAAAGTGGGCGCGTCAATGTATTGGAAGTCAATCCCGAGTTTCGTGGTCTGCTTACCATGCACAATGGAAACGTTATCAGAGAAGTTGTACACCTTCGATTTCTTAGTAACCGGAACATTGTCGAAGTTAGCCGGTCGCGCGCCCAAGCCCGCATAACCCGTGACGTTGATCGAAGGCATGCCCGACTTCACCGATGGCGCGAGGGCATTCGGAATTAAGTCTTCAAGCGGCTGTGTCGCATCCTGGGTCAACCCGACATAGTTGTAAGCAAAGCGCGCTTCATTAATAAGAGTGGGGGACAAGATGCGTGTATGGCCAACGCCAAAACTGCGGGCCGGCACATCGCGCACAACGCCGGTCTGCGCCCCTAACGGCAGCAGCGGCAATGCGCCAAACGCGCCTTGATCTAGAGACCAGCGCGCGAACAGCGTATCTTTGTCGCTCAACTTCACGTCGCCCCTGGCCGTCACGTTGTGCGAGCGCGTCGACAGGAGCGGGCTGTTGAAATAGTTGGTGGCCGCGGTGCTCTGTGGGTTGGGATAACGATCCACAAGGCTCTTGCCAAGCTTATCGAAACGGCTTGCGGGGATTGCATTATTTGGGAAGGCATCGCGGATTGAACCGGCGCCTGCTGGGTTGGCGCGGTTCGTCCGCGGATCGAAAATTGGAGTTACGAATACGCCATTACGCTCAGCGGCCAGCGGCACCGAACCACTGGCGATTGATCCTTGGCTAATGTGCGTGCGTTGGTAAGCCGTATGCCACCAGGCGCGATTCTTAATGATCTTGCCACCGACAGATCCTCCGAACTGATGTTCGACGAACAAGGGTTTAACTGAGGTAACGGGCAAGAAGTAATCGCGAGCATCAAATGCGTTGTTACGCAGAAACTCAAATGCTGAACCGTGCAGTTCATTTGTTCCGGATTTGGTAACGACAGTAACGACGGCGCCGGCCGAAGCGCCGTATTCGGCCGAGTAGTTACTGGTCTGTACCTTGAATTCCGAAATTGCTTCCAGCGAAGGACGCATGGCGTCACGGGCGCGATTATCCAGACCGCGCAAATAGTTCTGATTGCGGGCCCCATCCAATAGGAAAGCGTTCTGTAATCCACGGTTGCCGTATGCCGAAAAGGACAAATCGCGCGTTCTTGTGTTGGGGACAGTACCGGCGGAAATATTTCCCAATTGTAGATAATTGCGTCCATTTAAGGGCAACTGCTGCATGGTTCGATTGTCGATGGTCTGTCCGACAGTGTTTGTGGTTTGTTCCAACAGATCTGCACTGGCGGTTACCGTGACGGTATCGGTCATAGCTCCGATATCAAGTGGGAGGCGCAGATTCAACACATCATCAACACGCAGCGTGAGGCCCGAGCGCGTGAGTTTCTTGAAGCCCGCCGCGCTAACCTCAACCGTGTAATTGCTGGGCCGCATTAACGGAGCGGCGAACCCGCCATCGGCGTTCGTGATGAGATCGCGCACCACTTCGCCAGTATCGGAGCCTAGTAGCCGAATTTTGGCTCCGGCGATGACAGCGCCAGAAGAATCCTGAACGACGCCGTTTATTGTACCTGTGGAAGTTTGTGCATAGGAAAGACATGCGAATGTGACGAATGTAAGCATTTGCGAAGTCTTAAACGTAAGGGGTTTGTCCTGAAACATAGTGAAACTATATCACCCTGAGAATCAAATTGTGTAAGAGGATGCGCCTGATCTTGACTCGAGAATTGGTTCGGAGCACTAACTTGGTGAGGATTGCGGTAGAGGCACCCAGCCAGCGAGCATCCGGTCAGTATTCAACATAAATAATTCGTGCTGAAACATCAATGAAACCAACTGACCTTAAAATGAATTTGTATAAGACAAATTGGCGATTTCGTGGTATTATCAAATTGATCACGAAGCGCCCAGCCGACCACGTTGTGAGTGGGCTAAATAGACTAAGCGAACAGTGAGAAATAAGAATGCTAACCAAGAAATCCAAAGCCGTGAGTGTACCTACTCCAGAAATCAGTGTGACTGCGGAAGTAACGAAGCCCCGCGCTCGCACCAAATCTTCAACTCCCGAAATTAAAACAGAAAAGCCAGTGAAGGCAGTAACCACCGTTCGCCACGCGCGAGTTTCTTCGCGTAAGCCAGTGAAATCGGTGGAACCAATGGGTCTGTCAATTACAACTGCTGATGTGGCCACCCGGGCCTATCACATTTGGCTTGAACGCGGCTGCCCGTCTGGAACCGAACTCGAAAATTGGTCGCGCGCTGAACACGAACTGCACTCAATTGCTGTCGGTCAGTAATTAGTCATCAAATTTGGAAATGCTAGCGGCGGACGGAACGCGGCGCTAGTTGTCTACTTGTGCTTCGATCCACACCAGTACCGGTGCGATCTCTTCACCCCGGGGCGCAGCGCGCCCTTTTTTGGCATTTCTTCGTTACTTACCTTTTCGTAGATCTTCTGCCAGGTCTTTTTGTCCTTTGAGGCTTGCCCTGCTGAGATTTTTAGCAATGGCGTGATATCCGTGCGACTCGGGGAGTTTTTACCGCTTCGTAAGTAAGATTTACCGGAAAGTTTTCCACAGGCTGTTTGTAACTTGTTGATTCATATGATGCCACATTTTGGCATTTGTCTTGCAAAAGCGATTGTCGAGGTTAATGGTGCCCACTATGAATCAAACAATGCTCGTAATCTTGTCCGGCGGTCTGCTGACCCTGTCCACGACCGGATGCGCAACCAAGAAACATGTTTTGGCCAAGATCGCTCCGATCGAGGGGCGTCTGGGTGAGAACGAAAAGAAGACCAAGGAAAATAGCGCTGATATCGACCAGTTGCATGCCCAAACATCGAAGATCGATGAACGGGTGAGCGATGTTGATCGTCAAGCGAAAGCCGCTAATCAGCTTGCAGGCGACGCAAAGAATGCTGCCGGCACCGCCCAGTTGAAAGCCGACGCCGCTCATGGATTAGCGAACGACGGATTGGCCAAGACCGACAAGCTTTCGGCAAGCGTTAACGATTCTCTTGATAAGATGTACGCCAACCTGGACAACTATCAAAAATTGAACGAAGCAGCCATCCTGTTTCCTTCGAATGTCTTTGAATTGTCCAAGGATTCCAAAGCTCAACTCGACGCGCTGGCAACTCCTTTAACTAACAAATCGAAATTCATCCTTGAGGTTCGCGGTTTCACGGACATGACCGGACCGACGGACTTTAATCTGGCACTGAGCCGTCAGCGCGCGGAAGCCGTTGTTCGCTACCTCAACATTACTCACAATATTCCTCTACGCCGAATCCAGGTGCTTGGCGCCGGTACTGAAGCGCCCGCCGCGGACAACAAGACGCGCACGGGACGGCAACAAAATCGCCGTGTAGAAGTTAAAGTCTTTGGTCTGCCCGAAGGTAGATCAGAGAAGCCCGTCTCAGCGTCCCTGTAAGGCGCTGCGTTTGGCGGGATTTCCTGCGGTGTGCTATCTGCTTCCTCGAACCAAGTCCAAATCTTAGGACATCCGGGCCTCTTATCAAGGCCCGGATATTTTCTATTTCGAAGAGCTGATCGGTCTCTTGTGGGGGAGGAGAGTTTAAGCGACTGCGCCTTTTGCACGCGCAGATAAAAGATCACGGATTTCCGACAACAGCTTTTGATCGGGTGTCGGCCCAGCAGGAGCCGGAGCTTCCTTCTTCATCTTGTTGACTGCTTTCACCAGCATGAATAGGACCGTCGCAACAATCAGAAAACTAAGGATATCAGTCAACAGCATGCCAGTGGTCATCACAGGTATGCCCGCTGCTTTGGCTTCAGCCAATGTCTTGACAGGCTTGTCGCTGAGATTGACAAGAATGTTATTAAAATCGACGCCGCCCATCATTTTTCCAATCGGGGGCATCATAATGCCGTCTGTGAACGTGCCTACGATTTTTCCAAACGAAGCACCCATGATGACGCCTACAGCCATGTCAAGAACATTGCCCTTGACCGCGAACTCTTTGAAATCTTCAAACATAGTAATAATCTCCTCCTGTAGAGATATCTTGGGTAGCCTACACCAATGCTGAGCGAATGGCAAATCGTACTTACGTAACGAATAGCTCTAAAGATTCAATAAGATGTACCAGGTACTAATGGGCAAAATAGAAGACAAGAGAAGCTATCAAAGACCGGGGATAGTAGTCCCTACTTAATTTACACAGACTACTTAACGCATCACCCATGGGCTTGCCATCTTCGCAAACAGGCGATCCCCACACCGATTCAATAGTGTCGCGAAGGCTGCCGCAACGAATTAGGGTATCGCCCTCGCCATACGCAGGGATGTCAGGAACACGCGCGGTAAATCCGCCGTGTTCAAGATCAGGAATTAGTTCAACGGTCAGGCGCCGCATTCCTCAATCGTAGCGCCATACAGGGCCATCCTTTTCACCATAGGCGCGCCCGCCAAAGCTCTATAATAGTAGCTCCACCCATGTCCGACGCTCCCTTCGTCCACTTGCATTGCCATACCGATTACTCCCTGCTGGACGGCGCCTGCGAAATCTCTCAGTTGATGGATCTTGCGGTAGAACAGAAGATGCCCGCCGTCGCCATGACCGACCATGGCAACCTCTTCGGCGCAGTCGAATTCTACAACGAAGCCAAGGCCAAAGGCGTCCATCCGGTTATCGGATGCGAAGTTTACGTCAATCAAAAATCGCACAAAACGCGCGACGATTCCGACCGCTACAATCACCTGGTGCTGCTTGCGGAAAACCAGGAAGGCTACTCCAATCTGCTGCGGCTGGTTTCAACCGGCTACCTCGATGGCTTCTATTACAAACCGCGTGTCGATAAAGATCTTTTGGCGCAGTATTCGAAGGGACTGATCGCGATGTCCGCCTGTCTGCGTGGCGACGTTAACGAAGCTCTGTTGGCGGACAAATACTCGCATGGTCAGGAGTTGGCCTACCAGTATCGCGACATTTACGGGAAGGACAACTTCTTCCTGGAAATTCAAGACCACGGCATGGAGCAGGATAAACGCTTGGTCCCGTTGGTTCACAAGCTATCCAAAGAGATGGGCGTGGAACTCGTCGCCACTAACGACGCCCACTACTTGCGTCACGACGACGCCCGGGCGCACGAAGTTTTGATGTGCATCTCCACCGGCAAAACGCTGTCCGATCCCAACCGCATGCGCTTCGATCAGCCGGAATTCTACATGAAGAACCGGAAGCAGATGGAAGCTATTTTTGGCGATTTCCCTCGCGCTTTGGATACGCCGTGGGAGATCGCCCAACGCTGCAATGTGAAGATGGAAAAAGTGAAGGATCCATTCCCTCGCTTCGATGTTCCACCTGAACATAACATCGATTCCTACTTCGAGTATGTTTGCCGGCAGGGCTTTGAAAAACGCCGGCCACGCCTTGAAGCGATGGCCGAGCGTGGAATGCTGAAAGAGCCGCTGCAGGCTTATTCGGAACGTCTGGATCGCGAAATCCAGATCATCCAGAATATGAAGTTTTCCGGTTACCTGCTGATCGTTTGGGATTTCATCCGCTTCGCCAAATCGCGCAGCATTCCCGTGGGGCCGGGCCGCGGTTCGGCTGCTGGTTCGCTGGTCTGTTATGTGATGGAGATCACCGACATTGACCCGTTGCAGTACGGCCTGCTGTTTGAACGCTTCCTGAATCCGGAACGTATCAGCATGCCTGATATTGACACGGATTTCTGCCCGCGTGGCCGTGGCGAGATTATTCAGTACGTCACCGAAAAGTACGGGCGCGAGCAGGTAGCGCAGATCATCACCTTCGGAACTTTGGCCTCAAAGGCCGCGTTGAAAGACGTGGGTCGCGTGATGGATATGACCTTCGCTGAAGTGGAAAAACTCACCAAGCTGGTTCCGCCAACGCTGAACATTAAGCTGAAGGACGCCTTCGCGCAGGAGCCTGGGTTTGAAGCCGAAGCGCGCCGCGACCCCCGGGTCAGAGAAGTGCTGAACATTGCATTGAAGCTGGAAGGTATGTCGCGCAACGCTTCCGTGCATGCAGCCGGCGTCGTGATTTCTCCGCAGCCGTTGAAAGACATTGTCCCGCTGTACAAGACGAACAAAGACGAAATTGTGACGCAGTACGACATGAATGGGCTGGATAAACTGGCTCTGCTCAAGATGGATTTCTTGGGTTTGACGACGTTGTCAATCGTGGCGGATGCATTGAAGTTGATTGAAAAGACGTCGGGCACGTTGTACCAGATTGAAGATTTCCCGCTGGACGATGCGAAGACTTATGAGATCTTCACCAAGGGCTTTACCTCAGGCGTCTTCCAGTTTGAATCGCCGGGCATGCGCGACATTCTGCGCCGCTATCAGCCGGAACGTTTGGAAGACCTGTGCGCGCTGAATGCGCTTTACCGTCCGGGCCCGATTCAAGGCGGGATGGTCGACGACTTTATTGCTCGCAAACTGGGTAAGAAGGCCATTGTTTACGATCTACCGCAGCTCGAAACGCTGCTGAAGGAAACCTACGGCGTGATCGTGTATCAGGAACAAGTGATGCAGATCTCGAACGTTTTGGCCGGTTATTCGTTGGGCGATGCCGACATTTTGCGCCGCGCGATGGGCAAGAAAAAAGCCGAGGAGATGGACAAGCAGAAAGCCACGTTCCTCGCCGGCGCGCACAAGAAGGGCCATAATCCGAAGAAGGCCGAGAAAATCTTCGACCTGATGGCGCAGTTCGCGGGGTACGGATTTAACAAGTCTCACTCGGCGGCATACGCATACATGGCGTATGTTACGGCCTACCTGAAGGCGCACTACCCGGTGGAGTTTATGTCGGCGCTGCTGACGTCGGAAACAGGGAACACCGCGAAAGTGGTGAAGTACATCAACGAATGCCGCGACATGGGCATCAAGGTTTTGCCCCCCAACGTCGACAAATCGGATTGGAGCTTTACTCCTGACGGCGATGCAATTCGCTTTGGGTTGGGCGCGGTCAAGAACCTGGGACAGGGCGCTGTGGAGAGTATCATTACGGCCCGCAGGGAGGTGGGGAATTTCACTTCGCTCTTTGAATTTTGCGATAAGGTCAGCCTGACGTCGTTGAACCGGCGCGCGATTGAAAGCCTCATCAAAGCCGGAGCGATGGATACGCTTGAAGGCAGCCGCGCGCAGCAGTGGGCGATTCTAGACCGAGCCATTGAGCATGGTTCGCGCGCGCAAAAGGACCGGGAAAGTGGGCAGGTGGGCTTGTTTGGTGAAATGTTCGCCGCCGAATCGGAGACGCCGGAGAAGTTGCCCGATGTTACCGAGTGGAATTCGTTTGAGATGTTGGGCGGCGAAAAGGAGATCATCGGTTTCTACATTACCGGCCATCCGCTGGACCAATATATGGACAAGGTGACGGAGCTTCGTACGCACGAAAGCGACCAATTGGAAGGCTTGTTGAAAGGCCACGAGGTGGCGATGTGCGGAATTCTTACCGGCATCAACCGTCGTCGTAATAAGGATGGAAAGCTGTGGGCTTCCATGCTACTGGAGGACCACAAGGGGGCGATTGAGGCGATGGTGTTCGCATCGTCATTCGAATCCGTGATGGGGGCGTTGCTAGAAGACAAGGCCATGCTGGTGCGCGGGGTTGTGATGCCGGAAGAAGGCGCATCCTCTAAGTTGAGTATCAAGAGTTTGATGCCGATTGAAAATGCGCGGGTGAATTTGCCGAGCTTGATTTCGATTCGAGTGAAGGTGAACGGCGATGATGCGGCAGCGTCGCCTGCCGTGAAGCTGTTCGACCTTTTTCAACGCAAGCCAGGTCCGGCGGAAGTGCGAGTTCGTATTGACAAGCCGCGCGATTTTTCGGTAGTGATGGATCTACATTTGAAGGTTCGCGCCGACAAGGAATTTAAGGCGGAGCTGGAGCAGATTTGCGGGCCCGATAGTTTAGAAGTTATGGCGATGTAGAGTGTTGCATGTCGCGATTTCAAGTTGATCGGCTTTCCGATCCAAACCACGTTGTAAACTGAAGTAGAATGTCCCTTCAATCCCTCTTCTCGTTATCCGGCAAAACCGCTTTGATCGCCGGGGCCAGCCGCGGCATTGGCCTTGCCATTGCCAAGGAAATCGCCGCCGCCGGCGCCGACACTATTCTGGCCGCACGCTCCCTTGACAAGCTCGAGGAACAAGCCGTCGCCCTTCGCGGGGCCGGTTACAAAGCCTCCGCCCAGCAACTCGATGTGGCCGACTCGGCGTCCATCGAAGCCGTGGGAAAGAAGCTGCGTGGCAAGGTCGACATCCTTATCAACGTTTCCGGCACCAATGTCCGCAAGCACATCGCATCGTATTCAAAAGAAGAGTACGAGCGCATTATGACCACCAACCTTCACGGCTTGTTCGAGCTCACCCAGCATGTCGGCCAAGGCATGGTCGAAGCCGGCAAGGGCGGAAAAATCATCAACATCGGTAGCCTGACTTCGGGCTTGGGTCTCCCGTATTTGACGGTCTACGCCATGACCAAGTCTGGCATTGCCGGACTGACCCGCGCTCTGGCCGCCGAATGGGGCCGCCACAACATCCAAGTGAATTGCATTGCCCCAGGCTTCATCGTCACGGACCTCAACCGCGAAATGTGGAAGGCCGGTCAGATGAAGGATTGGTTGATGGGAACGCAAGCAAACCCGCGCCTGGGAACCCCTGAAGACATCGCGGGTTTGGCCGTTTTCCTAAGCGCCCCGGCTTCGGACTACATCACCGGCCAAACAATTTACTGTGACGGAGGCTACTCTACTACAGCCAAATGGCCATTCGAACCATAAGAATAGCGCGGCGGTCTCTAGCCGGTCTGGCCATGGCAGCCCTAGCCCGGGCACAGGAAGTTCCTGTCGATTTCCTGTGCCCCATGGATCCTGACGTCCGCTCCAAGACGCCCGGGAAATGCCCTCGGTGCGGCATGAAACTCGAAGCGGGACTCCCGGAACCTTCCGAGTACCTCATGCGGTTAACCCTGAATCCCAAAGTTCCTCGACTCGGGGCTCCCGCGATACTGGAACTCCAAATCTTCGACCCGATCAAGCGTCAACCCGTCCATCAGTTCTTGGAGATCCACGAAAAGTTATTTCACCTTTTCCTGATCAGTGCGGATCTCGAATCCTTCGCCCACGAACATCCCGAAGCCGCTCCCAATGCAGACGGAGTATTCCGCTTGAAGTACACGTTCCCTAAGCCAGGCGAATACCGGCTGTTGGCCGACTTCTTCCCGCAAGGGGGCACGCCTCAACTAATATCCCGGTCGTTCTTTGTTGCCGGCGGACGCACACCGGTCAAACCTTTGAAAGTTGATCTGGACTCGAAACAAGGCGCCAATATGCGGGTCCAATTGGTTACCGAACCGCAGCAGCCGCTGGCAGGGAAGAAGACTCTCCTATTCTTTCAAATAGCGCCGCACGAGGGGTTGGAGCCCCTGCTAGGCGCTTGGGGGCATTTGCTTGCGGCCAGTAACGATCTCATCGATCTCATCCACGGTCACCCGGAATTTGCCGATCCCGGGCCGCGGATTCAATTCAACGTAATCTTTCCTCGTCCGGGAATCCACCGAGTATGGGTTCAGTTCCAGAACAAAGGCGTGATCAATACAGTAGCTTTTAATGTGCCCGTGACGGAACTACGGTAAGCAGGAACTGCCCCGCCGCTGGGGGTTCGGTGGCGAGAAGCGTGCCGGCCGGCAAATGAATCGGGGTTTGATAAATCAGCTGACGCTTGCGGGTTGATGCGGGCATTGGCAACAACCAAACCAATGGCTCAACCCCACCATCGGGAAGAATCGCCCGCAGTTTGATCTGACTGGCTTCGGTTCCAAACTTCAATTGAACGGCTCCAATTGAGATGGATTTCAAAATCCGAGAACCATCTCGAACCAGTAAATTACTACCGGTAAACGGTCGGCTTTCGATCGCACGACCGATAAAGGAATGGGTGGGCAGATATTCAAGTTCGCCCTCCGGGGCGCCACCTTCCACCCAATTCGCGAGGTTTGAAATTTCTTGCGCCGATAGCGAGAATGGATTACGAAACTCCCCATAACCCGGCACAGCCGGCCAGGGAGGCATACGCCGGGCCAATACCTCTTCGCGAATGGCAACGGCCCAGGGACGGGCGTCTTGGTAGCTGGTCAAACTCATCGCTGCGCCGCCTTCGTGATGACAGCCCGAACAGTGTTTCCTGACGATGCGCGAAATTTCCCGGGTCCATGTCAGTTTAGTGGTAATCACGTCATGGGCCCACCCCATTGGGAGCGAAGCGGAAAAAAGGAGGAGCCGAGTCAATAGGTTATTGGGCATTTGTCGTTGTTAATCGGCATGCTAATCAGGGATTCGACCGGGGTATGGCGTAACAAATCGCCTCACCTTATTATTTCACTTAAACTTCTATCCTTCCACGGCGATAAGATAACCAGGTAGCCAACATGAGAATCAACGACGCCAACCAGCAGCCAATTTCCAACCAACCGGTTCGGGGCAAGGAGCCGAATCGAGTGGAATCCGGTTACCAAAAGGTCCGCGAGAGCGGCGTGGAAGCCGGGTCGGGGGCAACCGATACCTTAACGCTCTCCAGCTTGAGCACCTCGATCAATGCCGAAACCGAAGACTCGCCGGAAAGATCAGCCAAGATCGACCGGCTCACAAAAGAAGTTGATGCAGGCCGGTACAAACCAGATAGTAAGGTAGTCAGCAAGAAGTTGGTGGAGGACGCTCTACGTAAAGGCATCCCGGAATCGCCTGACGATCCCAAATAAAATTCCAAACTGGAAGCATCTGAAATCAAGGATCAGTATTATGCCAACTCAAATTGAAATGGCAAAAACAGCCAAAGAGCACTTATCGGCCAATAGTCCGTCGCAAGCAGTCCATATCCTTGAGCAGTTGGCGATGGAACTCTCGCGGGGTGAATTCGTCAAGAAGACGGATGCGGATCGAAAACTCTTGTCGAAAGAGCTCGATGGACTCCACCTGCTCGCCGCACAGGGTGTTCATTTGTATGGAAAGTGGCTTGATAAAGTGACTCCAACGGGGTGCTCGTACAATTGTTACGGAAGTCCGGCGGCAACCAGATCAGAACTGGGCGCCGGATTTCAGTTGGGGCAAGACCTGCTGGCCTGATGACAAACTTTGCCGGGTCGGGAATTTAATTAGATGAGTCTCACAACAGCGCTATTTTCAGCTACGGACGCAATGCGAGTCTTCGAGCGAAGCCTCGATGTTGCGCAAACCAATGTCGGCAACGTGAACACGCCCGGCTACGCCAAGCAGCGTCAAGAGATAATTTCCTTTCGCGATGGTATTCAAGCCGGACGTGTCATCTCCTCCCGGGATTTGTATAACGAGTCATCAGTCTGGCAACGCCAAAGTGGACTGGGCGCGGCCAATCAGCAAATAGATACGTTAAGCCAAGTGGAACAAGCCTTACCCATTGGTGAAAATCTCGGCGTCGCCGCATCCCTTTCCAGTTTCTTCGCATCCTTCACGCAACTTGCCGTCTCACCCAACTCCACATCCGCAAGGCAGGTCGTGCTGGACAAGGCGCAAACGTTGGCTACCGACTTCAACACAACCGCCAACCGATTGTCGCGTTCGGCCCAATCCTCGGAACAGGAAATCAGCTCCGCCGTATCCAGAATCAACGGAGTTCTAAACGATATTGCCGGGTTTAACAAAGCAGTTCGTCTCGATGGGCGAGTAAAGGAAGACGGAAGCGTTGAATCGCGCCTTTACAAATCGCTCGAGAGCCTTTCAGAATATGCTGATTTTAAGGCACTGCCGAACGAAGATGGCTCAGTTTCCGTTTACCTTGGTGGGCAAACTCTCGGCGTGATTGGCGACTCCAGCTATCAAGTCCATTCCGTCGTTGCTAACAACCAGGTCCAAATTCAGGATGCCCAAGGAAACGACATCACTGGACAGTTTCAGTCCGGCCGCCTAGGCTCGCTACTCAATTTTCGCAATAAACAATTCGCCACTTATTCCGCCGATCTGGACACTTTGGCCCAAACCGTGGCCGATCAGGTAAACACAACCCTTTCTGCTGGCCTCGACCAATCTGGCGCCACGCCTGTTCAAGATCTATTCACCTACTCAGTTGTGCCTCCGAACGGTGCCGCAGCTACATTGGGGGTCGGGCCACTCGCTCCACAAGACCTTGCGGTTGCCGGAGCCACCTCCCCCGGCGGTAATTCCAACGCATTCGCGCTCGCCGATCTTGCCAAGCAGCCATCCATCAACGGGTACACTTTCACGCAGTTCTACGGCGCAACTTCGGCAAAAATAGGCACAGCCATAGCAGCCGCCAAGGCGGACCAAAACACAGAGACACAACTGCTAACCCAGGCCCAAACAATTCGAGCAAATACCTCAGGCGTTTCTTTGGATGAAGAAGCCGCGTATGTTTTGCAGATTCAGCGCAGCTATCAGGCCGTATCGAAGCTGTTAACAGTCATCAGCAGCATGACCGATACCATCATGGGAATCATTAGGTAAGGGACACTGGACAAAAGTCATGCTTCAATTTCTTAGTGCAGCCAACAGCCGCTTCCTAGCGGACGTCCAACGGACGCAACAGCGGCAAACCATCGCCGAGGCGCAGATCTCAAGCGGGCTGAAAGTTCGCGTGGCCTCCGACGATCCAGATCATGTCGATGTTCTGTTGTCCACCAGAGCTGAACTTCTCAACGCCCGGCAAATCAAAAGTAACCTCGATGCGTACAAAACGGAAGTCGATACGGCTGAAACAACGCTGCAGGGCGCGGTCAAGTCTCTTGAAAGAATCCGCACTCTTGGCGCCCAGGGCCTAAGCGACGCTTCTGCGTCCAATCAGCGTCCCACACTCGCCAAAGAAGTAGAGGGCGTATTCTCGGGGCTGGTTTCCGCAAGCCGCGCCTCGGTGCAAGGACGCTACCTTTTTAGTGGAGACACCGATCAGGCGCCTCCCTATACCGTCGACTTGACTCAGATCAATGGAGTCGCCCCTTACGCCGGCTCCCTGACCTCCGGTCGTCTAGCTGAAAACCAAAACGGCATTCGCTTCTCCATTGCCAAAACAGCGGATGTAATCTTCGACAGCCAAGGCCCCGGTGAAAGCGTGTTCGCCGCGGCAAACGGCCTTCGCGCCGCCCTCGCCGCAAACGACACCGCTGCCATTCAAAAATTCCTGAGCGACGTGGAAACAGCCTCCACTTATCTCAATGATCAACTTGCTTTCTACGGCTCGTCGCAAAGCCGAATCGCAACTGCGATAGATGACAGTAGCCGCTTGCAACTCTCGCTGACACAACAAATCAGTGAAATTCAGGATGCCGATCTTCCTTCGTCTATCCTTGAGCTGAACCAATCCAAATTGGCGCTCGATGCCGCGTTCCAGGCCCACTCAGCGCTGCCGCGCAAGTCTCTCTTCGAGTACTTGTTCGGCTAGCACGGCCCGCCCGCGCCATTAATTCCGCTTCGCAACAGGCCCGATCTTAGTCTGTCCTTTCACCGGTAGACCATACGGATAGGTGTCCGGAGTCACATGCACTCCGGTCGTGAACTTAAACGGAAATTTCCCGCCACTGGGAAACGTCATCTCCACAAAATAGGCCGTATATCCTTTCGCTGGCTTTTCCGGCTTCGCCACCCATACGCCGTCCTTTAAGGGCGTCACGTCAACACTCTTGTATCCAGCCCCAAGAGTTTCCATGCGGAAATCCCGCGCATTCGGATTGTTCGCCTGCCACAATTTAACAGCTGTCGGCTTATCCTTGCTTGTCACCCGCAAACTGCCATCGGCCTGCAGCTTCCAATCCAGTTCCGGACGCTTGGTCCCTTTGATCACCGATTCATAAAACGCGATGATGGATTCCCAAGCATCCGAATTCCGTAGCGAATGATCGGCATTCGGCACATACCGCAAATGCTTCTCGCCCTTCAATTTCCGGTAATAAAATTTCCACGAGTCAGGCAGAAAGAATTGATCCCCAGCCGCGTTCACCATGAACTTAGGCATCGTCAATCGATCTTTATAGGAATAGGGCTCGACGATAGAAAGCAGCTTCTTATACTCTGGATTATCCGTACGATCCATAATCCCCTGCTCAAAATAATCGTTGATCGCCGGAGCCCAAAAACCATACACGCGGTAATGATGATTGAACGAAGGAATCATGTTCAGCATGTCGATCACCAGAGGCGCAACGGCCACCACCCGCTTGTCAACCGCTCCCGTCGTCCAGGTAGTCCACCCGCGCTTTGACCCGCCTGCCACCACAAACCGGTCCACCTTGACGGATCCACCTTCGGGCGAAGCCAAGAACGCCGTCGCCGCATCCATCGCCCGCACCGCGGCCTTGGTCATTGGCAATCTAGCAGGCCAGGTCTCGTCGCCAGTGGCCATGTATTTGTTCCACGTGTAGGCGATGAAAGAATCTTCGACTCGCGGCTTTTTTTGAGGATCGTCCAGAAACACGAGGGGCTGGTTCGGCACCATCTTCAGTTCAATGGTCACGGCTCCCAGTGCTTCGGCGATCTGAGCCATCTTCGGATCGATCTGTCCCGGCGTAGTCGATTGATTCGATCCTCCGGTGATAAACAGAAACGCGATGGAACTGGTAAGCTTTTCCGGCCGGGCGATGTTCACCCAGTGGCGCCACTCAGGATTATTGATCTCCTCAGGCTTTCGCCAAGTCTGCGAGACCATGTCCAAATTGTAGATGGTTGTCGAACCTACGGTCGCTTTCTTCGCAACCGAATATTTGAAAGAAGTGTCAGGCGCGCCAATGTACCGGTCTAACGCGGTTTTCTTTGGCGCGCCTGTGGCCGTGAATACGACAGAAAGGAAAAAAATGAGTTTGCGGATCACTCGACTACTATAAGCCGAACCGGCCGCAAGCCTCAATGCCTTATTTTTGGAGCTGCCTTACTTGGACCCTTTGGTTGAACAAGCGTGACAAGTTCCGTAAACCACCAAAATGTACTTCGCAATGGAGACCCCTTCGGGCGCCAACTTGTCCAGTGCATCCAGTTTGCCAGGGGCGTCGAACACTTTCGAGCACGTTTTGCACTGAAAGTGATGATGCTCTGGCTTACCAGATAATTCGTAGCGCGGGGGCTCCCCGGGAAGATCCACTTGCGCTAAGCTGCCGTCTTCCAATAACGACTTAATCGTCCGGTATACTGTGGCAATTCCTAAGCCGTCTACTTTTTCACTAGCTAGAGCCAAAAGCTCTGTTGGGCTCAATGGTCGGTTCTGCTCCTCGAAAGCTTCCCGTAGCGCCCTTCTCTGCCTTGTATTTCGATTCATAACTTATGTCCTGTTAAGTGGATTTGTCCTAATCCGCCATTTACAACTTGAGATGTTAGTCTAGCACAATCATCCGGGACAAGCCCTGTAAAATTAGCGCCTTATAAATTTCAAAGCACACAATGTCAGGCTAAGTCCGAATTTGAGTAGGTACACCCACTAGTAGGTGGGGTAACGCCTTTCGTTGGTAACTGATTATCGATCCATTTAAAGAGTTCGAAAACTACTCAGCCGATTCATCAATTTTGTCAATTTTCTGGCCAAGCCGACTCATCCTTCTTCTTGTGCTTCGGTGGCTTATCTTTTTTTGGTTGAATCGCCTTGGTAGCTGGCGTACTCCCAAGCACGGCTCTGGAAACTCGCTTCACCACCGTTTCATTGTCCTTGGGTATGAGAATTTCGATCAATTTCTTCTTCACGGGGGTATCCTCTCAAATCCTAGTTTACCCGTATGCGTCAAGCCGCTGCGCGGAGTTGGTCATCGCTGTCCCACAACCGGACACCTCATGTTCGATAGTTCCGGTGCTTCAAAATGGAATCGAGGTTCTTTTACAATAACTTACCCGCACCGAGGGAAATGGCAGACAGGTTGCCCTGTTAAGCTGGGAGTAGAGGACATATGGACAAACCACGCGAAGGCGCAGCAAGAAAACGAACGATCAAACGGATTGTGATCATCCTCGCATTCATCCTCGTCACCGGACTAATTACCTGGGGGGTTAATAAACTTCCGCAAGCTGCCCAAAGCGTCGAATTCGGCACCGTCTGGCCCGACACTGTCAAGCGCGGCCCCATGATCCGAAACATGCACGGCTTAGGTACGTTAGTCCCCGAAGAAGTTCTCCTAATTCCGGCGAACACCGACGGTCGTGTCGAAAAGATCATTCTCCGCCCCGGAGCCACCGTCAACCCCGACACTATCTTACTTGTCTTAACCAATCAGGAGCTTGAAAATGCGTCCTTCAATGCCGAATGGCAGGTGAAGGAAGCCGAAGCCCGCCTCAAGGATTTAGAAGTTCGCCTGGAAAGCCAGCACCTCGATCTTACTTCCCAAACCGCCAGAACAGCTTCCGACCTCACACAAGCCCGGCTGACCTCTGATCGCGATGAAGCGCTTGTGAAACTAGGTCTCAAAGCAGACCTCGAATACAAGCTAACCAAAGCCAAGGCCGAAGAGCTCGAAGGGCGCTCTCTGATTGAAAAGAAGCGGCTGGCAATCAATCTCGATTCCATCAAGGCTCAACTCAACGCCGAAAACGTGAAAATCGAAAACCTTCGAGCCGCCTATCAACTAAAACGTAAGCAGGTCGACCAACTTAAGGTCCGCGCCGGGGTCCAAGGGGTCCTGCAGCAGCTTCCCGTTGAAGTCGGCCAGCGCGTCATTCCCGGAGCACTGCTGGCGAAAGTCGCCCAACCCTCCAAACTGAAGGCTGAATTGAAAATTGCGGAAACCCAGGCCAAAGATATTTTGCTGGGCCAAGTTGCCTCCATTGATACGCGGAACGGATTGATACCCGGAACCGTATTTAGAATCGATCCGGCATCTGCAAACGGAACGGTGACTGTCGACGTCAAACTGGAGGGGCCACTGCCGAAAGGCGCCCGCCCCGATCTTAGCGTCGATGGAACCATCGATATCGAGCGGATTCCGGACGCGTTGTACATGGGCCGCCCCGTATTCGGTCAGCCCAACACGACAGTGAAGATGTTTAAGTTCGATCCAATCACCATGGAAGCAGTTCGGGTGCCTGTGAAGCTGGGTAGAAGTTCGGTGACGGCGATCGAAATTCTGGAAGGCCTGAAGGTGGGCGATAGTGTAATCTTGTCTGACATGTCTCAGTATGAGAATCAAGACCGGTTGAAGTTGAAGAAATAGGAACTAGGGAAAGGAATAAGGAAACATGAGCACCGCACAACCCCTGTTGACCATGGAAGGCGTGACCAAGGTCTTTATGACCGACGAGGTAGAAACCCACGCTCTGGCCGGAATCCACCTGAACATCGCCAAAGGCGAATATGTGTCCATTTCCGGCCCGTCGGGCTGCGGGAAATCTACTCTACTAGCCATTCTGGGTTTACTCGATTCCCCCAGTGACGGGAAGTATGTTCTCAACGGAAAACCGGTTGAGTCCCTAAAGATGAGCGAACGCGCCCGCATTCGGAATCGCGAAATCGGCTTTATCTTTCAAGCGTTCAATCTGATTGGCGATCTGACCGTTTACGAAAACGTAGAGCTGCCGCTCACTTACCGCGGCATGGGTGGCGCCGAACGCAAGAAGCGCGTGCAGGAAGCGCTGGAACGTGTCGGCATGTCGCACCGGGTTAAGCACTATCCATCGCAGCTATCAGGCGGTCAGCAACAGCGTGTGGCCGTGGCGCGCGCACTAGGCGGCGACCCGGCCGTCCTGTTAGCCGACGAACCCACCGGCAACCTTGACTCCGCCAATGGCGAGCAAGTCATGGATCTGCTTCGCGAACTCCATCGCGGCGGCGCCACCATCTGCATGGTTACCCACGACCCGCGCTACGCCAAGTATGCCGACCGCGAAATCCATCTCTTCGACGGGCGAATCGTTGAAGAAAGCGAAGCGATGCATCAGGCACAATGATCAGGCTCCGCGGTGTTGAAAAATACTTCCAGCAGGGCTTAACCCGGTCCTACGTTTTGCGAAGGGTCGATTTAGACATAAGGGAAGGCGAATTCGTCTCCATCATGGGACCGTCCGGCGCCGGCAAATCCACGCTGCTGCATGTCATCGGCATGCACGACATGGCATGGACCGGCGAATACGATTTGTACGAACACCCGATCCACAAGCTGAACAAAAACGCGCGGAACGAGGTTTATAAGAAATACTTTGGCTTCGTTTTTCAGAGCTACCACCTGCTAGACAATCTCACCGTGTATGAAAACCTGGACGTGCCACTCGGCTACCGCAACATCCCTAAACGGGAGCGCGACGCCATGGTGTGTGACGTACTGGACCGCTTTCACATAGTGGGGAAGAAGGATCTGTTTCCCAACCAACTCTCCGGCGGTCAACAGCAACTGGTAGGCATCGCCCGAGCCGTTATCGCCAATCCAAAAATCATTCTGGCCGATGAACCAACCGGCAATTTGCACACTTCGCAAGGGGACGAGATCATGCAGCTGTTCAAGACATTAAACGAACAAGGGGTGACCATCATCCAAGTGACTCACTCGGAACGAAACGCTTCGTTCGGCAACCGCATAATCAACATAAGCGACGGCTGGATCGAAGGAGCAAACTAATAATGAAAATAGCCGCATCCGCCATATTCTTGGCCACTCTAGCAACCGCTGCCCAGCAAGAATGGGTAACCCGTTCCAACGATCACGCCAAAATCCTCCTCGACCTGCAAGCCAAGTACGGCCCAGAAGGCGCGTCGCGCATGGGCATCGACGGCCTGGAACAGCAAGTCAGCCGCATCGGATCCGCAGTCGAAAAAGCTAGCCGCGCCGATACTCTTAAAGCCCTGGCCGAACTGGAGCGCCGCCTAAAAGTGGAGAAAGACGTGCGCGTCAAGCAGGATCTGGAAGTCATGATCCAAGCCACAAAAGACGAACTTAAGGCCGACGAAATCGTCGAACGCTTGCGCTTACCGTACCCCCGTGTGGCCCAAATGATTTTTGGCGGAATTCGCGGACTGCTTGACGATCAGGTTCCAGCCCCACTCCGCAAAGCGGCCAACGCGCGCTTGAAAAAGTACGCAGGTCTGGAACAGGGCTACACCCCGATTTCCGAGCAAGCCGAAAAGAAGGTCCGCGAAAAGCTGAGCGATAAGAGTCTGCTCGGACCGTTCAAGAACGACGTGGAACAAGACCTCGCCAATAGCGAAGCCTACATTGATGGCATCGGCAAACTCTTTGAGAAGTACAAACAGGACGAATACCAAGTGTCCTTAGCAGCCATCAAAAAGCAAGTTGCCGCATACAACGATTTCGTGCGCAAGGAAATCCTGCCACGCGCCCGCGAGGATTTTCGTCTGCCGCCCGAACTCTACCGAATTGCTTTGGATTCCTACGGGGTCGACATCCCCGCCCCCGAACTCGCCGCCAAAGCCCACAGCGCTTTTTCCGCTCTGCAAAAAGAAATGAACGTAATCGCCGCCCGAATTGCCAAGCAACGCGGCTGGGCCTCCGGCGATTACCGCGCCGTAATCGGCGAATTGAAGAAAGATCAAATCACCGGCGAAGCCATCCTGCCTCACTACCAACAGCGCCTGAAGCAAGTGGAGGAAATCGTACGGCGCGAAAATCTAGTTACCCTGCCCACGCGTGAGGCCCGTATCCGCCTCGCCAGCGCAGCTGAATCGGCCGCCTCGCCAGCCCCCAACATGCGCCCTCCGCGGATGATTGGCAACACTGGGGAGATGGGCGAATTCGTCCTTCCCCTGGTCGTCCCAACCAAGGACGGCAAAGGTCTCACCGCCGACGATTTCACGTACGGCGCTGTTTCCTGGGCTTTGACCGTTCACGAACTCCGTCCCGGTCACGAGATGCAGTTCGCCAAAATGATCGAGAACGGCGTCTCCACGGCGCGAGCGGTTTATGCGTTCAACTCCGCTAACGTAGAAGGCTGGGGACTCTACAGCGAGGCGATCATGCTGCCTTATCTGCCCGACGAAGGCAAGCTGTGTTCCCTCCTCATGCGGCTGATGCGGGCAGCTCGCGCCTATCTCGACCCAGAACTGCAGTCCGGTAAAATCACCTACGAAGAAGCGCGCCGCATTCTACGGGAAGACTGCGTGCTCTCCGAAGCTATGACCAAACAGGAACTCGATCGTTATACGTTCCGCGCCCCGGGCCAAGCCACGGCATATTTTTACGGCTACTACCGGCTGATGGAAATCCGCACCGAACTTGAAAAGAAACTCGGCCGCAAATTCGACGCAAAGCGTTTCCACGATTTCATTTTGGAACAGGGTTTGTTACCACCAAGCCTTCTGCGCAAAGCCATACTGGCGGAATTTGACAAAGTCTAAAGACCTGAATGAACCGCAACCCCAGCCGCATCCTCATCGCCGATGACCAGCCCGATGTTCTTGAGGCGCTCCGTTTACTGCTGAAGGCCGAGGGTTTTCAGGCCGACCTGGTTAACTCCCCTCAAGAAGTCCTTCCCATGCTCAATCGAAAAGAGTATGACCTGGTTCTGATCGATCTCAACTACACGCGCGACACAACCTCCGGCCAGGAAGGCTTGGACTTGCTCGCCAAAATCCAAGAGGCCGATCCGCAGTTGCCGGTGGTGGTTATGACCGCATGGGGCAGCGTTGAATTGGCGGTGGAAGCGATGCGCCGCGGCGCGCGCGATTTTGTCCAGAAGCCCTGGGATAATGCCCGTTTGATCGCCATTCTCAAAACGCAGGAAGAATTAAGCGCCGCCTTGAAACGCGGCCGCCGCCTGGAAGCTGAAAACCAATTGCTGCGCGCCGAAGGCCGACCCACTATGATCGCCGAAGCCCCCGCCATGCAACATGTGCTTGAGCTGTTAGCGCGTGTTGGCCCATCGGACGCAAACATCTTGATCACTGGCGAGCAAGGCACCGGCAAAGAAGTAATCGCCCGTACCTTGCACCTGCTCTCCAATCGCGCGCAAAAACCGATGATCACCGTGAATGCGGGAGGCCTCGCGGAGGGCGTTTTCGAAAGCGAATTATTCGGCCATGTGAAAGGAGCCTTCACCGATGCGAAGATAGATCGTGTCGGCCGCTTTGAGCTCGCCGATGACGGCACTTTGTTCCTTGACGAAATCGCCAACGTCCCCTTCAATCTCCAAGCCAAACTCCTGCGTGTTCTCGAAACCGGCGAGATGGAACGCGTCGGCTCATCAAGGACCCAGCGGGTCAACGTCCGCGTCATCTCCGCCACCAACGCAAATTTGCATCAAGAGGCCGCCGAAAACCGTTTCCGCCATGACTTGCTGTTCCGCCTCAACACCATCGAAATTCACTTGCCGCCGCTGCGCGAACGGCGCGAAGATATTCCGCTGCTCGCCACGCACTTCCTCAAATCCCACGCCGCGCGCTACCGCAAACCAGTCGCGGGGTTCGACGCAGCGGCAACCAAGACAATGCAGGAAAACCCCTGGCAAGGCAACGTTCGTGAATTGAACCACGTGGTGGAACGCGCCGTGCTCATGTCCAACGGCAATCTGATCCGCGCGCAAGATCTTGCCGTCCGCACGGCCCAACTTCCAGGAAAGATGGAGGAGATGAGCCTTGAAGAAGTGGAATGCCTGCTGATTAAGAAGGCGGTCCAAAGACACAACGGCAACGTAAGCCACGCGGCAAAGGCCCTGGGATTAAGCCGCAGCGCGCTCTACCGTCGCCTGGAGCGCTACGGATTATGACACGATAAATGGGCATGGCGGAACGGGATCGCCCATCACGATTGGGACACGGAACACGTTTGCTGCTGCTCGCGTTGTTAGCTGGATTTCCCGGCTCGGCAATCGCACTCTACGTTCTTTGGGCAGACGGCTATTCATCCAAAGTCTTCTGGACACTGGCGTTCCTAATCGTCAGCATATGGCTCGCCGCCGCCTTCTCCGTGCGCGAAAATGTTGCTGGCCCATTACGCACAATCGCAAATCTCCTTGAAGCAATGCGCAAAGGGGACTTCTCCATTCGCGCTCGTGGCGCAGGCGGTAACGATGCGCTGGCCGAGGTCACGCGACAAGTCAATGCCATGGGCGATACGCTGCACTCCCAACGCCTGGGAGCCCTTGAAGCAACAACCCTTTTGCGCAAAGTCATGGAGGAAATCGACGTAGGCATCTTCGCCTTCGACGAACGGAATCGGCTGAAACTGGTGAACCAAGCCGGCGCCCGCCTACTCTCACAACCCGCCGAAAGACTGCTTGACCGCGACGCCAACGCACTAGGCCTTTTCGATTGCCTTGAAGGCGGCCTCTCGCGGACCGTTCAAAGGACATTCCCCAGAGGTCCCGGCCGTTGGGGCATAAGCCGTTCAGCGTTTCGCGAAGGCGGAAAGCCGCATCAGATGCTCGTCATCACCGATCTAACGCGGGCGCTCCGCGAAGAAGAACTCCAAGCTTGGCAACGCCTGGTTCGGGTGCTCGGCCACGAACTCAACAATTCTCTGACACCCATCAAATCCATCGCCGGCAGTTTGGAGTCATTGGCCAAGCGCGACCCGCTTCCCGCCGATTGGCGCGACGACATGACACGCGGCCTTTCGGTGATCGCCAACCGCTCCGAGGCTCTGGGCCGCTTTACCGGCGCCTATGCTAAGCTCGCAAAGCTGCCCCATCCAGTGATGGCCGAAGTAAACGTGCAGCGGTGGGTGGAACGTGTCGCGCGTTTTGAAACCAGGCTCGTCATAGGGATCGAACCCGGTCCGGATATTACGATTCAAGCGGACGGCGACCAGTTGGATCAACTGCTAATCAACCTGCTTCGCAATGCCGTCGAGGCTTCCATTGAAACAGGCAGTAAGAGTGCGACTATAGCTTGGAGCCGGATAAACATTGGGCTTGAATTATTGGTTAAAGATGAAGGCCCGGGGCTATCCGGCACGGCAAACTTATTCGTGCCATTTTTTACCACGAAACCGGGGGGCTCGGGAATTGGACTGGTGCTATGCCGGCAAATCGCGGAGGCACATGGTGGGCAACTGACGCTCGAATCTCGCCGGGACCGGGGCGGGTGCGTGGCGCATTTGGTGTTGCCTATTTGAATTTTAGGAGTTTAGCACTTCAAACAAAGTATTTGCCGTAAGGATGCGAGTGATCCAGCTTTCCAATTGTTCGGAAGTTGCGGACTTGATTTGCTCTTCGGCAACTGCTGGTAGCGGGCCGAATTTTTGCCTGAGGGTTAAAAGAAGAAAGCGGGCTTCGCCCTTCTCTATCCCTTTTTCTTCACCTTCCGTCAGCCCTTTTTCATAAAGTCTGCGAAAGAACGTATCTTCCATGGGATCGATCAAAAAGGCCATCTCTTTCACTCCTTCAATTACAATATCACTCAAATTCCTCTTTGCCGAAAGGATCACCAACAATCGGCATGCTCTCAAACGCTGCTCCGGTTCCAGCGGTTTCAGACGCGCGAAAATCCGCGCCAGAGTTTGCCGTGGATCCGCATGCCGGTTCAGTATGGCCAGAATTACATCTCCGATCTTCTCACTGGCTAGCAACTCCTCGGCGTTCAGGTTGCCAAGATCGATCATCTCCACTTCATAGCAAAGGAGCGGCTTCGGCAGATCCTATTGGGCATTTTCAAAGGCTCCCGCCCATGTAAAGCACTACTTGTTTCGGTGCGGAGCCATACTTCTTCCGCAGATCGGTCAAATAGTCCAACATGCGCCATACTAAATCAGCTTCGTTATAGCTGTTGAATTCGATGTGGAACAGTTCTCCCGTAGATAGCCGGCAAACGAAATCAGCGCGCAAGCTTCGGGTGGCAGGCAGTTCCACGTTGAGCCACTCGACCGGGGCAGCGCCCGCCAGCTTTTCCGTAAAAGTGGTTCCCACTGACTGGAAAAGTTCCTTCAGCGCAACGTCAAAATTCCGCATCTGCCCATCACCATACTAAAAGTGAACGGCCGCTGCGCATTGCTTTTGTTTTACGCTCTACTTGGGACGCACCACAACATCGGCCGGGCGATTTCCTAAAGTTGGTCCTAGCGACAGGTAATCCGTCCCTGCGCGGCCGTTCCAATCCCAAGCCACCGCGCCATCCCGAACCGTCAACTCGCACCCCAGCCGCTTCGTCGTATTCAGCCTGCCGCGAAACCCATCGAGCAATCCGAACTTGCCTTCCTCTATCCGCAACACCGCGATATCGGCCACCGCCCCAACACTCAGGTGCCCCAACTCAGCACGCTTGATCTCATTAGCAGGATTCCACGTCGAGGCTTTGATCAGCTCGGCCATCGGCATACCCATCGCCATGAATTTCGACATCGTGTTCACCATGTCAATCATGCCGGCGTTCATGCTACCCGTATGCAAATCGGTGCTAATCGAATCAGGATAGAACCCTTGCTGCACCGCCGGCAACGCATTTCGAAACACGAAGCTTCCACCACCGTGGCCAACGTCGAACTTTACGCCGCGTTTGCGCGCATCGAGCAAATAGCTGTACAGCTTACCTTTTTCGTCCACCACCGGCACAGGCCCACGAAAGCAATGCGTGCTGATGTCGCCCGGCCGCAGCCGCTTGCCTACCAATTCATAGTAGGGCCGCTCAGGTAGGAAGAAACCGAAGTCCACCATCACCGGAATCTTCGCCTTCGTCCCGGCCTCAATTGCTTTGTCCACGCTGACCCAATCGGGCTTCTGGTAGTGCGCGCTCTTCACGCCAACCACAACATCCTTGTGCTTCAACGCAAGGCGCGCCACCTCTTCGGGATTGAAGTCTGCCTGTTCGGCCACGTCGGTCATCATCCCTAAGCCGGCAATGTTGATCATCGCCAAAGAGCGAGTCTTGGCCCGGTCGATCACCGTGTGCCGGAACGTCTCAAAATTGCGCCAGCCTGAACTGCCGGCATCCACCATGGTCGTAGTGCAGGAACGCGGTCCAAACGAATCCGGAGCGATGCTACTATCGCCGGCCCAAGCATCCGCCTGGCCGGTTGTATGAAACATGTGGGCGTGAATGTCGATCAATCCGGGGGCGACGATAAGACCGGTGACATCCACTACACGCCGCGCCTGAACTACGTTGATCGAGGCCGCCACAGCCGCGATCCGCCCGTCGCGCACCGCCACGTCGAGGATGCCGTCAATACCGTTCTTCGGATCAATCACGCGGCCGCCCTTCAGCACTAGGTCGTATTGCTGACCTTGCGCCGCCGCAGCCAGTATCAAAAAACAGAGGGCCGCCGAAGCAGCCCTCTTTGTTGTTTTCATCATGTTCTTAGAATACGAAACGCAGACCGAATTGGATAATGCGCATCGGTTGCACCAGCGACGTGATCTGGCCAGGTGCGCCAGTGTCCTTCGCGCTGATGTTCTGAATCGGATCGGCTCCACCAGGGGCCGATGGCAGGTATGCCGCGCCGGTGCGCAAATTGCGGTTGGGAATGTTGAAATTCGCGTGATTGGCGAGGTTGAACATTTCCGTGCGGAATTGAATTTTGATCTTTTCCCGCATTACGAAATTCTTCAGAATCGAAAAATCCACATTCTTCAATCCAGGTCCGTCCAGAATACCCACGCCGGAGTTGCCATAGTGACAACGGTCAGGAAAACGGGAATCCGCGCAGGAAAGTACGCGGAAGGCGGAAGGGTCAAACCAGCGCTCAACCGATGGATTGCTGACTGTGCCTGTGGCTAACCGATCTGGACGTACAGATGAGTTTGAAGTGTTCAAAGTATTGCCCTGCGTTACAGAAAAGGGGAATCCTGTGCGCAAGGTAATGATGCCGTTCAATTGCCATCCTCCAAAGACATATTTACCGGCGTTGTTCTTCATCCCGGCAAGCGTCGGAACATCGTATATGAAATTGGCCACCGCGTTGTGTCGCACGTCAAAAGGATAACGGCCTTTTTCCGCCCGGCGATTCTTTGGATCCTGCATTACCTGCGATGTCCCCCCAAATCCTTCATTGCGTCCATAGCCTTCACCTAAGGATTGACTGTAGGTGTAAGCGAGACCGAATTGTAAGTTGTTCGACATGCGCTTTTCGTAATTGGTATGAAGGCCGTGATACCAGGAATTATTTCCGTTGGTCAGAAATCTTACGGTGGTGAGCGGGCGCAACGGACCACCGGGGCCATCGACAACGAACTGAATTGGACGGCGAGTCTGCGTCGACGAAGTAGGCGTATCTATGGCGGGCGCGGGGTTGTTAATTTCCCAACGTCCGTCGATATTTGTTCCCTTGCTGCCAACATAGCCAATCGTCAAAGCCTGACGGCCTGGCAGCTGCCGTTGCAGGTCAAAGCTCCACTGCGTGGTGTACGGCTGCAGGTTGGTTGGGTCCAGCGTGTTGGCATTGATGGCGCTGGTTGAGTTGACCACGCCGAAGGGCTGTGCGAAGGTAAGTACAGTCGGACTGATGATTTTACCCGTGGCATCGGCGCTATTGGTAAAGCTGCTTGAACCCGAAAGCGGAGCGTTCAAGTTCAGAATGCTGTAGTTGTTCAGTTGGTGAACGTTGTAGTAGATACCGAATCCCGCGCGAATAACCGTCTTTTCCGAGGCGCGGTACGCAAGGCCAAGACGCGGCATGAAGTTCGTCTTCTCGGGGTCGTAGAAGTTGTACTGGTTACGAATGGTAGGGACGAATGTAGGGTAACCATTCACGGTATCTTTGAAGCTGAGCGCGCGCCAAAGACCACGAATGTCTTTCGCCATGGAGTTGTATTCGTAGCGCACTCCAATGTTGACAGTTAAGCGGCGGTTCACTTTCCAATCATCGTGCGCATAAACGGCATAGCGTCCCTGGCGAACATCGGTGAGTGGCAAACCTTCAGGGGAATTAGCGGAAGAAGGATAACCCAGCAGGAACGATGCCAACCCATTGCGGGCAATCGTATCCGCAAAAGCCAAATCGCCGCGGGCAGTATTAGCCGCGCCACGGAACAGGCTGACCCAACGGTAATCAAAACCGAACTTCATGCCATGGGCGCCCTTGTTGTAAGTAACGTTGTCGTTGATCTGGTGAACGTTGTTGAAGTCGAACCCGTTGCCGCTGTCGCGGTCGCCGATTCCGAGGAAACCATTAATATTGAAGGAAGGCAAGCCAGCTTCGCGTGTCGTGAACTTACGATTGGCATCGGTCAACAGACGGAACCCGTTGAGGCCGATGGTGTCTAGATCAAAATTAGTATTCGAGCGCGGATTCAAGGTGTTATCCACGGAACGGTTGTAGCCATAGCGCAATTCGTTAATCAAGGTTGGCGAGAAAATATGGATCCACTGCGTCGCAACGTTCTGATTCCGGCCGGCGACGAAGTACTGGAAGATCGGATTGTCTCCCGGCGTTGTGATGTAAGTAATGTCCTGGAACGCATACCGTCCAAATATTTTGTCCTTCGAAGAGAAGTTGTGATCGCCGCGAACGAAGACCTGATCTTCATCCTGCTTGATGCCACCTTCGCCGAAGTAGTTGGCGCCGTTGATGGGGTCAGCCTTCGCCACTTGTGCTGTGGGGAAAAAGGCGAACAGCGCCTTGGCGGTTGGGCTGATTCGAGACGGCGGAATGATGTTGCCTGGAAATGGCGTGCCGGTTAAGGGGTCGGTGATAGCGGTATTTTGAGCAGGGTTTGCCCGGTTCAAAAACGCACTCAGGTCGCCATTCTTCATCGCTTCGGTAGGGACATTCGCCGTGCCAACCAAGCCTGGTTGCCGCCTGGCGCGATGCTCGTAGTTAACCATGAAAAAGGTCTTGTCTTTTCCGTTATATAGTTTCGGGATCAGAACAGGTCCGCTCCAAACGCCGCCGAACTGATTCTGGCGAAGCTTGTCTTTTGGACGGCGCACAGCAGTCGGGGCATTGAAATAATTTTGGAAGTAGGCTTCCGCATCGAACCGGTCATTGCGCAAAAATTCAAACAAAGAGCCATGCATTGCATTCGATCCGCTCTTGGTGACGATAATCACCTGAGCGCCCGAGTTGGTGCCATACTCAGCTGAGTACGAACCGGACAACACTCGAAACTCTTCAACAGCTTCGGTGGAAGGCGCGAAAGGAATCGTGTTCACACGGGGCTCAGTGGCCACCACGCCATCAAGCGTCCCGTGCATATTCGTATCCCGTTGGCCATTGGCCGAAATCGAAATCGACTGGCCAGGGATCGGGACGCCACCACTAGCGCCGGTGAGTCCGTCAAAACCCATGCGCCCGCCAAACTGCACGCCCGGCTGCATCACCGCTAGACCCGCAAGATTGCGGCCGTTCAACGGCAGCTCAACCACTCGGCGCTGTTCCACTACCGAGCCAAGCGAGGCTTCGTCTGTCTTCAACTGAGCGATTTCCCCTGACACGGTAACCATCTCGGTTTGGGCGCCGACTTCCAAGCGAAAATCGACACGGGCCTTCTGGTTGATTTGAAGAGTGACGCCTTTGGCCGTCTCCGATTTGAATCCTTTCATCTCAACGGCGATGTTGTACACACCGACATCCACGAGGGGAAAGGCGTAATCGCCGGTGGCGCTTGTGAGTTCCTCGCGCTTAGTACCTGTGTTCGCATTGGTTGCTAGGACTTTAGCTCCTGCTACCGTGGCGCCAGAGGAATCGGTTACTGTTCCAAGAATCGTCGTGGATGTGGTTTGGGAAATTGAAGGGAGAGCGGACAACAGCAGTAGCGTAGCTGACGAAAGAATGCGTCGCATAAGCCTCCTGAATTTTTTATTTACTTCGTTGAAATAATGCTACATCCGGTTGACAACAGAAGTCAATCCGACCGTGTTAACCGACGACTAGTGAGACTTAACAAAATATCAGTGATATTTGACATTCAGAGTAGCTCAGCATCGATAAAAGCATAAGGTGCAATCGCGGGTTTGCCAGCAACCTCAACACCTAAGCTGTGAGCGTTCGTACACTAGCACCGAACTGAAATTACCATCCAGCACAGTGCATAGAATGTTGGTGGCTGCCAAACTAAATCTCGCAAGGCTTTCAGGCAACCAGCGATCTGGTTTGGCCCACGCGGGTCTTGAAACTCAAACTCCTGGCAAAGGTAATCGGCCAATTCGGTCGCGACAAACACTCGTCCTCGTCGAGCAACAACTGGAAGTTCTTAATACTATCAAGAACTAATGGGACGATGTACTAGTCCGGTAAGAGGTCTTACAACTTCGGCAGAACTACAATCCCCCACGGGCTTCCGGTGCACTTGATCTTCTTGATCACTGCCTGTGTCGCCAGATCCACTACCGAAATGTCGTTTGAAGGGCCATTCGCGGTGAACATCGTTTTGGCATCTGGCGATAGAGCCATGCCCCAAGGCCGCTGTCCAACTTCAAACGAACCTTTCACTTCGTTAGTGGCCGTATCAATGATGAACAGTTTGTGGCCCCGGCCCGTAGTTACATAGAGCTTAGACGCGTCAGGCGCAAGCAGTACACCCATAGGTTTAATGACTCCCGCCTCTCCCAGTTGAATCGTTTTGACGACTTCCTGTTTGGCCGCATCGACAACCACTACCGTGCCGTCATTCTCCGCATTCACGTAGGCCGGGGAACCGCCTGGCATGAACGCAATCGTACGCGGCCGGTGGCCTACTTTGATTTTCGTTAGCAACTTTGCAGAGGCCACGTCCACCACGCCAACCGTGGATTCGGCTTCAGACGTTACCCACACTTGCTTTCCGTCTGGCGTAAGTCTCACGCCCTCGGGTTCTTCTCCGGTCTTGACGGATTGAATGACTTTTAAAGCGACAAGGTCGATATAAGTTACTCCAGATGCGTCCTCGTTACTTACGTACAGCATCTTGCCGTCTTGGCTGATGTCGAAGTTTTCAGGGTCGGATCCGCCTTGGATCACCTTTAGGACTTTGCCCTGCTTTATGTCGAAGATGCCGATGCCGTCGGCCGATTTGTCTGGTGGGGGAAGCGTGCTCTCGTCCACACCTGGGGGCGCGGGCGGAGTGCCGCTTAGCGCCACGTAGATCGTTAGGCCATCGGGGCTTGCATGGATGCCCCGGGGTCGCTTGCCAAGCGGGACATTGCCCGTAACCTCCATCGTCTCCGAGTCGATGATAGTCATGTCGCCGGAGCTTTCGTTTGTGACGTAAACGCGATACCCTTTGGGCTTTTCCGATGTAGAGCAACCGCTCAAAAACACGGCGCCACCGAGGACGAGCGAGAATAGCAATCTAGACATAAAAATCATTCTCCTTTGTAAGTGAACGACAGGGTTTCAGTGCCTTGGGCTGTGACTGTGACTTCCTGTTGCTGCGTTCCCAACTCTTCCTGCCAGGCTTCAATCGTATACTTTCCGGCTGGTAAATTCTTGATAGCGAACGTTCCGTCGTTGCCGCTGATCGCATAAAACGGATGCTCGGTAACGCCAACCCAGGCCTTCATCCAAGGATGAATATTGCACTTGATGCGCACCATGATTTCGGCGCGGGCGAATTTCCGGATAAGTGGATCAGCCCCGGCGTCCTGGCTTTGGTTCCATTCGCGCGAGTTTGCCGTTCTGGGATGAATATTGTGGGTGAGCGGGTCTGCATTAATTGCATGGAAAGGCTGGCCTGCTTCAATGCCAAGCATCCGAGGTTCAAACCAGCAGCCTTTCTGTGTGATCGTGGCAGGAGTTGTGGGCGGGCGGAATTTCTTTCCTTCAAGCCCGACTTTAACATATATGAAAACGTTGGCCAGCGTCCCGTTGTTGTTCAGGGCAATCGCATCGTTGAAGAATTCGCCCTTGTGGAGCTTCGCGCAGTTGGGGTCTTCGGCGAAATCGACTTTTTGGCGCACGGGGCCTTTCCCTGTGAAGACCACTTTGCCCGTAACCACTCCAGCGCGTGACGGATCTATTTCCGTATAAGCGGTGCTATCGGCGGTTGGATCCGCTGGTTTTGTTTCCGGAGCCGGCGAACAAGCTGCGGCTAAAAGGAAAGTGGCTGCGGCGGCGAGGCGTTTGATCATTTTGGCGGTCCGGAATTCGCGGGAATGTCGCCGGTAAGGGCTTCGAGGAATGCTACCAGATCGGCACGCTCTTCGCCAGTAAGTTTCAGTTCCTTCATTTCCTTATCGAGATAAGGGTTTGAGTTTCCTCCGCCCACGTAGAAATCGACTACGTCTTTAAGCGTCTTCTGCTTGCCATCGTGCATGTAGGGGGCAGTTTGAGCGATGTTGCGAAGCGTCGGTGTTTTGAAGGCTCCCTTGTCGTGCTCGTCCTTGGTTTGGGTAAAGCGGCCAAGGTCGGTCAGTTCACCTTCGGCGTTTAGGCCAGCTCCGATGTTGTGAAATTTGCCGTCGGCGAAGGGGGCGTTCTGTTCGCCGATCTTGTGACAGACGGAACAGTTGCCGCGTTTTGCGTTGTTGAAAATTTCGAGGCCCCGGATGGCGGCCGGGCTCATAGCCGATCTCTCTCCGCCGAAGAAGTAACGGTCGAAGGGGGAGTTGCCGCTGAGCAGGGTGCGCTCGAAACTGGCGATGGCTCGTTGAAGTTTGAGTACCGTGATAGGACCAGGGCCGAAGGCGCCGTCGAACTGTTTGACGTATTCGGGGTCGGCATTGAGTCTGCCGACAGCAAGGTCGTGGGACATGTTCATTTCCACAGGATTGGCAATCGGGCCGCCTGCTTGGTCTTCAAGCGATGGGGAGCGGCCGTCCCAAAACTGCACGGGCGAATATGCGGCGTTCAAAACGGTGGGTGCATTGCGGGCGCCAAGCTTACCGCCAACGCCCACGGAGAATCGACGGGGATCGGCGAAACCGGCTGTTGGGCTGTGGCAGGATGCACAGCTGAGTGTGCCGTCCGCCGACAGCTTCTTTTCATAGAACAAGCGTCGGCCGAGAGCTATAGTCTCAGAGGTGGGTGGATTGTCGGCGGGCGTTTCAAGGCGTGGAAGGCCGAGGGGGGACTTGATTTCGATAACTACGCCCGATGGCGTGGGCTGCGGGCGGGAGCAGGAAAACAACTGAGCTGCCGCGATTGCCGCGAAGCACGCTAACTGTTGCCTGAGGGTCATGTTATTAGAATGCTAATCTGTCCTTCTTTGCTTCAATTTTAGCAGGATCGATACCAGGTACTTTCTTTAATTCGTCGATCGTTTTGAACGCTCCGTGTTTTTCGCGATAGGCAATGATTGCTGCTGCTAGAGATCGGCGAACAGTTAGGGCACTTTCGATATCGACTGCTTCGGCGGTATTGATGTTGAGCTTTGGGACTTCATCCGCCGGGTAGTGCGACACGAGATATTCGAAGACGGATTGCAATTCCTGATCGGTAGCTTTCATACCCAGGGTCGACATTTTGGACATTACGCCTTGCCAGCCGGCGCGGTCCTGACGGACGGAGATGGAGCGGGAGATTTCATGGCATTGGCTGCACAGCTTCTGAGTCTCGGGCTTACCGGGGCCATCGGGAAGCTGCTGGGCGTTGCTAAAAGCCGCGCCCATCATCAGGAAAAGGAATTTAGTGTTCAATCGGGAAACCAAATGCATAGACAGTGCCATCATTAGTACCAATATACAACTGACTGGCACCCCCTGAAATATGTCCGCCGTGAACGAACGAGGTCATGGTTTTACCGCTATTCCAAACATCCTTGCCCGTTGCGGAATCGAGAGCGTAAAGAACCGCTCCGGAACGGTTGGCGAAGCCCGTGGATAGAGCGAAGATAACGCCATTCACGATGGAAGGGGTGGCCGGGGCGTTGAGTTCGCGCGAGGACCAGCCACGTTCGAGCGAGCCCGATTCGGTAACCTTCCAAGCTGTTATGTTATTGGCCGTGGCGGAGAGCAGCCAACGCGTGCCGGAAGGATCCTGCCAACTGGAGAGGGGCCCCTTTGCGCCGGCGGCGGTCTTCGACAAGGGCGTGGAGAGTGAAGCGGTATCAACGATATGAATGGCGCCGTCGGCTGCCGTGACTGCTAGCAGGGACTTATCCTTCATCTGGAACAGAACTGGGGAAGATACAAGCGCGCTTCCGGAGGAGTAAGTGGCCTTGGTGGTCAACTTTTCCGAATCAATCGCGACTAGATCGCCCTTTGCAGTGGCGACGTAAATGGTTGAATCGGGTCCTAAGGCAGGGCCCGCTTCGCCTACGACGGAGCCGCTTGTGGACACCCACTTAGTAACTTTGCCGCTTTCGATTTCCATGGCCCAGACGCCATCGGGGGCGCCGCCGCAACCATTCATGGTGGCGACATATGCCCAACCATCAATAACCGTGAGACCGCTTGCGTTGGCATTCGCAGGGATGAATGGGACACCGGGCTTGGGTTCGTCGCCATTTGAAATGTACATGGAGTGAAACAAGCCGTCGCTGGAAAGAGCGTACACGTAGTTGGGTTGGCGGCGCGGAGGTCCACCGGCTGGAGCGGCTCCGCCTTTCTTACGGTTTGCGGCCTGTTGCGGAGGAAAGCCTCGCTGTTCGGGCTGGTTGGCCAAAGTGACAGCGCCTTTCAATGGCTCGCCGACGCCGCTCTTGGCAGGACCGCCGCGTCCGCCGCCCATCGCTGGGCCGCCTTGCCCCGGCATCGGTGGAAATGCCGTGGTGACTGGGCGAGTTACGTTGGCGGTCATGCCGCCTGGGCAATTCGCCGATGGGCCGGCAGCGGCTGCGGCGGGCGTGATTCGTTTCTGCCATTCAATGCGGCCGAGGTCGGTATCGAACGCAAACACCGTGTCAGAACTGCCGCCGATATAGCTCAAGCTGCGGAAGCCCCGGTAGCCGATGTAGCGTTCGGTGATGGCCATGTTGCTGAGCGAGTTTAATTGCAAGGGAGCGTTGTTTAGCTTCACCTTCCACAGGAAGGCCATGCCGGTAGCTACTGAATCCTTGTTGATTTTCGCGTCGGAGCGGATCCACGAAGAACGGTGAGGGTCGCCGCCAGGAGTGGACCATTCCGCACCGCCACGTCCAAATTGGGCGTAGCCGACGCCGATCAGGACGACGCCGCACGCCACATAGCCAGCTAATTTCCGCATCATGAGTAACTCCTTGTTGTAAGTCATTTTGTTAGCGCTTCGGCGATCGCTTTTTCCGCTAAGCCGGCCATTATTTTGTAGCCCGCGGCGTTCGGAAGCAATCCGTCGCTAGTAAGATCTTTGTTGAAGTCCCGGCCGGTGGCCAGGGCTGCGTAGTAGTTCAGATAAACTGCGCCTACGGTGGCTGCGTACTCGCTGAGCCAGCCGTTCATGCTGATGATTTTGCCCACTGGGCGCATGCCGGTTTGTTTTTTGTAGAAGTCCGAGACAGGAGTGAGCGACGCAATGACCACCTTGATGCCATTAGCCTTTGCCAGCTGCACCATGGAGTAGTAATTGTCGGCGCTGACGCCGAGAGTGTTTACCACGATGTCGTTGAACCCGGCCTGTATCACGACGACTTTGGGCTTGAGCGCGACCACGTCTTGTTGGAAACGGATCAGCATTTGGGCTGAGGTTTGTTGTTCGATGCCACGGTTGAAGTAAGGTTTGCCCGTGAAGAAATCAGACCAGTTCAGGGTGACGTCATCGCCCAGGAAGATTACCCGATTTTCGTTGGGTTTCGGTGTTGGAAGTTCGCTGTCTTCGCTGCCGTACCGGAGCAGACCGCCCCAATCCTTGAGCAGGCGGCGCTGAGTTTCGACGGTTCTTTCGAGGGCTTCGAGGCGTGAGGGTGGGGCATCGGCGGCGGCTAGGGGGAGGGTTAGGAGGAGAGAGATGAAGACTGACCCGCTCGACTTACAGCCGAGCGGGCTGGCCAGGGGGCCAGCCGCGGACCAGGGGGTCCGCCCCACTTTTGAACGCACTCCCATATTATTTCTTGATGCCGTAGCAATAGAGAATGTTGTCAAAGGTTCCGATGTAGACGCGGCCGTTGGCGACCGAAAGGCCGCTCCAGTGGTTCCACTTCTTGATGTCGTCGCCGCTGTTCCATAGTTCCTTGCCGGTTTGCGCGTCGAGGGCGTAGAGCACTGCTTTGGTTGAACCGGGGATGCGCCGTTCGGCTACGTCATCAAGGCCTATGTCCGCGTAGGCTTGATCGGTATCCTCACCATTTCCGTAGGCGAAGATTACGCCGTTGGCGATTACGGGCGGCTCGGCGCGATTCATGTCGCGAGAGATCCAGGCCGGTGTGAGCACTGTTTTGCCTGCCTTCTCTTCCACTTTAAAAGCGACGATTGCTCCATCCTTCACTTTGCCGTTTTCGATGGGGGCTTTGAAGGTGGGGTGCTTTGGTCCCCAGATGGGCGTGAGCACCCAGCGGGTTCCTCTGGCGTCTTCCCAACTTGCTAGCGAACCCCATATGCCGGCGTTGGCGAAGTTCACATCTTCATTGCAGATGAGCGGAGTGCGATAGGCAGGTGTGCGGTGATCGTCGCCGCCAATGGAGTTTGTGTCCATCATGAAGAGGCGGCATTCCTTACTGGCGTCGATCATCCACTCCTTACCTTTGTGAGTGAAGATGACCGGAGTAACTTGCATGTCTAAGTCGCGCTTCCAGAGCCACTCAGCGTTAGAAGGACCGTAGTAATCGACTAACTTCAGCGCCTTAGTGATAGGGTCCTGTTTGACGCCGATCATACCGTTGCCGTAGACACCGTTTTCAGGGTCCCACTTACCGTCGCCAGTGCCGGTGTACATCACGCCTTTGTCATCAATGGCGGGACCGGTGCGTCCCCACATGCCACCGCCGGCAGGACCCCAGGAGCCGACTTTGTTAGTGGCAAGGTCATAGGCATACACCATGTTAGGATTGCCGCCACAGCCTTGGGCAGTGTGGGTGTAGATAACGTTCTTATACAGGTTAAGCGCGTAGGGCTTGCCGTTGGAGGGCATGAAAGCCGCCGGGGGCTTCAAGTCTTCGCCATCGGCGAGATTGAGTTGGTGGAGCTTGCCATCCCAAGAGACTGCGTAAATGGTGTACTTGCCGGGAGTATCGGCGGGACTGAGAACCGGAGTGGCGGTGATGCCACCGGGGCAAAGGATGCCTGCGCCGCGCCCACCTGGCTGAGGTTTGTAGGAGCTTTCAAAATGCTTCTTCCAGATGAGTTTGCCTGTTTCGACATCAATGGCGAATAGGTTGTCGTCAACGCCTGTAGCCAGGGCAATCTCTTTGGGACCGGAGGAGGTGTTAACTTGGCCGGCGATAAGTGGAGGGAAGAGCGCGTGCATCTGACGGACCTGATTATCGAGCTGGATCTTCCACAACAGCTTCATGTTTTTGGCTGTAGTGGGGGAGAGAATTTTCTCATCCCGCTGCCAAGCGGTGCGTTTGGTGTCGTAGCCATCGGTGAGCCAATCGGCTGCGTGGGCGCAGGTGAGCGTGGCTGCCAGTGTGATAATGAGTCGCCGCATCGTAACTTCGTTTTGCATAGTGGTCCGGCGTTTACTATATCGTCCGGGAGGAGGGGCCGTCAAGGTTTTGGAGGAATTTTGGCTCGCGGGGAAGGCCTTGTTTTTGCCAAGATGGAGGAGTAAAAGTCATGCAAAATAATCGATTATTTTTCGCCATTGGATTGTTGACAGCCTCATCTGTCCTGGGGTTAGAGTTGCGGTTTGAGTATCCAGCACTGGAGCGAGTATTGGGTCAGCAGTTATTCACTAGTGAGGGCCGGCGGTATGTGCAGGGGAACGAAAAACGCCGGTGCAATTACGCTTACTTAGAGAAGCCACATATTGGGGAATGGAATGGCCGTTTGGTGATACGGGCGAAGTTTATCGGAAAGGCGGCGGTGGACATGTTTGGCAGATGCATGGGCATTGGCGATACTTTCGATTTGACGCTGGTGGGAACTCCCGTTTATCAAAGCGGGATGGTTACATTGAAAGATGTACAGGCGACGACGAATGGGCATAATACGATGTATTCGCGGCGGGTGATGAAGGGGCTCGAGCAGGCCATGTCGAAGGATATTGGGTATCCGGTGGAGAAGGATGCGAAGTGGATTTTGGAGCAGCCGAGGGATGGGTTTCCGTTTCAGCAGAAGTTGTCGAACCTGGTGATTCAGTCGGTGCAGGCAACGCCTGGGGCGCTTGTGTTGGTGGCGGATTTTGTGCTGACCGTGAAGTGATGGGAGAATTACGATCCGATGAGCAAACCCTTGGCCGCGGCCACAACCGAGCAGAATACCGCGAAGCCATAGAGGCCGAACAATAGCCAGTTGTTGGTGTAGCGTATGACAAGTTTTGCGTCTTCGAGGAATTGGGTTCGGAGGTAGGCGCTTGGCATGATAGCCAAGCTTAGAAGGCACAGCGGACACGGCGAATGGAGCAAAACCGCGTGGAGTAATTGGTACCGATTGAAGATGGTACTGGACACATTCAATTTTCCAGAGTGCTGGAACACTCTGGAAAAGTGGAGCTTTGGGTTGTTTAGCGGCGATTTACTAGAGCGGCGCGAATGTCTTTGAGTAGATCAACTTCCGTTGGTCCGGCAGGGGCTTCTACCTTCGCCGGCATCAAGCTGCTGACCCAGCGCACCAGCATGAACACAAAGAATGCCATGATCAGGAAGTTGACCACAATAGTCAGAAAGCTTCCATAGGCCCGGACAGCCCGGACTTTTTTGCCTCGGCCAGGACCGATTATGGGCATCAATGAT
>JANXXI010000001.1 GCA_025350695.1 Acidobacteriota bacterium
ATCACCATCCGCAAACGAGACGCTGGATCGTCTCCAATGCATTTTTCGTTCGCAAACGGCGGGAGGTAGGGGAAACTTCGTCTTCCCTTACAAAATATTCGTTTTCACCTTGACAAATTACTACATGGAAGCCCCCGATGAAAATCGGGGGATCGTTCGATCTCCTAACAACATAAGTTGGTTCGCAAGAATCCCCCATTCCCTCGGGGGCTAGTCGGCTAGTCGGGGGCTAGTCTACGGATCCTAAGCGAACAGTGTTGGGTCACAGGCAAAATACCCGAATGAATCTAAGGAATCTAAGGGCTTAGCATAACCACTTCGCGGCCAACGCGCTATCATATGGATAGAAAGAACCAACTTCACTATGGATATGAATAATTTTCACGTACCGATGGTGGTTGAGCAGACTTCGCGAGGTGAACGAGCTTTCGACATCTATTCGCGCCTGCTCAAGGAAAACATCATTTTCTTGGGAACTCCCATTGACGACAATGTCGCCAACCTGATTATTGCCCAACTGCTGTTCCTGGCCGCCGAGGATCCAGAGCGCGATATTTCGCTCTACATCAACTCGCCGGGTGGATCTATCACGGCGGGCTTGGCGATCCTTGATACGATGCGCCTGGTAGAACCCGATATCGTAACTTACTGCGTGGGTCAGGCAGCTTCCATGGCAGCTGTTCTGCTTGCTTGCGGAGCTAAGGGAAAGCGTTACAGCTTGCCTAATAGCCGCATACTGATCCACCAACCTTCAATGAGTGGATTGGCTGGACAGGCAACCGATATCGACATCTACGCCCGCGAAATTCTGCGGATGCGCGAAACATTGAATGGGATTTTGGCGGATGCTTGCGGCCAACCGGTTGATCGTATCGCCCGCGACGTGGATCGTGACTATATCATGAGTCCTCAACAAGCTCTTGAGTACGGAATGCTCGACAAGGTGATTGCCAGCCGCGGCAACAAGCCGCTCTAACTCAATTAAAGTAGAAGGGGCCGCCCTCTCCCTGGGGACGGTCTTTCTATTTTCAGCTCCGTAAGATTATCACTGTGCCGAACGCAATGCCCAGTTGAACCAGCGGAGCCAACGGGCCGATGAATGGCGACAGGGTCAAGGCTAACGGCGCTGAGACTGCAAAACTCGCGAAAAACATGCCTGCTCCATATCCCCAATCACCGGTCATCCCCATTGCCCTTAACCTCGCCTTCGTCCTCATCAAAAAGAACCAGGCAAACAAGCCGGAAGCACAGAACAACAACGCCAATGCCGGCAGGTCGCGCGCCATCAAGAAGATTAGTCCTTTCGAGTCAAACGCGCATGCCATAGCCAGGTAGCTGAGTCCGAAGGATAGCCCCCACAGATTATTGGAATTCCTGACAACTCGGCGTGTTTCTCCTACGGCCGACGTTTCCACTGAAGCCGGAACGCGCACCGCGGGAAACGCTTCCCCCACTGCCGCCTTCATCCGCGCCCGCAGATTCGGGTCGCTAGCCAAATAGTCATCCACAAGCTTTCGCGAATCCTCGCTGAGCTCACCTGCCGCATACAAAGGCAGCAAATCTTCAATTACAGCTTTCGTCACAGTCATACTTTGCTCCTCTCCATCAACTCGCCCAACCGCAACCTTGCTCGAAACACTTTCATGCGGGCTGCCGCTTCGGGAATGCCTAGAAGTTCTCCGATTACTGCGTAGGAGTGCTCGTCCTCAGCCCGAAGTAGAAGCGCCGCTCGCTCCAGTTCGGGCAACTCCTTAAGCGCCGCCATCATCCGTTCCACTTCCTGTCGGCTTGCCACATCTTCAAACTGTTTGGCATCAAACCCCACATCCATATCAAGGGGACTCTTGCGTTTTTCGCGTCGCCATTGCTCCAAATACAGATTCCTGGCAATGGTCAGCAGGTAGGACTTCAGCGTCGCCGTTCGGATTTCAGCCTCGGAAGTCCACAGGCGCAGAAATACTTCCGCCGTGATGTCTTCGGCGTGCGCCCAATCTCCGCAGAGGTAGAGCACGAACTGGAAGACGTCCCGCGAGTACTTCCTGTACATTTCGTCGAATGATGCCGGGGTTGGCCTGCTCACACTCATACTATGAACGGGCGGCCGTTTCGTTACAAACAATTTTGATCACAGCTGCTTCAGGAAGAACAACTCGCTGTAGAATCATCGAAATATTGGAAGACAAAGAACAACAACCAGGGCCTGGGCTGCTAAGTTATTGCCAGGAAATCCACGTCATGCAAAAACTACTAGTCAGTCTTCTGTTGATAATGCTCGCTTCGTGTTCGCGCCAGATCCGAGGGCCGGTTATACCGACGGTGCTGCAAATGCCACTGTACAGCCCCGCGCAGTACGCTTTCGATCTACAGACTTACCGAAACAACAGATACGATTCGGCTAAAGGCGTCGAACTGCGCAATCGTATCGTCCATGGGATCATGGCCGACGTCGAGTACAACTACCGCGTTTACGAGAGCACCTTGTTCATCGACCGCGCCCGATTCAATGTCGGCAGCGACCTGATTGAAGTAGGTTTGGCTGCAGCGGGAACGCTCAGTACCGTGAATTACACGAAGACGATCTTGAGCACATTGCTAGGCGCGGGTACCGGGGCGCGCATCTCCGCTGAAAAGAACTTCTTTCGTGAAAAGGCGATCGAATCAGTGATTAACAGCATGCAGTCGCGCCGGAACCGGGTGGAGCAGATGATCCTATCCCAATTGGCAAAGCCCGTCGGGCAGTACCCTCTTGAGATGGCCCTAAAAGACCTGCGCGAATATTTCTTTGCCGGCACGCTGGAGGGTGGGTTGACGGAGATGAGCCAGCAGTCTGCCGCCACGGCGCAAACCAACCAGACCCTGCGCGATAGAACCAAATCTTCTCGATAGTGCCAATTTTCTGCAACGCCAAAACCCCGAAAGCGTCCATTATGGAGTATGTACTCCGTGGCGATCCTATCGCTCTTCGCTCTAACGCTGCAGGCCGCGCCTCCCGATGCCCGGGCTATCGTGGCAAAAGCACTTGATAAGGACGAGAGAAACAATCAGTTGCGTCAGGACTACATGTACCTTCAAACGCAAACTGAAAACGAACTGGACGCGGCGAATAAGAGTAAATCCACCAGTTCCAAGCAATTTGAGGTTCGTTACATTTACGGCTCGCAGTATAAGAAGTTGGTTAAGAAGGACGGAATTGCGCTCGCAGCTAAAGAGCAACTGCTAGAAAATCAGAAGTTAGATAAGTTCGCCGGCAAACATGCCCGCATGACCCCCGCCGAGCAGGCAAGGACTGTCAAGGATGAGGAAGATAAGCGCCGTAAAGGCCGCGAATATATTAAGGAAGTGCCCAATGCCTTCGATTTCTCTATAGTCGGAGAGCAGACCATTGAAGGGAAATTGGCTTGGGTGATCGGCGCCGAACCCAAGCACGACTACAAACCGCTCAACTTTCAGTCTAAGATGTTGCAGCACCTCCGAGGAAAAATGTGGATTGAAAAGGCCAGTTTCCAAATCACGAAAATAGATATGGAAGTGCTGGATACCATCTCCTTTGGGATATTTCTAGCGCGGCTGTCGCCTGGGACCCGCGTCAGCGCGGAACTGACTCACATCAACAATGAACTATGGGCGCCGAAGGTAGTCCGAGCCGATTTCGACGCCCGTGTGGCCTTGTTCAAACATTTGCATCGCTCTGATGTAATTGAGTTTTCCAACTATCGGAAGTTCTCCGCGGACGCAAAAATCATTTCAACTTCCGAGGCGCATTAGACTTTGTCGAGCGTCAATGGTATCGGTTGGCAGCCATCTACATCCGTTAGCCCAAACTCCAAAGCAGCTTGGGCTGCGACGACGACCTTGCCGCTACGCTCCAGTAATCGTGGGTCGGAGGGAGCGAGGCAATCACGCGTCCGCAGAATTCCGCACTTTCACTGTTTGACAAGTCAAGCCACCCCGCTTTCGCGGCTTCAAGCACGGATTCGGTTCTAACCAATCCCGGGTAAAGCGACACCACCGAAACTCCGTGCGGCTTCAGTTCATGAGCCATATCCGCAGTCATCTTATCGGTGACTGCTTTGGACATTCCGTAGATCGTATTGCCCACATATTTTTGCGCCGCCCAGAAGCCGATGTTCACGATCAATCCGCGGCGCCGGCTCACCATGCCGCCAGCAGCAAGCGAACTCGCGCAAAATGCTCCACGCACGCCAGTCTTCATCATCCCTTCCCAACGGTGATCGGGCTGCTCCCAAAATGGAAGCCCCCATGTAAAGCGGCCGTCCTCCACCATCCGTTCCTAGCCACCCCAGGCGCAGTTAACCAGCAGATCAACGCCGTCCGGGAGGCTCGCGAATAAGACCTTTGTGTCCTCGTCTGACGAATGGTCACATCGCCTGCGCAGAATCCCCTCGGGCATCAATGCGGTCTCGATGCTTCGCCCAGAGGCGTGCACGGTAAAACCGGTCTCATGCAAGGCTAGAGCAATTCCCCGCCCTACTCCTCGGCTGGCCCCAGTTACAAGTGCGATTGGCATGAGCCTTAGATTACGCGAAGAAAAGGCGAAATGCAACTTCACGGTAAACTAAGAGATTGAGTGGTGGTTTAGTTCGGAGTGAAACGATTCAGGAATGACCGCCACTTAACTTTTCAGAAGAGAGAAAACATTGAAACTACAATTCATGCTGTTTGCCTTTGCTTTGCGAGTCCAGGCCGTGCCCATGTTGAGCACGTTCGCATCGACCCGTACAAGCGGAAACGATTGCTACATAGCTACAGGTCCAGGCTGCATGTATTTCAACATTAACGAAAGTGTTGTCGGCACTAACTCCGCGCAAACTACGGACACGACTGCCCTGGGAGGCGCAAGAGCGACCTCCAGTTTCGGCAACCTAAGCGTTAGTGCATATTGGAGACAGCCTGATACCACTTACTATTTCATTGGCGCTGGAGGTTCACGCGCAAGCGCCTCATTCAGCGATAACATTGTACTTTTAGGAGGAAGCGGCGCTGGGGGCCTCTCTTTTCCTAATCCACTTAGTTGCTACGACGATTGTTCTGGGAAATATACCCTATCAACAAGCTTCCTCTTTGGACAGTACAGTAATGGCAAAATTTTGGCAGCCACTCCCACAATCACATGTTAGGGGATATGACAGACCATTTCTGGGTTGTGACTTGACCCACTACTAGAGATTGAAATTTTAATCAAGGGATATTTTCTGAACGATTACGTACTAGCAGTCATACTTGGAATTGTTGAAGGTTTAACGGAATTCCTACCCGTTAGCTCAACCGCTCACTTGAGAATTTGCGAAGCCCTAATGGGAATCAATCTGGAAGATGGTTACTGGAAGATGTTTACCATCGTGATCCAACTACCGGCCATTTTGAGCCTTTTGATCTTTTTCCGAACACGCATAAAGGAATTCATCTCCACGTTTCCCACCGGGCTCAGGGGCGACCGTACTGCATTGACGCACCCCGCGACTTTGATCGCGATCGCTTTCGTATGCACGGCGGGACCGTCATTTTTGCTGAAGAAGCTGATAAGCAAGAACTTGGAAAACCTCACCGGCATCGGCCTTGCTCTTTTGATCGGCGGCATTGTCATGTGGATCATCGACTACGTTTACCGGCCGATCCCGGGCAAAAAAGAGAAGACACGCCGGCTAGACGCAACCTCCCTCCCCCAGGCCGTTTGGATCGGCCTGTGTCAAAACCTATCGGCAGTTTTCCCTGGCACATCCCGCTCCATGGCGACGATTGCCGCCGGCCAGGTTTCCGGTATGTCCCGACCCGTTGCCCTTGAATTTTCCTTTCTCGTATCCATACCAACGATGCTGGCGGCGACCGGCTATGAGTTGTTGAAAGCGCTTAAAGGCGGCGAAGGAGCGGCTGGCAAGATCCATCTGGACACTCACGGCATTATCCTCTTAGCCATTGGCGGTCTTCTATCGTTTGTAGTTGCTTACGCGGTGGTAGCTTGGTTCATGGGCTGGGTTCGCACCCGTGGGTTTGCTCTATTTGCCGCCTACCGCATCGTCCTTGGGGCAGCTGTAATTTTCTTCGCCAAGCAACTGGCCGGCGGGCACTAATCGCGAGCAATAAGAATCGCTCCTATCGCGATCAACACTCCACCAACAGCTTTTCCGGCGGTAAGTTGCTCGCGTAGAAAAATGGCGGCAAACAGGATCACCAGCACAACGCTCAGTTTGTCGATAGGCGCAACCTTTGAGGCCTCTCCCAGCTGCAATGCGCGAAAGTAACAGAGCCACGATAGACCGGTTGCGATTCCCGAAAGAAATAGGAACAACCAATTAGTCTTGGAAAGTTCAGCAACGCCGGTAGCCCCGCGAGCTAAGGCAATGGCCCAAGTGAATATCAAGATCACCGACGTTCGCACGGCGAGGGCTAGGTTTGAGTCAACGCCCTTCACCCCCACCTTCGCTAAAATCGCGGTGGCAGCGGCAAAGAGGGCAGAAAGTAAGGACCAATAGAACCAGTTCACCGTCCGATTATCGCAGGAAGGCTACCCTTCAGCCTTGCCCACCAAAATAATCGAAAACGGCTGATCCCCAATCTTGTTCGTCAGCACAAAATCGTGATCACCTTGCATCTCCAGCTTCGGCTCTTTGAGCCCCTTGGCATCTTCTTTCCAAAAACTGAAGACACACGGATGAGGTGTGCCCGAAGCCTTGCGGCTCCAATCGACCAGCGTCTCGAAATTGGGGGTGGCATTCGGATCTTTGTCCAGCTTCACTGGCGTCAGCAACATAAAATCTCTCTGCGGAGCCGCACCCTGATGATCGCCATTTTCCGGATAGTAGCTGAATCGCATAGTGTAGATCCCAGGCTTAACTTGCTGGCCACGCCGATCAGCATGCGCCATGTCAAATTTCACGACTCCCAGCAGTGCGCCATGGGGCAACATCTTCATCGTGGTATTTGGCTCGCTGGATTTCGAGGTCGGAGGAAGAGCTGCCCGGAACCAAAACTCGCCAATTTCCTTCGATCCTTTCATTAACTTGGTACCCTTCTTTTCAAGTAGGGCTCCAAAGTCCTTCCCAACCTCCGAAGGATGCCCGCCGCCAGGAGCGATCGTATATTGCCCGAATAGGCAGACGCTTGCCAGAACAAAATTTACTATAAGCTTTTTCATGGTTTACGTTAACTTCCGCCCCTTATGTATGTAGTGGCCGTAGCACTTGTTACTTTTGATGCCCTAAGCGTCTATCTGGTCGCATGTTTCCTATACAATCAGGATAACGCTAGCGGAATAACCGCTTGGGACATCTCCCGCGATAGACTAGACGCAATGCAAACCATTTTGGTTATCGACGATGATGACAGTCTCCGCGACACGATCCAAGTAATGTTGGAGCAAGAGGAGTTCAAGGTTGTCTGCGCCGCTAATGGCCGCGAAGGCTATGAGCGAGCCCTGACCCTCAAGCCAGACCTGCTTCTGGTCGACCTGCGGCTTCCCGGTATGACCGGTACCGAAATCTGCAAACGTCTTAGGGAAGAACGGATTCGCACCCCAATAATTGTCCTCAGCGCCTTGGGCGACGAAATCGACAAAGTACTACTTCTGGAAATCGGCGCCGACGATTACGTGGTGAAACCCTTTGGCCGCCGCGAATTGATCGCCCGGATCCGCGCCGTCCTCCGTCGCTCCGGGGCTGACTCTGTCAAAGTGATGCAGTTCGGTGACACCGAAGTCGACCTGGAGCGCCGCTTGATCAAACGTAAGGCGGAGGAAATGAAGGTCACGCCAGCTGAATATAACTTGCTGGTGTTCTTTCTCCAGAATCCTGATCGCCCCCTGACGCGCGACTTAATCCTGAATTCCGTTTGGGGCTATGATTCCTTTCCGAATACAAGAACCGTGGATGCGCACGTAGTAAAGCTGCGCCAAAAGTTCGACGACGCTAACGCACCGCGCCATTTCCTCACCGTACACGGCGTCGGCTATCGCTTTCTTCCCTAGGTAAAACAAATTATGTCAAGAACTGCCCTCATTGTTGAAGACACCCCGATGGCATCAACGCCATTGGAGGTTGCCCTATCGGGCATAGACAATTTGGAGATCTTTGTGGTCACGGACGGGCAAAAAGCACTAGAATATTTGGATGGTGAGAGTGGCAAGAATGTCTGTGCCGTTTTAACAGATCTGAACATGCCTACTCTGGACGGATATGAATTGATCGCTAATCTACGTGCGCGCAAGTGTTACATGAACCTGCCCGTGGTGGTTCTCAGTGGTAGCACCGAACGCGGGGCTGCGCGTAGAAGTATTGAAATTGGGGCCAACGCATTCTTCGCAAAACCTTACTCCCCTTCTGAAGTGAAACGAAAACTGGAGGAGTTGCTTCGTGGGTAAATTGGCGTTATATCTTGCCGTCTTCGCCTTTTTAGCAAACGGACAAGACTCCGCCGATTTGAAAAAGATCCTCGAAAGGTTAGACAAACTCGAAAGCGAGAATTTGTCTTTACGCAATGAAGTCCGTGAACTTCGCACCAAGTTGGAAGGCCCAACGCCCCCGCCCGCCGAACCAGCCATGCCATCGGTTGAAGAGCGGCTGGACGTGGCTGAAAAACGAATAGACGAACAGGCGCAGACCAAAGTGGAAATGTCGCAACGTTTCCCATTGAAGATCACCGGCATGGCGCTTTTCAATACATTCGCCAACATGCGGCACAGTGGCGGAAACGATTTCAGCACCACCGCAAGCCTCGCGCCGTCGCGCATGAACTCGTCTGTGTCCCTTAAACAATCCATTATTGGCTTAAAGTTCGATGGCCCCCTAAGCGTTTTGGGAGCCAAGGCCAGCGGCAACCTTTTCATGGATTTTTACGATGGCAATATCGAAGGCAACACAATCACTCTGCGTATTCGTACCGGATCGCTTGACCTGGACTGGGCTTCGCGCAGCCTTCGCTTTGGATACGAAAAGCCGATTTTCTCTCCCCGCGAACCAAACTCGCTGGCTAACGTTGGCGTTTCGCCGTTAACCAGTGCTGGCAATCTGTGGCGCTGGCAGCCGCAAGTGCGATTTGAGCAACGAATCCGATTGGCGCCGACGACTATGCTGAAGGCTCAGATTGGCATTATGCAAACCTCCGAAGACGTTGGTTCAGCAGCAGGAGCCCTGGTAGACCGGCGCCGCCCCGCAACCCAAGGCCGCTTTGAAATCAGCCATGATTTCGAGACCGGTGCGCGCATCGAATTCGCGCCTGGTTTTAGCGCCAGTCAAACACACCTACGCACCAATGGCCAGACCATTCCGTCGCGTTTGTTCTCGTTAGACTGGTTGATCCGGCCCATCGAAAAACTTGAACTAACGGGTATCTTTTGGAATGGCCAAAACATCCAGCATATGGGCGCCCTGCGCAACGGTTTGCGCGTTCTATCCAATGGGAGAGCCATCCCGGTGCATAGCCAAGGCGGTTGGGCGCAGTGGAGTATCATGCCCACCAACCGTATAACCTTTAACTTAATGGCCGGCATTCATGACGACCGCAATTCCGATTTAGCCGCCGGGCAGAATGCGCGGAACCGGCAAGCTGCTGGGAACATCATGTTTCGCATCGCGCCTAACGTTGTCATCAGCTTTGAAGGAGCCAATTTCCGTTCGCTCTATTTAGGACAAGGAACCCGGGTAAACCAACGCTATGATCTGGCTATCGCGTACATGTTCTAGCCTAACGCTTGCCGCCGCGCTCCAGGCCGGAATTGTCAGCGGCGAATTCGAATTGGTTAATTCGACGGAAAGTTCCGTCCTCCGCCAGAAAGATTATTCCGGCGTGGTGGTTTGGCTTGAACCAGTCGCGGGCCAAGCCCCAGTCGCATCGCGCCGCACCTTCACCATCAATCAGAAAGGCAAACGCTTCATCCCTCATGTACAAGTGATGCCTGTTGGAAGTGAACTAAGTTTGCCCAACGGCGACACCATCTTTCACAATGCGTTTTCCACCTTTAGCGGCCAGCCCTTCGATACGGGACTATACGCGCCAGGCAGTACGCAAAAACTTTTCCTGCGGCGTCCCGGGGTGGTGCGAATCTTCTGCAACATTCATTCCAATATGAGCGCCGTCGTCGTCGTCACTCCCTCTCCTTGGTTTGCAATTTCCGGGAAGGATGGACGCTTCGCAATTACCGATGTTCCCTCCGGTGATTATGTAGTTCACGTCTGGCATGAGCGTTCCGTCGAGGCCAACTTGAAAGCTTTGGAGAAGCGGATTCGCGTCAACGATTCAACGCTCCTCGGGCGTTACACCCTATCGGAATCAGAACACGTAAGCCTGCCCCATAAGAATAAATACGGTAAGGATTATCCCGCGGATCAAAAATCGTACCCGCTTGGAGGCAAATAAAAACGTGCCCCGCTTCGGCATTCTCACACGCTTGTGGCTGTCCACTGCTTTGTTGCTGACCATCATTTTCGGGTCAGCTGCGTGGCTGGTGTTGCGTTCGGCGGAAGAGGCCGCGTCCTTGAGCTTAAATGATGAGGTGAAGTCCAGCTTTCAGGCCTATGAATCGGTGTGGCGGGCGCAGCGCGAAATGCTCGAAGCAACTTCGCAGATCATCAGTTCCTTACCAAATGTCCGCGCGGCCTTCAACACTCACGACGTGGAGACAATTCGCGATACCGGCACTGACGTGTGGGAAACGGTGAAACAGAAAACCGAGCCGGGCTCCTTCTTCATAGTGACGGATCCGAACGGCAAAAGGATTGCCTCGCTTGGAATCGCAGCTTCACCAGCAACGCTTCCCTCGGAGTGGACCGTTGTCGCTCGCGTTAGAGATCGCTTTCCCAAGCAACTATCCGGCTATTTAGTCCAAGAAGGAAATCTGCTGCAACTGGTTCTCACCCCGGTGTACGTGGATTCCGCACAGGGCAAGTCGCTAATCAATGTGCTCGTCGCCGGATATCCGGTCACTGGTGACGTGGCGGCAAGCCTAAAGAACTCCACCGGCGGCAGCGATTTCGCGTTTACGAATGGAGAGCATATTTTTGCCACCACATTGACCCAATTGATTCCCTCACGAAGAGCCCAATCCGCCCAGGATCTTGTGGATCTGGAGGGCAAATCCGTAGGAAGCCTTACTATTTCCCGTTCGCTCGATGCATCGGCGCAGCGCATCAACGACCTCCGCCGCATTCTTTTGCTCATGTGGTTCGCCGCACTGATGTTCGGCTTGACGTTCTCGTACTTTCTTGCCCGTCGCTTGGTGCGCCCTATTCAACAATTGGATCGTGCAGCGGCTGAAATTGCCAAGTCCAACTATTCAGTTCGAGTTCCTGCTGACAATGCAGGGGATGAGTTGGGGCGCCTCGGAGCCACCTTCAACTTCATGTCGGAATCGCTGCGGAACACTCGCCAGGAACTAATCCGTCAGGAACGGATTTCGACCATCGGCCGCTTAGCCAGTTCCATTGTTCATGATCTGCGAAACCCGTTGGCGGCGATCTACGGCGGCGCCGAGATGATGGTGGATACGGAGCTTTCCGCTCCGCAGATGAAGAGGTTGGCGAATAACATCTATGAGGCCTCGCGGCGCATATCAAGCATGTTGGAAGATTTGCTGCGGGTTAGCAAAGGCAAACACGCGGAGCGCGAAAACTCCGACCTTTCGGAAATCCTTAATAGCGTAATTGCCGCGTATGGCGATAAGGCCGCCGCGCAGAATGTATCCCTGTCTCTGAAGGCTGAAACCCCGCAGGAAGTCTTGATGGAGTACGCCCGTATGGAACGGGTCTTTCATAATCTCCTAGAAAACGCGCTCGAAATGATGCCGTCGGGGGGATCAATTATCGTGACTTCCCGTCCGAGTAGCGGAAGCGTCGAAGTAACTATCGAAGATACGGGGCCGGGCATTTCGCCGGAAATTCACGATCAGCTCTTCCAACCGTTCGTCAGCTACGGTAAGAAGAATGGCTTGGGCTTGGGTTTGGCGCTCTCCAGGCAGACTGTGCTGGAGCATGGCGGGGACATGTGGGCGACCAAAGCCACAACCGGCGGCGCCTGTTTCCATATTCGTCTGCCTGTTGTGGCGGCTTCAGTGATGCAGCACGCGCCCACTGTCTAGTTCCCGTGGCCCCGATCGCTGTTAACAAGTCGAACATTCTTGAAGGACTTATTGCTCCTGGCGCGGGTCAGTGATATCGTTACGGAAACCCTAGGAGGATTCCATGAAGAAATGGACTTTGTCTCTATTGTTCGCAACCATAGCATTCTCTCAAGCCCCCACCGAAGATCGTGTTGGCTTTCCGGAAGGTTACCAAAAATGGACCGTGTTCTACACCCTGGATCGATCCGACAACAAGCAGTTGCGCACGATCTATGGAAACGATGTTTCGGCTAGTGTAAAAGATGGCGGCCAGGCTAATTATCCCTACGGATCGGTCATGGTGCTTGAAACATACGCTGCGTTGAAAGATGCAGCCGGCAACGCGATACTCGACAGTAAAGGCCGCTATCAGAAGGACCTCAATACGACTCCTACAGTCAACGTCATGCGCAAGGAGAAGGGCTTCGGCGCTGCCTATGGAGCCATTCGAAATGGCGAGTGGGAATACGTGGCTTACACGCCAACACGGGGGTACTCGACCCTCCCGCAAAATTCAACCGGTTGCGCAAATTGCCATCTACAAGCCACCCAAGGCAAAGACTGGGTATTCCGTGGCGCCGGCCACTTCAAGAATGGCAACGCTGAATCCTTAGGAGCCGTGCCTGGCGCTATCATCAAGAACTACGCTTTCGTGCCTGGAACTCTTACAGTCAAGGCTGGCTCCATGGTCACTTTCTATAACGACGATGTTGTGACCCACAACATTGCCGACGACTTCGCGGGTGGTTGGATTTCGGCCAATCTGCAGGCAGGTAGCGGAACGCAGTCAATCCCGTTTACGGTTCCAGGAGAGTTCAACTTCCACTGCACGATCCATCCGAATATGAAAGGGAAGATCGTCGTTACTCAATAAAATGCCTAACTTAACTCAGGCGCAAGGCCCGGCAGTTCTGTAAGACCTCGAAGTTACTAGGTTGCCTTGCGCATCTGACGGGCTCTCTTGCATTTCCAACTAAGTCCATTCCCCATAAAAAGCGCCTTTCAAAATATGCGGTCCTTAAGAAAAAGGGCCGGTAAGCACGGGTAGTGTAAACTATTGGTTACAAGCAAATTTAATCCGTATGCATACTAGGCGATTTATTTCTTTTATTATTGGGGTTTGGATGGGTGGAACCGTACTAATGATGTGGCTTTCCAGTGCAACCCTCAGTTCGGTTGGTCGGCTGTTAATTGCCCAACCGCAGAAGATGCAGCAAATCATTTTCACTTTGACGGAACCGGAAAAGAAGTTACTGTTCTTCTATGCCGCCAACGAACTGAACCGTTTTTTCCTAAGCGATTGGGGGATTGTCCAATTGGTTTTGGGCGTTGTCCTCCTAGGAATCTTGGCCTTAGCGCGTCAAGCAAAATGGCAAATCGTATTAGCGGCAAGCATGCTGTTGTGTGCATTAGCCTCCTATTTCTTGCTGGTGCCCCAATTAGTTTCGCTAGGTAGGAATTTGGATTTTGCGCCGGCCGATCAATTAGGCGCTGAACGGCGCCAATTCGCGTCCATATATCTTTTCTACTCAGTTCTGGACATAATGAAGATACTGCTTGGGGTTGCTCTTACTTTTTTAATTCTGAAACGTGGGAATGACGAGAAAAGGCGGCGCAGGTCGAGCAGTTCCGATGAAATCCAATACCCAAATTACGGGCGTATAGACAATCCTTAGTCGTCAAAACGGCGACTTAGACAAGAGTGACGGAATCGAGTATCCCGATTACAGCGATGTCAATTGGTGACGCTGGACGGTCGACACTGGTCATCGCCGAAAAGCCTTCGACGATCAACAACACACGGTCACCGACACCGGCATCCACCGAATCCACTGCGATGACAGCGTCGCCACGATTGGTCCCATCCAGTTCAAGCGGTTGCACCAACAGCAGCTTTTGCCCCTCATGACTGGAATGTTTGTGCGTGGCCACCACCTCACCGATTACTTTGCCGATGAGCATGTTACTCGCGCTCCACTCGCACCGAATCAACAATTCCAACTACCGTCATGTCGGTGGGAACCTCAAGCGGTAAAAACGGGAAACTGGACTCTTTGCCCTTCGAATAATAAATCAACTCGTCGGCACCGGCTCCAACCGAGTCGGTGCAGATCACCTGCTTTCCTGTAGGTTTCAGTTCTGGAGTGAGGGGCTGAACGATCAGCAGACGTTGGCTAGTGAGTTTGGGATCCTTCACCGAAGCCACGACACGCCCGATGACCTTGCCGAGATACATGTGCCTTACTTGTCCTTAGAATCGAGCGTGACGGTATCAACAATGCCGACGATCACCGAATCCACCGGCAAGTCTTTACAGCCTTCCGCCATGCGAGCCGAAGAACCGCTGACCGCAATGACCGTTTCTCGAAATCCGGCGCTGACTGTATCCACGGAAATCACATAGCCGGATTCATCATGCCCTTCGGCGCTGATAGGTTTCAAGATAAGGAGCTTCTTGCCTTCCAGGCGCGGATCCTTACGGGTAGCAACAACAGTACCGACAACGCGCGCCAGAATCATACAGATAACCTATTTATTTCGATGATGTCTTGCCGATCGGAAAAATATCTTCCAGGCTTTGATGGGGACGGGGAATTACGTGAACAGCGATCAATTCGCCAACACGGCGGGCAGCCGCGGCCCCTGCATCGGTTGCGGCGCGCACGGCGGCAACGTCGCCACGAACCAGAACAGTTACGTAACCAGAACCAATTTTTTCCCAGCCAACCAATGTGACCTTGGCGGCTTTCACCATGGCATCAGCAGCTTCAATCATAGCCACCAAACCACGAGTTTCAACCATTCCTAATGCTTCACCCATTTTTCGTTCCTATCTCCTTGGCCGGACTGGCGCGTAATCTCTATTATCCTCAGTAGACAAGCCCGCCGCCACCGTCATTTTCAGCAAACCCGCGGACGAATACATTTCAACCCTGACGGGCCTTCACGGCTTCTTCAACAATCGCGATCAATTCTTCTCTCGTTAGTGTGATCTTTCCGGACTGGCCCAAATCTTCAGCCACAACCGGGCAACCGGGCGCAGCTGTCGATTTCGAGGAAATGCCATAGCGAGTGCGCGCATCGAACAACTTGTTCACCTCATCGCGCGGCAAGGCTTTGGCCCCGCCCAACAGTTCACTCACCAGGGAAATCTTTGCCGTATGTTCTAACGTCTCCATCTTGAAGAACGCCTTCCATAGATCATCGCCATAGCAAACAGCCCCGTGGTTGGCCATCAGCAAAGCGTCATATTTCGGAATGTATGGTGTCAGCGTATCGGTCAGGGCTTGCGTCCCGGGCAATCCGTATTCAGCCAACGGAATGCAACCCAGACCAACGATCACTTCCGGCAAAATCGCGACGTTCAGCGGCCGACCGGCAACGGCAAATCCAGTTGCATAGGGAGGATGGCAATGGACAACGGAGCGGACATCGGCACGCATGCTATAGATGGTCAAGTGCATCAGGATTTCACTGGTGCGTTCCCGTTTGCCTTCGATTTTGTTGCCGTGCATGTCGCAGATGATCAGGTCATCGGGCGTCATCATCCCTTTGGAAATGCCGGTTGGCGTGCAGAGAACTCGCGCTTGATCAAGCCGGTAGCTGATATTGCCATCGTTTGATGCCACCCAGCCTTTTTGGTAAACCAGCTTGCCGATTTCAACAATAGTTTCGCGCAACTCGCGCTCAGTCAACGGCATTGGAATACTGATTGTAACAAACGAAGCGAGCGGACCTTCCAGGAGGGCAGCTGTTTTGCTTTCTTATGGGCAAAACTCTTGGCAGCCAGCAGTAGTCCTTTTCGATCAATTGCAGCCAAAGCGGCGCACTGGTTTTCGGAAAGGCCGGATTGCGCGAGTGCAGCAGCGGGAGCATCGACGAAGCGTTGGCGGAACTCTTGGTCCGAATAGAGGCGGGCAAGCACTGCCTCGAATTCCGGGGTGCTCACGATTTCCATGCCCGATTTGGCCGCCGAACCGGCAAGTGTTCCGATCTCATCCTCAGCCTCCGCCCGGCCAATTTCCATGGCGGCCCGCGCCCGATCCAATTGTTCCAGCAACGATGCCATCGACGGAAATTCGCCGTCGCGTTCCAGGATGGCGGTTAAGGGTTGCGCGGCGCGGCGCGCCACAAATCGCAATAGCTCGAAGACCGGCTCAGGCACATCGTGCAGGTGATCATCCAGGATACGTTGTTCCATCCACCGGCCGCCTGCAATGTGGATCGACCCGACTTGGTCAAGCGGCAAAGCGGCGAGCATCGCGAATGGGTCATACCCGATATTGACACCATTGGTGTAGACGTTATGAAGATCAAGCAGCAGCGGGCATTCTGATTGCTGAACCACAGCGGCCAGCCAATCGGATTCGCTCATGGTACTGCCTGGAGGGTCCACTAGCGTAGCCACGCTTTCCATTTGCGGCCGCTGGCCAACTGCACGAGGAGATGAAAGTCGCTGAGGACTCGCCGAACGTTTTCTGGCAGATCCTGTAAATAGTAAGGTTTTACGCTCTTCATCCTTATTGTATGGCGAGCGACGTTAGAATGGAAGAGGAAAGTAATTTAGGGACGGGATCAGGTAATTCGTGGATAAACGAGACAGGCGAAGAATGTGCCCGCATTGCCGGGCGATGATTACGGAGAGTGACAAGGTTTGCACCGAATGCGGAGAAAAGGTTGGGCCACGATCGGTTGACGTGCGATCCCCTAATGATTTGCTGGCCGGATTGATGCCTGCCAACCGGTTTGTCACCTCCCTGTTACTGCTTGTGAACGGGGCCATTTACCTGACGATTTACGTTTCCGATAATCAAAATTTCATACGGGTTGCCGTCAAACAGGCCTTCTTTATTTTTCGCGGAGGGGAGTGGTGGCGCTTAATCACCGCCGGCTATTTCCACACGCAACTGATGCATCTTGGAATGAACGCCTGGGCTCTTTTCAATATGGGCGGCATCGTTGAAGACCTACTTGGGGCCAAGCGAATGTTCACCGCTTACACGGTGGGAACCATCACGGGTTTCTTGTTGAGTTCTATCGTCAATCCCAATTCCCCATCGCTTGGAGCTAGCGCCGGGGCCTTTGGACTAATTGGAGCATTGATCGCATACGGCACCAGGTCCAAGAGTTCGCACGCACAGGCTATCAAGAAATATTTTATTGAGTCCGCCATCTTTGGCCTGGTCATGGGATTTCTCATGCGTTCGATGAATATCCCGATCGACAACTCCGCCCACATTGGCGGACTGGCCGGCGGTTTCGTCACCGCATGGTTAGCCGGTGAACCGCGTTTGGTGAATGATTGGAAAGAGAACATTTGGACCGTGGCTGCCGGACTCTCCCTCTTTGTCACGGTTTTGTCGTTCGCACGAATGATGATGCGGTTTGTCGAAATTTCGGGGAAGTAATTAGGGGTAATAGAGGCTGCGGAAACTGGCGGAGAGAGAGAGATTCGAACTCTCGGTAGCTCTATTAGGAACTACGACGGTTTAGCAAACCGCTGCTTTAGACCACTCAGCCATCTCTCCGCTTCTGATACTGTTTAGATACAGTGCTTTGCAGTCATTGTCACTATATCACAATCTACCAACCTGCCGCTTTGTCATGACTTGACTAGGCCACCAACGAAAAATCCGGCTGTTGCCCCGGCTGCCGTCACAAATGATCCCCAGGCCAGATCCATTAAAGTAATCTGCACCGGCCAAACAATCAATGTAGCCTGGTTAGTCAGATCGTAAGTAGCGTAAGCCACAAAACCAAAGCAAGCCCCGAGCATTGTTGCGGTGCTCCATTCTCCGCTGCGGAGCGCCGGAGCTACAGCGAACAGGATAATGCCCGCCAAATAGATCAAATAAAAAGCAACTGCGGGAGCCCACCTGACGCCATCTATTAGAATTTGGCTGAGCAAAGGCTTATAGATTCGAGCGCTGGTGAGCAAAAGCCATACGGCGTCCAGCAAAACAAATGCGATGGCTGTTCCAGCGTACGCGGCAAGATAGCGGGTCAAGGTTTGGACCTCCAATATTAATCTTATTACTGATGCCGAAATCGGTTCGTCGAGCTACCAATATTGTTTTATTGCGGGTTGGATAGTGCGGCCCGGGTTGTTGTTCAAGGCAAGCACTCCGAGCGTCGGGTTGTAATTCGCCGCAACGATGTTCTCGCGGTCCGCGAGCCCAGTCCATTTAAAGACACGTGTCCGCCTGATGGCGCCCTTCTGTTTCAAAAATGATCGAGCCAGCCGGGCTGCTTTACGCTTCAACCGAAAAACCGCCAATCATAACGGCTTACCTGCGTATAGCAGGCTGACGGCACCGGTTCCCCAACCTGTGCCGCCCTTTCAATTTTTCCACGTTAGCAGCCCTACTGACAAGATGTAGAACTCAGATCGACCTGAGACTGCTCCGCCGCAAGACGGAGCAGTTTTGAAGGAGAGTAGTCCGGCCGGATTCGCTCTCTACGTTAGTAACACTAGCAGGCGGGCGCAAGCGGATGTCGTTTGATGGGGGAGTAAGTTATGGGAAACAGGGGAGATTGAGTTTTTGATCGACTGGGGACGAAATTTTCCACCCAAAACCGGGAGGCGGTCAACACCGGTTCACACATTGAATCAATATACATCACTTTGTGATGCCTTGAGGCACGAGTGGGCGCGTTGCTCTTACGCCGGAAACACAATCATTTCAGATGCACGCTACCTACCGCCGAGCCACAATAGCTACTGCCATGCCAACTTTCAACTACTGCAGCGCGTAATCGTACAACGTGTTGCCAGCCGAAACAAGCAAGTGCTGCATGCCTTCAAGCTCATAGGTAACCGGCGCGCCGCCCATCCTTCCAATATTCTCGTGCCACAACACTGTTCCGTCGCTCGAACGAAGCGCCAGCAAGTTCCCCCCGCTATCCCCGGTGATTGCCAGGCCAGATTCGGTGCTGAGCACTCCGGCCGAAGAACTGCCTTTGGCATAGGGGCGCTCCCAGGCAATCTTTCCTGTCTTATAGTCGATAGCGCGCAGGAAGCCTTTGCCGGCCAACCCGTAATCCGCACCCGCCCAGCCATAGGCCCCGTGCTCCGGCTTAAAGAAGTAGATGCCGTAGCCGTCCTTGGCATTGACAATCAGCAAGCCGGATTTCGGATCGAAAGTCGGAGGCCAGAAGTTCGTGGCGCCACCCTCATCGGGCGCAATCAGAACACCGTCTCTGCTTGGTTCCTTTGCTGGATCGGGAATGGGACGCCCCAGTTCGTCGATGCCCTTCGCCCAATTAACGGCAGCGAACGGTTTGGTCAGCAGGCTCTTTCCGTTGGTCCGGTCCAGGACAAAGAAGTAGCCGTTACGGGAAGCTTGCAAAACCATCTTTCGAGGCTGGCCGTTGAAGTTACCATCCACCAGCACCGGCACCTCGGATGCATCCCAATCGTGGGTGTCGTGCGGGGAAACCTGGAATCCCCAGGCGAGTTTGCCTGTATCGGGATTCAGCGCCACAATACTGCACGTCCAAGGATTATCGCCTGGGCGCGCGGGGCCATTCAGAACTGGCGTGGGATTTCCCGTGCCGACGTACATTAGATTCAGTTCCGGATCGTAGGTGCCGGTGTTCCACATCTGGCCGCCCGTGGCGCCTCCGCTTTTCGGTTCGCTTTGGCCTGGGGGAGGCGTGCTGTAGAAAGTCCATTGCGCTTTGCCCGTGTCCGCGTCGAAGGACTTTAGCGTGCCGGGTAGATTGTCAAAGTCGCCGGCAACGCCCACGATTACGTGATTCCTCACCACCAGCGGCGCGTTTGTGGACCAGTAGCCTTTGCTGGAATCGGCGATGAGTACGTCCCATTTTATTTCGCCGTTCTTGGTGCTCAACGCGATCAGGTGGCAGTCTGGCGTAGTGAGATAAACCGTGTCCTTATAGATCGCCGCGCCTCTGTGACCGATATGAAATGCGTTGTTCTTGGTGTGCTCGTGATGCCAGCGTTCTTTGCCGGTCTTGGCATCGATTGCCCATAGAATATCCGGGGCGGTGATGTAGATGACGCCATTCGAGACGATAGGTGAAGCCTTGAGACCTTGGCTGACCTTGGAACTCCAAACTTGCTTGAGCCGGCTGACGTTCTCCGGAGTGATTTGGGTCAGCTTGCTGTGCCGCTGGCCGGTGTAATCGCCGTGGTAGGTGAGCCAAGCATTCGTGGGTGGATTGAGCAAGGCTTTCGGGTCGACGCTCTGTGCGCCGATGGGAAGGGCTGCAAGGCAGAGGAATGTTACGATTCGGTTTGAGATGCGCATAGGATTCTACTTCAAACTCTCCAGGTATGCGTAGACGTTGTGCATCTCCGCGTCAGTGTACTTTCCGAGTTGATCAAAATGCGCGGACAATGGATCCTCGACCGCGACCTTGACGGCGGTTTTCTGATACGTTTGCCTCGCTCCCAGGGGATCGAGGACGGTAACACTGAAATCGTCCTCGGCGACTGCTGGGGCGACCACCGTTTGGCCCGATGCCAGCTTAAAGGTAGCTTTGGAGGGAGCGGAACTTGGTGCTCCACGGGCGCCGCTAGGATAAAGCATCGCGCGGATGAGGGTCAGACCTTGCAACTTCTTACCGATACCGGCCAGATCTCCAGTAGGGGAGTGGCACGCGGTGCACTTTCCAGTTCCGTTGAAGTAGGCGCGGCCCGCCTCGGCGTTGCCGGTGGCTAGATCGGAGGGTTCGACCGAGCGGCGGCCTCCGCCAAGCTCCGCGAATTTATCCATCTGGCCGTGCATGAAAGCGATGATTGCCTTCATGTCCGCATCACTGAGATTGGCAAACGCGGGCATGCCATTGTTGGGCCGGCCGGCGCGGATCATGGGGGCGAGTTTGTCGCCATTAGAATCCTTGGCGACCAGTTCGGCGCGGGTCAAGTCCGGACCGGATTCTCCTCCGGCGGCATCTTTGCCGTGGCAAAATCCGCACTGAGCTCCGAACCGCACTTCGCCTTCGCGAAGTTGCGCGGCGGTAAAAGTCTGAGGCGCCGCCGATTTCGGGCGAGGCGCTGAGGCTGGGCTCTGGGTTGAAGAGCGGGGCGGCCGCGGCGGGCGGGCCTGGGGATTTGGTTGACCCAAAACTGCCGGGGACTGAGCGATCAGGATACCGGCGATGAGTACTTTCGGGAAGACAGTGGCGTTGTACATTGTGGCAATTGTCAATCATACCAAGTGACTTGGCAAGATGCTTCTCCTAGGCAACCGTCGAGCAAGCAGTCCCTTGAGTTGAGGGCTGCCCGGCTCGCACGTGGTTACGGTGACGGGCGTCTTCAAACCTTCGCCTCCGTTGGACGATGCCAGTCGAACAGTTGCGCTTCCAGATCCTTCACGCGGCCCTTGTGTTCGTTCAGGACGGCGAGGTTATGCATCTCTTTGGGATCGTCGCGCATATGGTAGAGCTCCGGGGTATCGTTCACCCAATGCGTGAGTTTGTAATCACCGGAACGCATCATATACTTCGCGCTGGGCGTTTGCAGGGCGAACTCCGCATAGACTTTGGTGTTCTTCTTGAGCTTCGGTTGCCGGATCAAATCCACCAGGCTTTCCCCATCGCTCTTATGAGGTGGAGTCAGCCCGCAAAGTTCACAAAGAGTCGGCATGAGTTGCACAAGGCTGACCGGCACATCGCAGCGCGCCTCACCGGCTGTCATGCCAGGGACGCGGAACATCAAAGGCACGCCGCAGGAAGGGTCATAGAACTGGAACTTCTGCCACAAGCCGTGCTCGCCCAACATCTCGCCATGATCAGAGGCGTAGATAACGATGGTGTCTTTTTCCAGGTCCAGATCGCGAAGGGCTTTAAGTACTTGCCCTAGTGCGTCGTCGGCATGCGCCAAGTTGGCGTAGTACATCGCTATGTGGCTGAGGGTTTCGGCGGGATCCTTCATATCCACATTGGCGCCTTGAATAGAATTTCGCACACGCTTTGGAATCGCGTTCAGATCAACCTTTCCGAACGTGTCTGGAAGCTTCATGTCTTTGCCCGGAAACATGTCGGCGAACCGCTGAGCGGGCATGAAGGGATCGTGCGGCTTTAGAAGCGAACTGATGAGGAAGAACGGTTGCTTCTTGCCATGGTTCTTCAGAAAACGGATCGATTCCCGGGCGATGAAGTTTTCGAAGTGATGGGTTTCCGGTATTTTTGAGACGCGACCCGGATGCGTTGCGCCTTTGCGCCCGTCAAGTTCCCGCACGCCCTTCCAGGGATCGTCGAAATCACGCCAGAGGTCGTCAATTTGGGGCATGCCGGAACCGGAATTGCGGCGGCCTAATTCTTCAGCAAAAAGCTTGGTCATGGGACCCAGTTGTTGGCACCAGTCGTTGAAGTCCAGCCGGTAATCAAAGCCGTGAGTTTGCGCGTCGACGAAATGCATCTTGCCGATGAGAGCAGACATGTAGCCAGCCTTGGAGAAGGCATGCGCCATGGTTTTGTGCTCGAAGGGCCACGGCGTGGTGTTGTTGTAGGTCTTGTGGTTGTGAGTGTAGAGCCCGGTGAGGATTGACGCGCGCGACGGAGTGCAGACCGGGTCGGTGCAGTAGGCGTTGCTGAAGCGAACGGAGCTCTTGGCGAAGCCGTCGATATTGGGAGTACGCACGATTTTATCGCCTTCGCAAGAGAGGCAATCGGGCTTATGCTGATCGGTCATCAGGAACAGCACGTTCTTCGGGCGGGCGTTGCTAGTTTGTGCCCCACGGCTGCTGAGAGGCATGGCGGCAGTGGCCCCGGTTGTCAGAAATTGCTTTCTTGTAATTGGCATAACTATCCTCTATTTCCTCGTCGCTTGCCAGTGGTTCTTGGATCCATCGCTTGGGCCGGTGAACGAGCCCTGATATCCCATCAAGATGTTACCGTTCAGAGTGGAAGGGTCAACCGCGATGGCAGCAAACAGACCGCAGGCTCTGGTAGTGTATCAGTTTGAAAATCGGTACTTTAGCAAAACGGACACTGTCTTTTTATATCCACTTGCGAATTCTTGAAATGCTTTTCGGCCCAACCGTGCAGATCGGCTTCGATTCGAGCACACACTTTTCCATAGCAATTCGTCGTATGCGTGTATCCAGAATTACTATGCTCCCACATGCGCATCCTTGGGCAGTTAGCCCGATGGATGCTGAGGTACCGCTCGGTGGGT
>JANXXI010000004.1 GCA_025350695.1 Acidobacteriota bacterium
TGGAATGGAGATCCAATCGTGAAGGTTGGCAACGTACCGCGGGCATGAGCCATCGCTCGGTGTTATGTCAAAGGAAACGCTTCCGCCGGTGGCCGGTATCGGTATCGCATTGGTAGACGGACTGACCCGGAAAGTACAAGGCGCCGAACCGGCTTGGTTAATCGTGAACGTGGCTGAGCTGCTTTGGTTACCGACGGTGATATTTGCGGAGCGGGCAGCCGAGGAGTTCAGTGCCGCGTTAAGCGTGACAGTTCCATTACCAGTGCCGCCCAACCCGCTTGCGACCGTTACCCAGGGGGGGGACAACACGGGCAGGGTAACGGTCCACGCGCAGGAACTGCTGCTCGGGTTGACAAGGAAAGTGGTGGTTCCTCCGCTGCTTGGAATAGCAGTTTGGTTGGTTGCCGGGTTAAGGGTGAACGTGCATGGAGTGCCGGCGGCTTGCGTCAGGGTAACGGTCCGCCCCGCAACGGTAAACGTTCCAACGCGTGGAGATGCGGATGGGTTCAACGGTACTGACCAACTGGCCGATCCGTTACCTGTTCTTGTGACGCCGCTGCTGCCGACGGTTATCCAAGGGAACGCCGGATTTTGCGTCGCCGTCCAAGTGCAGGTGGGCCCGGTGAACACTAGGACGATGTTGCTTGCTCCGTTCCCCCCAGCGGGGACATCCGTGGGGCTGACATTGTAATCACAACCAGGGGTTCCGCCACCGCCGCCACCGCCGGGCGTTCCGCCTACCGTGACGCGAACGTTGTCGAGAGCGGGACCGGCATTGCTGCCTGCGGGCATTAGACTCGTAAATTCAAGCGTTGTGGCGGCCGCCGTTGCCGCAAATACGAAGGTCTTCGTTGTCCAACCCATGTTTGAGTTGCTCTTGCCCGAAGTATCAAACGTATAATCCTGAGAATTCGCGGCGGCAGTAACGCGCATCGACTTCACGCCCCCAGTAGGGTTGCCTGCCATATCGAACGTCACGGTATAGTTAGTTCCTGGTGTAGTGGCGAAAGTTTGAGCGATTGCCCCTGGCGTGTTGCCATCTAAGTCGATAGAGTAGCGCCCTTCACTGGGCGAGAAAAACCCGCCGACATAATCAACGTTGTCCTTTGTAACTACCCAACCCGTTATAAACGTGGAATTCTTAGCCACATTTAACGTCTCACCCGTGCCGGGAAGTTCAAATCCGCCATTGGTGAAGGAGCCCACCGTAGTTCCGCCGCCTCCAGTTCCGCCCACGCCCGTTGCGCTACAACTCGAACCCTGCACCGGCAGACTAAGCGCCGCGGCCTGGAAGAGGAGCCAATCTGTGGGCTGATCTTGCTTGAACGTTACGGTCATCTGGGTGCTCTGCGGAGCCTGGTAGACGATCTTGTAGTTGATGTCCTGGCTGGTGCTGTCCCCGACGGGAATCACCTGGTCCGTCATGCCGTCAATGTGGGCGATGAGCTTACCCGTGTGCGCAGGGTCCCTCCCGGCGACCCCAACATGGAGCGTCAGCGTACGCTGAGACTGATCGGCGGGGGCAGTGAACTGGAATCCACCGTAATCGATCATAATGGCGCCACTTTGTGTCCCGCTGGGCTGCGGCTGCGTGCCATCGGTCCAGTTTAAACCCCGTTGGTCAGCGACGTAGTGAACGAAAGGTCCGGCGTTGTTAGATATCCCAAAGAATTGCAAGTCACCAAGCACTTTAGGCCCGTTCTTCCGCTGAGAGGCTACGCAAGTTTGCGTTCCCTGGATCGAGCCGGTGGGGCAGTTGCTGCTGCTGGGCTGCGAGAAAATCCCGATGTGATACCAGTCTGCTGTGCCTTCGGTCGTCAGATTGAACGGACCGAGGCCCTTGTCTGAAGTAATGTTGATGGCGCAAGTGCCACCACCCCCAACGCCTGTCACTCCGGAACCAGTCAAACCGACGCTCCAGGTTGGCGTAGCGCCCGACGCCGTTACACCGGTGAGGACCAACTGCCCGGTAATTGGTTGCGCTGAGGTAAAGGTAGGGGTGAACGTAACGGGAAGTTGCACGCTGCCACCGGTGGGCACCGTCACGAGCGTGGGAGAAACGGAAAATGGAGCCGACGCCGTTGGCCTTACCTGGAACGAGTTCCCAGGCGTGGAAAGCGTCACATTCAGAGTCTTCGGCAGATTCAGGGGGGCTTGTCCGAAGTCGAGTGGATCGGGCGAGGTTCTCAGGATGAACGAGTCGCCGCCACCGCCGCCTCCCCCAGTTCCGGAAGAAAGAATTAAGGAGATGTTGTCCGCATAGCCGTCGTTACCGGTGCCGTCCGTGCGGGTAAACTCAATCACAATGTCGATGAACCGCGTGCCGGCCGGAAGAGGTCCAGCCGCCGATTTCAAGATCAATCCGGTAATGTTATTCCGCTCCGCGGCAAATACAGGTCCTAAGATCGATGGCGAACCAAAGCCTCGGAGCGTCGCTGTTATCTTGGCATTATCGTTTTGATTTTGGTAGCCTCCCAGGTAGGCCGAAAAGGTACAGATGATTCCCGCCGCCGAGTCAATTTGCGACGCGAAAGCAGAAACGTCGATAGTCTGGCTCATGGTGGAGCGAGTGACATTGCCCCCGGCAAAGAAGTTCTGGCCTCTATCGGGTGGACCGGGTGAGGTCAGCAGAGGGCCGCCGAAAGCCGGACCGTATGCGCATGGCGAAGGATCGCCAGTGATTGTCCAACCGGGAATCGTCCCCGCGCCGGTGCAACTGCTGTTAGGAGGATTGCTGGCCTCGGCGTTGCCGTTTTGCACGAGATTCACATTGAGGGTCGCGGCGCCTCCTCCACCTCCGCCTCCACCTGCTACCGCTGTGATGGTGAAAGGCAGAGAGAAGATAGGATTGGAGCTATTGTTCTGGTAAACGCGGGCAGTCCAGGCTCCAGCGACCGTTGCCGCCGTTGGGGTCCAACTGCTGCAAAACCAGTTGGACGTGGTTCCGGCCGGTACACTAATGTTCGTGTGGTTGGACGGTGTAAAAGTAGCTCCATTGGGGCCGTTGAGGGTGATACTGAGGTTGTCACCATTCCGCACGCCGGCCAGTGTGAACCAGATCGTAATGTTTGGATCCGTGGTGGAGAAACTTGTTACAGCCAGGGGCTGAGCCGATGTGCAAGAAGCAGTGGCAACCTTCGTCATGACGGGCGAACCCACCAACGTGGCTGCGCCGGCGCCGCCGCCAGCCCCGGTGACTGTGAAAGTAAGCGTTGTTAATGTATTGGTTCCGTTCCAAACCAGCCGGAGGCTCCAGGTTCCAGCCGTTAGCGCCAGGGGATCGCCCGCCTTTGTTAGCCATGGATCAAAACAAAAAGAGCCCGCGCTGGGAAGAGCCGCGTAAGTAATAGTCTTCTGAACTTGTCCGGAAGGATTCAACCACTCAAACTTTGCCACGTCGCCGGTCAGCGCCTGATCTACTATGAAATTGGCCCAAACTTCAGTTGCCGTAGTGGGGAAGGAAGTTACAGCCGAGGGCGGAGCGCAGCTACCTGACGAGGCAGCCACCGATGTTTGCGAGGTCCTGACCGAAACCGCCGTTAACGGTAGGCTCAGCAATCCTAACGTCAACGTCAGAACAATAGATAGGGGGATGCGGTGAATCAACTTGGTTTCCTCTTGGCAAGATTAATTAATAAGGTGCGACCACGAAACATCGCCGTGAATAAACCGTCATACATTAACGTCCAGTCAGGTTAAGATAGTGTCTCGCCATGCAGCGCAAATCGCAATCAAGAAACAATCAAATTTCTGTCAATACAGGGGTTAGCGGCGCCCCGAAGGTTTCGGAGTTTAGGTTTGTAAACGGTTCGATCCATCCGGAAAAGCACCTTTTGATGAGTAATGGGAATACTCTTACCCCCCGGCCTCGCGTATTTGAGCTATTGCATTATTTGTTGCAAAACCGCAACCGCCTGATTCATCGCGAGGAACTACTTGAGAAGTTCTGGAAGGACACTCAGGTTTCGGAGAATTCGCTGGCGCAATGCATCATCGAGATCCGGAAGCTTCTAGGTGACAACGCAAAGGAACCCATCTATATAAGGAACGTTCCTCGCGTCGGATATCAATGGATAGCGCCGGTGGAGGAGATTTACGCCGAAGACGAATTTGAATTGGGTGTTGTGGCCCCGAAGTCCCAGAGAATGTATCTCACCCACAAATGGATAAGAGCTCTCCTTGGGGCGGTGATCGCGCTAGCGGCTGCGGGCGGCGCCTACAGGTATGTCACTAGAAAACCGGCGGAGTTAGAGCCGGTTTACCGGGAGGTGGCCTGGTGGCGGTTCGACGAGGGAGCGGGTTTAGTGGCATCCGATGCAAGCGGGCGACTTGAAACGGGGCAGGTGCGGGCTCCAGCCAGTTGGGTCCACGGGAAGCTGCACGGCGCCTTGCGTTTTGACGGTTTGAATACGATGGTTGGCGGAAAGGGAAACGGATCGCTACCAGGCGGCGACAATGCCCGCACCATCTGCCTTTGGATGAAAGCGGATCTCCCGGTGGTCCAGCACATGGCCCTGTTTGTATATGGATCCGACTTCCGGGGCCCCACGGTCGAGCGCTTCAACTTAGGCATGGAAACAAGTGGCGCATTGCTTGCCGGGTGGCAGGATGCGGGCGACACCAGAACATCGAGCTTGTGGAATGACGGGGCTTGGCATCATGTAGCGGTGACCTACGAACCGGCGCCGGCTAAGCGGCTTGGCATCTACGTGGATGGCAAGCGGGAGGCATCCGATAAGGTTCCGCCCGCCCTTACAAACAATCGCGCCGCTTGGCGCATTGGCGAAGGACTGCCGGGATCAGCATATTTTCACGGGTTGATAGATGATGTCCGCGTGTACAACTTCGATTTCAATCCAGGCAAGGTAGGCGCGCTTTACCGTTGCACGGCTGGAATGCATGATTTGGGAGACTACTACTATCTTCCTATCGGAGCAGGCCTGAGAATTGAAGACAGGAAGCCAGGGGAAGATTCGGCCGCATTTCACAATGACGGGAAGGATTTCGCCGGAATTCAACTGGCGCGAACAGTAAACGATTGCGAATTGTGGTCACTACGCGGCGCCGATGTTGGCCAGGATTTGCGAATCTCCGTGGATCTCCTAGCGCCGTCCGGTGAATCCGGACAACTAACAGAAGCCGGCCCCTATTTCCGCAGTCGCAAAGCCGCGGGAGGGGACGGACTGATTGGAGGAACCTCGGCCGGTTACTGGATTCAATTGTTTTCCAACGGCTCCGTCCAGGTGAAACGGTTAAACCCGCTGGCGGTGGTCGCCTACGCTGCACCCTTGGCGGAGTTCGATTCCAAGGTCTTCCATCGTCTGGAAGCCGAAGCTCGAGGTGAGTTCTTAAACGTCTGGATGGATGGCCGGCTCATCAGCTTTCAACAGGGCGATAAGCCCGTTGAAAAGGTTTCCATTCCAGCGGCTTGGGAAGGTCCAAAGGCAATTGGCCGCAACGACGGCACGGCGGGAGTTCTGTTTGGCGTGGACGGGAAGAATCGAGGTTTGTTGGGAGGTCAGTGGGCCAGAAACTTTCGAGTCAATAAGTTGAAATAGCAGACGCGCCCAATTTCCCCATACGAGGATGTGGCCCGGCAGCGCGCTTGGCACGGGTACGCCTGGCAGCCATATGAACGGCTGATACGTAATCCAGACATTGAATTTGGCGGGGCCGAATGCCGCGATGGGCGGAAGTGAAAGATAGAGAGGCCAACGATGTTTAACAGGAGGCAAAATCCCACGAAGTTCCACGCGCGAAGCACTCTTGGCGACAAGCGCCTGTAAGGAGGAACAGACCCAGTAGCCCGGTTAGAATATCGAAATTGAAGCCGGAATAGGACATCTGTACTGGCATCACTCCTTCCTCCGCGGCGCGGTTCATATAAATTCCAAGGGCGGACGAAATGTTTGGGACAACAAGAGAAAAGCAAAACGACTGCGGACCGCGATTGTCATGATGCCGAGTTTCGAAGAGGCCAAGGTTACCGTAATTGCCATCGTCGCTCCAACGATTAGCGCCAACAAAGGTGGCCGCCGGTTCCAATCCCGGAGCACTCCGGCGAAGGCGGCCGCATATTGTGTAGTCATCAAACAAGCCACGGCAAAAGCAGCAAGAGCGGCAAAATGCACATCGACGCAACCAAGAAAGAAGATGCGAATAGGTGGAGCATACTCGCCATCATCGCACTTCACACCAGCTGGAGCGCCAAGGATTACTTTTCCAGATACATTGCCATTGCAACTCGAGTGAGCTTTCGGCAATAGTGCGTGACTCGCCGCCACGATGAGGCGTAAGTTGAGACATGCCCCAACAAGCGACACCGATTTCCCCTGATTTATTAGAGCTGAGCCAGCGATTAGAGCAATGGCGCAGCGAGCATCCGGCG
>JANXXI010000008.1 GCA_025350695.1 Acidobacteriota bacterium
CAAAATAATCTTCTGGTTCAAACATAGCGCATGGAAAAAACGGTGCAGCGGGCGGAATTGAGTAAGTGGTTTGTTTTGAGTGAAAGTAAGTTGAAAAGGGCTTGTGATCGTTTACCGGCCAATGTCCGATCTCCTGTTTCAACCGAGCCAAGGTATTTTTTCAGAGGTTTGTTACTCTTTGCGCCCCGAAAAGGGCTGGCCAATCTAACTAAGTCGCCAAGGTATAGACACTGTTACCACAAAGCTGCTCGCAAGCCAAGGTTGCTTGAGAACACTTGTACAAAGTACTTCAGTTGGCCATACCGCTCTTGGAAGTGTGTTTTGACTTCACAGACGGTGGCTGAAAAATAGGTTGAGGTTGGCCGGATATGCGATCGGAAAATCTATCTAGTCTTTGGCTTCGTTTTGCATTTTCTGGAGGACCTGAAACACTTGCTCCAACAGGGCGGGATCTGGTTCCGCCGAGGTCTGTTTGCAGGCCCCAATATACGCCTGGCAGAGTTTGGAAATAAGCGGGGCGTGAGCCTGGGGCAATTTGAGGAAGAAGGGAAGCAAGCTTCCAGCACCTTCGTGGAATAGAGCCGCGGCCGATTTTGGGTCTTCTGTTGCGGAACCCAGAGCGGCGAGCGACGACGCCAAGTCAGGCAGGAAGGCGTCGGGTCTGCTCTGGACCAATTGCCGGTAGAGGGCTACCGCCTCGCCCGCTGCCGCCAGCGCCTCTTCCCGCCTTCCCAACTGGCTCAACCTGTTGCCGTAGTTGTTGAGCGACCTCGCCAAGTCGGGCAGGAAGGCGTCGGGTCTGCTCTGGGCCAATTGCCGACGGATGTCTACCGCCTCGCGCGCTGCCGCCAGCGCCTCTTCGGGCCTCCCCAACTCACCCAGCATGGTTTCGAGCATAAAGAGTGCATTGCCCAAATCTGATTCCGAGCCAGAGTTCTCCCGAAATAGATTTGCCGCTTGTTCAGCCTCCGCACTTGCCGCTTCCAGGCTTCGCTGCGCGGTAAGAGAAGAGACACCACTTCCGGGAAGAGCCGAGACCCAGTCCCGATGTAGCCCGGCCAATTCCAAAAGGACTTTTGCCCGCTGCAAGTCTGATCGTGGTTGTCGGAGTTGCCCTTCGAGCAACGCAATGCGGGATTCGATCAAGTCGCGTGAGAATTCCGAAATCTTCCGGCCCGGCGAATCCGATAGAATCATCTCGCCACGTTCGGTGGTTTCGCGCGTAAAAGTGAAGCTTGCCGCGTACCAATCCGCAAAATCGGGAGCATCCTGCAATAGGTGATTGAAAGCCAATTCCCCGATCATCAGAAGCATCGGCCCTGGGACCAATTCGGCGATTCGTTCCCGTTGAAGATTCAAGATTCGCGCCAGACCCTTGTCAACATTCGCCAGGTGCTGATCGACTCCCGTCAGAATATAAATTGTTCCTAAGGCGGAACCTGTTGACAACTGCCGCCAGATCTCGTCGGGGCTCAGATTCGCCCCCGGAATTACCTGGAAAGGCCTTGCTTGTTCAGTTGCGAGTTCCCGCGTCCATTGAATGAGATCCTCTCGAACGTCCAACTGTGGCGCCCGAATAATGGCCAGAGAAAACCGGTCCGGATGGCCCAGCACGAAACGGCGCAAACGCGATAACTCCTGAGGAGCCAGGGAGTTCATGACTTGACGGTTTTTGCCTCATTGACTGCTTTCTTCACCGGATCATAATTCCCAAGAAGCGGGTGGACATCGTACCAATTCGTTCCGTTGTAAACGAGGACGCAAAGGTGGTGCAGCAGATACAGTGACCGTTCGTTCGACATCAAATGCTTGGTTGTATGAACCTCGGCGAGAAGTTTCAAGTCATCTTCGTCACGAATCAAGCCTGTGTAGGTTTGGGCAACCCGGCCAATAGCGCTTTCGATGTCTTTCATTTCTATAACAACATTGGCATCCAGAAGGGCGCCATGAAGGATGCGCAGCAGGTCGCGCCAGCATCCTCCGGAAAAATGGACCGCCTTCTCTGTGGCCGAATCGAAATCGGCAAACAAAACTTTTGGAACCCGCTTTTCGATGGCGTCCTGTAAATGCTGAACCACGGGCGGATTTGGTGTGCGGCTCATCGGCTTGAATATTGGAAGCATTGGCAAGCGAAGAGTCTCGAAAGCCTGATCGGGTACATGATTCTCCGGATTAAAGAGAAGCGACGACTGCACGGTGAATACAAGATGGCTATCCAAATCACGGAATAGATCAGCGTTTTCAAGGAACACATCATTAACTATTTTCGCGTCGTATTTGTCGACATTGTCCAGAATGAAAATGGTTCGGGACGCCTGCGGAATTGCACGCAGAAGCGAATTTACGTTACTGACCAGCTCGTTGCTGTAGCGCTCCAAAGTTTCTTTTATCTCGGTCCGCTTGCTACTGTTACTGCGACGGAGGATGTTGATCGCCGCTTGCAGCTTTCCCAGTTCCGTTCTTGCCTTGGCTTTGCCTTTGACAAGCCCCGCCCCGATTTCTCCTTCCACTACTGCTTCGACCTTCCCGCCTATTGCAATGTCGACCGAGTTGGTTCGGGCATCCTGAATGTCATCTTCCAATTTTATGGTGACTTCCCGGAACCACGCCTGGACAGTTTCGAAGGCTTGTTTAAGGCCGGGGTTGCTCTCGATTTCGGGCCCAAAGCGGTCGTCGATGAGCAGCACCAAGAGCCGCATGACGTCACTGAACGAGATATCTTTCGGGTCAAGATTAAGGTTGACGGAAGCCCATAGGACAACGTAACCTTTGTCCTTCAAATCCTCGTAAACGCGATTCAATTCAGTGGATTTTCCAGAACCGCGATGCCCCGCCACTACAATCTTCGCGTACTTCCCGCCGATCTCCGCCGCCTTGAGAAGCTTGGAAATTCTACCGCGCAGTTCGATTCCGCGAATCGCATCGAAGTCTTCAAAGCGCGGATCGCCCGGCTCCAACGGCATGTTGGGATCGACATCGGAGAGCGCCTTGAGAAGCGGATCGGGCTGCATTCTTGCCTATTGTAGCGCAGTGAAAAACGGGAACTAACGGAACAGACAGCCTTTTGTCGCAAGTTACCCTTCATAAAAATCAATCCCTTGCGGTAGCGAAAAAAGATATCAGTTTCGTCAGTCGCCGTTTTGCACGGCTACTTAGGGGTCAGGACGGCGTCCGCAGCCTTGTACCCACTACGCACAGCCCCTTCCATCGTCGCTGGCCACCCGCACTTGGTCCAATCGCCAGCCAGGAAGAAGTTGGGGAATTTCGTCTTCGCTTCGGGGCGCTTCGACTCAAGGCCCGGCAGCGGTGAGAAGGTCGCGCGGGCTTCCTTCACCACCTGCGCCTTTTCCAGTCGCGCTTGACGCACCAGCGGGAAGAACTCGGCTAGTTCTCTTAAAGCCAAATCGATGATTTCTTGTCGCCCCATACTAAGTAGGCCTTTACTGGCGCTAACTACGATTTGTAAGTAACGGCCACCATCCTTGTTATACATCCACTGAATCGTACGGTCCAGCATGGCGGCGTTAGCCAGGTCTGTCACCTTGCGGTCAAACCACAAATGGATGCCTGTGATGGAGGAATGCTCAAAGGGCGTATAGTCGATGCCCAATTCGGGGAACAGCTTTTCCAGGCGTTCGAAAGGTACAGCGCTGATGTAAGTATCGGCAGTAAGCCGCGCGCCTTTCACCATGACTCCGGTGACGCGGCCTTGTTCGACGAGGATCTGATCTACAGGGACGCGGTATTCGAAAGTTACGTTAGGCAGCCGCTTCCAGCATCGTTCGCCAAACAGTTCGGCTAGATGCACAGTAGGCACGCCCATCTCGTAGTTATGCTTGCCCCCGAGAAAGGCCAAGGCGAACACTTGGAATCCGTGGGCGGCCGCCATGCGATCCAAATCTTCGTTGATTGCGCTGACTAAGACCGGATGCCAAAATCGCGCGATAGCCTGCTTAGTCTGCCGCTTTTCACGCAGCCAATCGAGCATGGTGATGTCGTCCAAATCCGTACGGTGGCCGTTCTCTTTATAAATCGCGGCCATGGCGCGGCCAATGGCCATCTTATCAGCCCACGAGAGGAATTTTAGCTTGAGAAATGATCCGGTGAAATGGAGCGGGGCAGGCAGGAGGCCGCCTTTCAACACCGACATTCTTCCGCCCGGTTCGATCAACGGAAATTCGTTGTAGAACTTGATTTTGTGCGTGACGCCCATGCGCTGGTAGAAATCGAGCAAACTGGTGCAACAGCGCATCAGGATGTGCTGGCAATTGTCGATGGTTTCATTTTCAAGTGGGAAAGATGTTGCGCGGCCGCCTGGAAACGGACGCATTTCAAGGACTCGGACGCGGTGGCCAGCTTCGCCTAAACGAACCGCCGCGGCCAAACCTGCCAGGCCACTGCCGATGATGATAACTTCAGACATCCATTAAAGTGGAATTCGGCATCGGCGCCCGCCCCCGCCGCTTTCGTCGTCGTAATTGACGGCGATCCAAACAGCAATGACTAAAAGCAGAATGTAGGAGAGGGTTGTGAGATCAAACATCAGGATTTAAGTATCTCGTCCACATTCGATTGGGGCAATACCTTAGCGGCTCCAGTACCCTTGAGAAAAACCGACGAGCCATGCAATCAATCCGCCCAGTACGGGAAAGGCAGCGAGGCACAAAGCCAATCTTACCAGTAGCGAAGGTCCCGCGGCGCGAAAAGCGATCCAGCCCTGCACCGACATGACTACCAACGCGGAAACTACGAAGCCCGCACCGCCGTGCGTGCACCAAGGGCAATGCTTGGGACCGTGATGAATGTTGCAATGTTCAGCCCCCGCGCGCCAAAACGATTGGCAGCCGCAGCCGTAAATCCAATTGCAGAAGTCGTAAAGACAGAGCCCGCTTATCAGTGCGGCAATGACGAAGACGGCGGTGCGCTTGGAGAGGGGAATCATTTCCTTAAGCGCCCGTAAAGGCGCACCATGTTTTCAATGATCTTCAGGCCGGCGGCTCCATCGAAGCTGAGCAGCGATTCGGGATGGAACTGGACGGCCTCAACGGGAAGCGTCTTGTGCTTGACGCCCATGATCACGCCGTCCTCGGTTCGGGCCGTCACTTCCAGCACGTCAGGCAGGTCTTCCGGGATCGCGTAAAGAGAGTGGTAGCGGCCCACGCGGACTTGGGGCGGCAAGCCTTCAAACACGCCCTTGCCTGCATGTTGGACCATCGACGGTTTGCCGTGCATCGGATAACTTAGCACGCCGAGCTTACCGCCAAACGCTTCGACAATGCCTTGCAGGCCTAGGCAGACACCGAACGTTGGGATGTTGTTAGCAGCGGCGAAGCGGGCCAGTTGCGGAACACCGAAATCTTCGGGCCGACCAGGCCCGGGCGACATCAGAACTATGTCCGGGTTCAGTTCAAGGATCAGTTTTTCGGGGATGCCATGGCGGTAGGTTACTACCTCGGCGCCAGTTTGACGAGCATAGTTAGCCAGGGTTTGGATGAAGCAATCGTCGTTATCGACGAGTAACAGCTTCACGCCCTCGCCTACCTTCTTAGTAACTTCGGATGTGGCCGGCTTTTTGTGCTTGCCCATTTCGAGGGCGCGGAAAAACCCTGTCGCCTTGAGGTGACACTCGGCATTCTCCGAAGCGGGGTCGGAATCGTACAGCAGCGTTGCGCCGGCGGGGTAAGACGCCATGCCGTTCTTCAAGTGGGCCGTACGGATGAGGATGCCGGTGTTCAGATCGCCGCTAAGCGAAAGCATGCCCACGGCGCCGCCATACCAGCCACGGGCGTCCTTTTCGCGATCCTCAATCGCTTGGGCGGCGGCTTTTTTGGGAGCACCGATGATGGTCACGGCCCACATGTGCGAAAGAAATGCGTCTATCGCGTCGAAGCCCGGCTTCAACGTACCTTCAACATGATCTACCGTATGAAACAGGCCGGCATAAGCTTCGATTAGACGGCGACCGATAACTTGCACTGAGCCCGGTTCGCAGACACGCGACTTATCATTGCGGTCGACGTCGGTACACATTGTAAGTTCCGACTCTTCTTTCTTGGAATTGAGTAACTCGCGAATGTTTTCAGCGTCGGCCAACGGATCACCTGTGCGGCGGGCAGTTCCTGCGATGGGACAACTTTCCACGCGATTGCCTTCGACGCGGATAAACATTTCGGGCGATGCGCCAACTAATTGTTCTTCGCCTAGTTGCAGTAAAAACTCGTAGGGCGAGGGGCTGGCTTTTTGGATTCGCTGAAACAGTTTCGAGGGCGGGTCGGGGTAAGGAGTGGAGAAGGTTTGTCGGAGCACGACTTCGTAAAAATCGCCTCGGCGCATGCCTTCCCGTACGGTTTCGACGCCGGCCATGTATTCTTCCGGGGTGTGATCGCTAACTACGGGGCCTGGCGGCAGCTTGGGCGATTCGGGCACCGGCTCGCCGCTTCGATCCAGCCCCACGGTGGAAAAGCCGGCGGTTTGAAAATCGTATTGGTAGCGGTCGATGACTTCGCGCTTGCGGTCGACGTAATAGATGTCATCGCAAAGGAAGAGGTGGAGGTCCTTACGTTCGCCGCGCGGGAGCTTTAGTTCGATGGGGTCGAACTGAAACAGCAGATCGTAACCGAAGGAGCCGACGAGGCCCAGGCGACCGTCTTCTTTGTGGTTGAATTCGGTGACCAGCGCGCGGAGGATGGAGAAGACCGAAGGTTGCTTTGAGCGTTCTTCTTCGGAGAACAGTTTTGGGAGCGGCAGCAACGTGCCGGAAATCAACTTACTTTCATGGCGCAGTGAATCCCAATGCGGATGTTTCGAAAGCACGGGTACCAGCATGTTGAGCAGCATTTCGCCGCGCTGGTTGAGTGCGCGGAACTCGACAATGCGCGAACGGGCAATGATTTCGAGAGGGGGCTTGGTGCTTGCGATATCCCACCGCGAATACCGTCCAGGGAATTCGTACCCCGAGGAAAGGTAAAAGCCGCGGAACTTGTCTAGATCGCTCGGAAGGTGCTTCAAGCCTTTGTTGAAGTTAACCTTGGAGGCGGTCCGGGTGACATGTATCCCGCTTGGTGTTTCATAGCGGAGTTGTCGCATTTGATTGCCCGATGGGGAATTTTTAGGATAACACGAGGCTGACTTAGCCTTTGCTTCCTCGCAAGCCGCTAAGGTAGAGAGTCATCTATTCATTAAAATTAATAGTTTCCTTTGGTTAATTGTTAGCTAACCACAATGTTTTCCATTGCTTTGCGATCTAGGTTGATGTACTGTTGGTACCAAAAGCCCAGGCGTTCATCGCCGGACAAATAATTAGGAGTAAATTGCCCATGCATTACCCATTCCTGAGAAAAATCTCCCTTGCTCACCCCATTCTTTCCCCGGCCCTGGCTATCAGCCTCAGCCTAATTTCGGCCCCTTCATGGGCCGATACGATTCCCCTGTCTATGAACGATCCCACCCTTCAGGCTGAAAGTGCTTATTTTCGCGACCGCACTCGCCACCCAAGCGCATGCCACGCAGCTCATTCTCAATGGAGGGTTCGAGATGGGGCTTACTAACTTGGACTATCGCCAACCAAGTGGGCAGCGACGGAGCGTTCTTGCTTCAGTCTGGAACAACCTCGCCCGTAAATGGAGATCTCGTGCCGCTGCCGCCAGGGCCAATACGCGCCGCCATGACCGATGCTCAAGGTCCGGGAAGCCACGTTCTGTACCAGGATTTCGTAGTGCCGAATGTAATTTCCGTCCCATTCTCGCTTTCCTTCATGCTGTATTTGAACAATCAGGCTGGGGCATATTCGGTTCCCAATACGCCTGATTTTTCGACGCCGACCCTTAATCAACAGTTTCGCGTGGACATCATCACAACCGCCGCGAACCCGTTCAGCGTGGCGGGGGCTGACGTGCTGCAGAACTTGTACCAGACAAATGTCGGCGATCCCCTTACTTCGGGATACGCACTTGTCTCCGTGAATGTGACGGCTCTGCTGCAGGCCCGAGGTGGGCAAACGCTGCGATTGCGTTTTGCCGAAGCAGATAACGGAAACATCTTCCATGCTGGAGTGGATCAGGTCAGCCTGTCGGAAGTAACGGTTCCGGAACCTTCAACGATGTTTGCCGGCTTCGCCATCCTGGGGCTTGCTTTGATTCGCCGGAAGAAGTAATACCCGGCGGCGGGGCCCTACATAATTTCAAAGCCCGCGTTATGATCGTCCTGTGAGATCGTTTGCACCCCATTGTGTTTTTTTTACGCTAATCTGCTGTGCGGCCGATCCGCCGGCGAACATCGCACGGCTTGCGGCCGATCGCGAAACGCTCACCGAATACGCGCGTGCGCAGTACCTCTACAAGCAAGCAGTAGTGCTGGAGGAAATAGGCAAAAACGGTGCGAAAGGCGGCGAGTACAAAGAACAACGCGAAGTTATTTTTTCCCCAACCGGTGAGCGTACTGAGCGCCTGGTGGGGAAGACGTGGAATTCTCTTGCGCTGATCCGTCTTACCGACGAGGATTTTCGCGACATCCGTGAAGTGCAGCCAATGCTGCTGACCAAGGAAACCTTGCGGTTGTATAAGGTGGAGGCGCGCGGCGATGAGGTAATGGATTCGATCGATTGCTGGGTTGTGTCCATCAAGCCGCGACAACTTCTGGATGGGCAGCGCTTATTTGAGGGGCTGCTGTGGATCGACAAGTCAGACTATTCCACCATCCGCAGCGAAGGCCGAGCGATGCCGCAAATTTTCAAGCGCAAGGAGGAGAATCTGTTCCCGCGCTTCACCACCCTTCGCAAGAAGATGCAGGGTGGTTTTTGGTTTCCGGCGGTGACATTTTCCGACGACACATTGCAGTTTTCAAGCGGTCCGGTGCGGCAGCGGCTGAAGATCACATACAGCGACTATCAGCGCTTCGGAGCCGAAATCAACATCAAGTTTGACACGGAAGTAAAACCCGAATGAGCCATGCCGGGCTATGCGCCGATTGCGAAAATGCGCGTATAATTACGTCGGACCGGGGCAGTTGCTTCACGATGTGCTTGCTATCAAAGGAAGACCCTCGTTATCCGAAGTACCCTCGTTTGCCGGTTCTTCAGTGCCAGGGCTATTCGAAATCTGTCACAGTGGAGACCTAGTGAGTCATGTTTGGGATGAGTGGATCGCGCCGCAAACGATCCTTGAGTTGGTGCGGAACACCGCGCCGTTTTTGCCGGCATTTCCTATCGAAAGCGCGCCGTTGCCAGAGTTGGGGGAAGGACCGCTGGGATTTCTGCGGATCTTGGCAGCCGCGCCGTCCGTGCTTGAGCGCGGGGCCAATCCTGAGGAAGAACTGCTCAACTATTTTGCAGTGTGCATTGCCGCGCATCATGCCACGGTGGCGACGTTTGTGCCGACCGACGTGGACACAAAAATCCGCGGCCTAATTTGGCGCAAGGTGCGGGCCCGTGATTTGCTGCGGTCCCTGATAGACCTTACGTTGAAGATGTGCGCTTGGTCATTGGACGGAATTTCAACGCGCGCCACGACGTTGGGCGATTGGGGTCCGGTGAGCGGCCACAACGGGGAATGGCTCTCCGTGATCACTGCCGGGCTTGGACGGGCCTTGAAGCTGGGCGATGACGAATATGCGGAAAAGGCCGCCACTGCGGTGGACGCGGAGTTACGGCGCGAGACGGATTCGTTTGCGTTCGCCTTCAAGAAGAATGGACTGGAGCTGGATACTTTGCGTTTGGCCGCGAGCCTGACGCACAACTTGGGTGATGTTGATCAAGCCATCAGCTTCTGGACGATGGAGACGATGACCAACTCCTGCCGCGCGCGGTTTCATCGGTTGGCGCATGAGAACAACAGGCCGTACAATGGGACGTTTCAAACGGCGGCACTGCTTTATAAGGAAGCCATGTCGGCGGAAGGGCATCGGCACTATCCCTTGCGGCATGTGAAGGCGCTGCGCCGGTCGGCGGATTTGCTGTTGCCGCTCGGCCCGTTTCTAGACGATTGGGGCGGAGTGATTGGCTCGCATCCTTCGCTCAATTCGCTGGAGCGCGCCGAAGTGTTGGACGAAATGATTCGCGGTTGCCGGAAGATCGCCGGTCAGCAGGGTTACTATCGAGCCGTGGCAGGGTTCCAGAGTAAGGCACGGTCGGCGTTTGATACGGCTGTGGGGCTGCTGCCTAACGCATCGCGCAAAGAATTGAAGGACAGCGCGTTTCAAAAGCAGATCGCGGTGCAACAGGGCTCGTTTGAATCGATGATGAAGAAGAAAGTGATTGGGTTAAGGTTCAAGCTGAAAATCTGACTATGTGAGTATGGTGACTTACCGATGACTTTGGCCTTTTCTCTTCTCTTCTGCACATTGGCATGGTTGCTGGGTGGCTACCCATGGACCATGGTTAGCCTCTTCACGTTGGCGATTCTGAATCGGAAACGAACCGGTATGAAAAACATTACGGTGGTGTGCGCCCTTGGCTTGGTTTGGCTTCTTGCGTTCAAGCTGACTGGGGACAGACGGCTCTTCTTTCCATACTCCATGCTGTTTGCCGCCGCCGCAACATCGGCACGCGGACGGTGGGTTATGCAGGGCGTAGCCGCCGCGCTGCTGTTCTTCGCCATCCGTATTTATCAAGATGCATCGCAAAGCGTTTTGCTGGTTGAGGCGCTGATTACGGTGGCCGCGCTTTCGCCTGCGTTGGTAGCTCGACCGAAAGGCGTACCTAATTCAGCGACTCTAGCAGCCGTAGTGGCCCTTTGTTCGGCCATTGCGTTTTTTGGGTTGGCATTTTAGCTGGTAACCAACGGCCTGGATGCGTTATCTTGAATATTCCGTATGACCCCCGCCAAGCAAAATCTGGCCGAGGCGCTACTCTCGGTCGAGCCCGGTTCAATGCTGAGCCCGCAGCAGGCGCGTCAGATTCATGCGGACATGCTGGCCCAATCGACCCACATCCGGCAGCCGCATTTTCGCAACATTCACATAAACGATCTGCAGTTTCTGTTCAACGCCTACGACACACACTTCCTTAACGGGCGTTGCGGGCAAGCGCTGGAGAGTGCCCCCTTGACTTTTCGGCTGGCGAAGCGGATGACGAAGACCGCCGGCACAACTACTCGCTTTCGCGCTCGTGACGGGCGCGTGCGGTATGAAATTGCCATCGCCACTAGCCTGTTGTTTGACGGCTTCGGCCCGGCGGATCGCGAAGTCACCGTTTGTGGGCTGCCTGTAGCCGATCGGCTTGAAGCACTGCAGCGAGTATTTGAGCATGAATTTATCCACTTGTGCGAAAACTTGAGTTGGGGCGATAGCAACTGTTCCGAGGGGCGTTTTCAACTCATCGCAACGGGATTATTTGGGCACAAGAGCCACAAGCATGCGCTCATTACGCGGGGAGAACGCGCGGCGGAAATTGGTTTTCGGCCCGGAGCGCGCGTCACGTTTCTTCACGAAGGACAACGTTTGGTGGGAGTAGTGAACCGAGTTACTAAGCGGGCTACCGTGTTAGTGGAAAATTCTAGCGGACGTAGGTTTTCCGACGGACGTTACTATCTCACTTACTATGTTCCGCTGCGTGGGTTGAGCCTTATGCAAGCGGCTACAGCTTAAACTTCCTACCGCCCGAGTCTGTATAGCGCCTCGCCCGTCCTAACGAATACCGAACCTTCCGATAAAGCAGGAGTGGCGTAAATAGGTTCGCCGAAGTCCACGGTTGAAAGTACCTGCCACTCACCGCCTGCCTTCAACACTGCCAGTACCCCATCTTCGCTCGCCAGATACAATTTTCCGTCCGCCGCAACTGGCGAAGACGAATAACCACTCAGCGCGCCGTCCACGCGGCTGGTCTTCAAGACCTTGCCAGAAGCCGCGTCCAACGATGTCAGGATGCCGCCGTTCTTCACGGAGTACACAACGTTTTCATATAGCAGTACCGACGGAATCACGCTAGTAAAGCTCTTGTCGTAGCGCCACAACTCACGCGCGGCAAGCGCGCCTTTTGCATCGCGTTCTAACCGCAGGGCCAACATCGCATTAGGCCCCAGCACCTGGCGTTGCTTGGCATCCCACTTGTCTTGGGTTATGACGCCATCGCGATTTCCTTCGTACTTGCCAATCCCCAGCAGGAACGCATCCGTGCCGTATTCATCGGCGGTTAGCTTGCCATCGTGGTTCTTATCGAGCTTCGCCAAGCGAGGCGCAAACGGTGCGGGCTCTTCCGACCCATAACCGAACAGAATTACCGTATCGCCGGAAAGCACAGGGCTTGCAACTATAGCGATAGGCAAGCCACGATGTGTCATCACCCGTTTTCCATTGGCTACTGAATGCAAGCCCAACTGGCCGCGGCTGGTGGTCAGAATCTCCTTGCCGTAAGTGAGCGCGGTACCCCAACCGTCCGTCTCTTCGCGCGCAGTCTTCCAGCGGATTTCACCGTTGCGTTTGTCAATTGCGGCGATGTAGGAATCGTCCATTTGGTCAATCGTGACTATTACCGAATCCCCAGCCAAGATTGGTGAGGCGCCGATGCCCATGGTGTTGGTGAATGGGCCAAGCGGCGTCTTCCAGCGCAACTTACCAGTGGAGTCGAAGGAGACAATTCCGAAGTCCTTGAAGAATGCATAAACATTTTCCCCATCGGTGACAGGCGTTACAGCGGCTTCATGATTCAGTGTGTTGACGATTTCTTTGCGCGGCTGCTCAAGGACGCGTTCCCATGCAAGCTTGCCGGTCTTGCGATCAAAGCATTGCAGGTAAAGCTTCCCATCTTCGGCGCCAGTGAGGAAGACGTGGCGCGCGGTGAGAATGGGAGACGACTTACCGGGCCTTGCGCCACTTCTCCACAGCATGTTCTTTTCCATGCTAAGCGTTGCGGGAAAATTTTTGTCTTTGGATACGCCGGAACCGTTGGGGCCGCGGAAGCGGTTCCATTCTTCAGCACTGGAAAGCGAAAGGCAAAGCAGGAGCAACGAGAGAGTCCGCATGGCGGCAAGTATATCTCGAAACGCCGAGCTGAGGTGTCGTTCATGTGGAACCGAGACCTTGACCGCCACCCCTCCGCTGCGTTATCCAAGTAGGTGATGGCCGCAACCGCAATTACCCGCCGCTCGCTTTTCGCCTTGCCACTCGCACAGGCGTTCGCCGCAACACCAGCCACTCGTCCCAACGTCATCGTCATCCTGGTCGACGATATGGGCTTCTCCGACCTCGGCTGTTATGGCAGCGAGATCCCAACCCCCAATCTGGACAAGCTTGCCGCCGAAGGTTTGCGATTCACGCAGTTTTACAATACCGCCCGCTGCAGCCCTTCGCGCGCAGCGTTGATGACCGGCCTATATCCGCATCACGCCGGAATGGGACACCTCGATCCCTACATTAGGGAAGGTTCAAAGGGTTACACGGGCAAGTTGAGTGACCAGTGCGTCACAATGGGCGAAGTGCTCGGCGACGCTGGTTACGCCACCAGCATGACCGGTAAGTGGCACCTTGGTCTTGCTAACGGCACCCCACCTTGGAAGCGTGGCTTTGAACGCTCTTTATGTTCGCCATTCGGCGAACTCTATTTTCCGGGGCAAACCAGTCCTCGTTCCGACAACGCGCGTTTGAAGCTGTTCTACAACGGCGAGGACATTCCCACGGATTCAGGTGAAGTTGGGACTAACTGGTACAGCCCCGATCTTTGGACGAAGTACACGCTCAAGTACATTGATCAGGCTATCGCCGAAAAGAAGCCTTTCTTCCACTATCTACCCCATAACGCGCCGCACTTCCCGCTTATGGCGCCGGCTGAAGACATAGCGCGGTTCCGCGGTAAGTACAAAGTTGGCTGGGATCAGTTGCGCTTGGAACGACATGCCCGGCAGAAGAAAATGGGTTTGTTGAAACCGGAATGGCCGTTGAGCGAACGTCCCGCCGATTCGCCAGCTTGGGACAGCCTGACTGACGCACAGAAAGACCGGTTCGATAATCTGATGGCCCTCTACGCGGCCATTATTTCGCGAATTGATAAGAGCGTGGGTGACTTGGTCGCCGGCCTCAAACAACGCGGTGTGCTGGACAACACGCTAATCCTGATGATGTCCGACAACGGCGGCAATGGTGAATCGGGACCCGACGGCAGAGTTGTCGGTGGCCCGATCGGAGCCGTAACCTCGTTCGTTCATCTCGGCATGAATTGGGCCACTCTGAATAACACTCCTTTCCGCCGTTATAAACACTTTACTCACGAAGGTGGCGTTGCAACACCGTTGATTGCGCATTGGCCGAAGGGGATCGCTTCAACCCAGAATGGAAAGTTCGTGCATCAACCAGGCCACTTAGTCGATGTTATGCCTACCGTGCTTCAGGTAACTGGCGCCAAATACCCCGCCACACGTAACGGCTCGAAGATACTTCCGCTGGACGGCGCAAGCTTCGCCCCTGCCTTCAGTGGCAAGCACTGGACGAGGCGCGACCCCATTTACTACTTCCATGAAGGCAATCGTGGCGTGAGGCAAGGTAAGTGGAAACTAGTGATGAAGTACAAAGGCGAATGGGAACTTTACGACATGGATGCGGATCGTACGGAACTACACAACCTCGCTTCGGCCCGCCCAGAGATAACGAAGAAGATGGCCGTGCAGTGGGACGCTTGGGCGGAGCGCACCAATGGGGATCCGTGGGAAGGACCGGTGCGGAACAATTGGGGCGAAGAGGTTAAGTAAGGTTCTCCAAACATGGCGGAGAAAATAGAACCCATATCGCCGTGGATAACAGGGACCCTTGTTACTGGCGCCATCGCTATACTGCTTTGGCGAGAGTTCCGGCGGCCGTTGCGGCGAACCACCGAACCCCGGCTAACGCGGCAATCGCGAAACCTCGCGCTTGCCGGTTTAGCGGCTGTCGCCGTGATCCTGGTGGAAACCCCCTTAATTGGACCGCTCACATTCACTATAGAGCGGAGCCGCTGGGGGTTACTCGGCAGCTTCCAGCTACCGCTGTGGGCAGAGATTGTAGGATCTCTTGTCTTAATGGACTATACGTTCTATATTTGGCATGTCCTTATGCACAAGATCCCGTTTCTCTGGCGATTCCACGCCGTCCATCACGTAGATCTGGACATGGACACCTCCACGGCCTTGCGTTTCCATTTTGGTGAAATTTTGCTTTCCGTCCCTTGGCGAGCCGTTCAGGTTTTAATGATAGGAGTGACCCCGCTCACGTTTTCCATCTGGCAACTGACCTTCTCGCTTTGCGTGCTATTCCATCATTCGAACATAGAAATGCCTCTTGGGTTTGAACGCATCCTCAATAGGCTCCTCGTCACTCCCCGCATGCATGGCATTCATCACTCCGCGGTCTTAAGGGAGAACAATAGCAACTGGTCTAGCGGATTGACTGTGTGGGACTGGCTTCATGGGACCTTGCGTTTGAATGTACTTCAGCAATCCATAACGATAGGCGTGCCGGCGCTACTGAATCCGCACTCAGTTAAGCTCGGGAATGTCGTTGCGATGCCCTTCCTGACGCAGCCCCAGTACTGGCCCTCATCGGCCAACGAGACTTCTCTAGAGAATAAAGAAATCAATAGCCGGTCACGCATGTTGCCCTAGGCAAGTGAACACAGAGGCCACCTAGCCGCCTGCTCGAACCGTCGAAACTGAACCCAGGAAGTTATCGAACAGCCCTCGACAAAAGAGTTCGGACCTGTGTACTATTCTAAGAACACGCTAACGTAGGTCATCCAGGGCTCGGTCGGCCCTCGCTACGAAAATCCAGACCCTTATCAAGGACACGCCTTGCGTCGAAGAGATTTACTTTTGGGCTCGATTCCCGCTCTTTCAGCAGTGGGCCAATCTCATGCCGCTTCCACCTCGTGGGACGCAGGCAAGTTGCTTCACATCCTGCCTACTGTAAGTGACCGGCGGATGCTAGTGAAGGCATCGTTCACTGAACCGCTGACATCTGCCCCATTCCTAAAGGCTGGAAATCGCCTTCAAAAAGGCCAGCAAACAGACCGCCACGGGTCGTTCTGGTCCTTCGACATTACAGGCCTTGAACCTAGCCGACCGTACGAACTCCAAATTCTCGACGCGCGAAAACAACCTCTCTGTTCACCCTGGACGCTAAAAACATTTCCGGCTCCCGACGACAAGCCTTCCAAATTTCGATTGCTTATCTACACTTGCGCCGGCGGGGACGAACGGAAAACCGTCGCCAATGGCAAGACTAACAATTTGAGCATCGCGCAACGAGGCCCCTTGCTTGATCGCGCGTGAGCTTTCGGCAATAGTGCGTGACTCGCCGCCACGATGAGGCGTAAGTTGAGACATGCCCCAACAAGCGACACCGATTTCCCCTGATTTATTAGAGCTGAGCCAGCGATTAGAGCAATGGCGCAGCGAGCATCCGGCG
>JANXXI010000195.1 GCA_025350695.1 Acidobacteriota bacterium
GCATGAGAAGCAAAACCGGAAGGGCTATGGAAATGACGGGCCATGGAAAACGAGGAAAACCAAGAACAGGTTTCCCATCGTTTCCCACCGCCCTTGGAAATCGCCAAAAGCGCGATTCCCACTTTCCCACCGCGCCTACCCATTATTCAAATAAAAAAGGAGAACAATAGCACCCGGTCGGCTGCGCCAACCTTCAGGCTCCTTTTACGATTGGAATATACTTTAGGTGCGATAGACTAGGCGACATGAATCGCCGTTCGTTTCTTCAAACCGCCGGCGCCGCGCTGATGGCCAAACCGTCGCGCCGGCCCAACATCGTATTCATCCTGGCAGACCAGTGGCGTGCGCAGGCATTTGGCTATCGTGGCGACACGAACGCGCACACACCTACCATTGATGCGCTGGCTAAGGAATCCTTTGAGTTCACGCACGCCGTCTCTGGCTTTCCGGTTTGCAGTCCCTATCGCGGATCGTTGATGACGGGGCAGTACGCCGTGCGGCACGGCATTGTGGTGAACGATGTTGAACTGCGGCCGAACGGCGCGACGTTGGGTGACACTTTGCGCAAGGCAGGTTATGCAACCGGCTACATCGGCAAGTGGCATATCTACGGTAGCCCTGGCGGTAAAGCCGAACGGCGGCTTTCCTATATCCCCGAAGCTTCTCGTTTTGGGTTCGATTACTGGAAAGTGTGCGAGTGTACACACGCTTACAATAAGTCTCTCTATTACACCGGCAACGATCCCACGCAGCACTACTGGGAAGGCTACGACGCCATTGATCAGACACGCGATGGGTGCGACTTTATTCGCCAGCACGGCGCCAAGAGCGATCCTTACTTCCTGGCTTTGTCTTTAGGACCTCCACACGATCCCTACGGCACTGCGCCGGAAAAGTATCGCGCGATGTTCGACTCGAAAGAGATCAAACTGCGGGCTAATGTGCCCGCCGAAAAGGCCGAAGAAGCGGTTAAAGCCCTGCGTGGTTACTACGCGCACATGGCGGCGCTGGATGATTGCGTGCGCCAGTTGCGTGAGGCGGTGGATCAATCAGGCGCGGCTGACGACACCGTGTTCGTATTCTGTTCCGATCACGGCGATATGCTGCAGAGCCAGGGATTGCATCACAAACAACACCCGTGGGACGAGTCAATCCGCGTGCCGTTTCTGATTCGGTATCCGGGGGTGTTGGGACGCAAGCGGCGGACGTCACATACTCCGATCGATGCGCCAGATATCATGCCAACCTTACTGGGCCTGGCTGGACTGAAGGTTCCAGATTCTGTACAAGGCACTGACTATTCTCCACTGCTTCGCGGCGAGAAGAAGGATGAGGCGGAGCCGGCGGCTTTGCTGAATTTGCCGGCATCGTTCTCAGTAATCCGGCGGGCTGGAATTGCTGAGTATCGGGGATTGCGGACGCCACGCCATACTTACGTCAGGTCGATTCAGGGGCCTTGGCTGCTTTATGACAATCAGACGGATCCGTATCAGAAACGGAACCTAGTGAACACTAACCAGGCATTGCGATCGCGCATGGATCGCCGGTTGGACGCGATGCTGAAGAAGCAGGGCGATGATTTTCTGCCCGGGGCGCGTTATGTTGAGCGGGCGAAAGCATCACACTACCAGGAAGTCAATTCGCCGATTGGCGAATCAAAGAGCCCGTGGGGCGATTGGGCTTCTAACCTTAAGTGACAATCGTTATGGACAACCCTTGGGAGGCGGGCGACTTTTCACGCATTGCACCATCGGCACTAATCGTGAGCGAATTGCTGTGCGATGAGATTCCGCTTTATGCTGGCCAGCGGGTGCTTGACATTGGCTGTGGTAGCGGAAATACGGCAATGGCCGCCGCCAGGCGTAGGACCGATGTAACGGCCATCGATCCGGTAGCCCCGCTCATTGAACACGCAAAGCGACGGGCCACTGTTGAACATCTAGAGATCAAGTGGGAGGAAGGGACGGCCGAATCACTGCCCTTCGCTGATGCCGCATTCGACATCGCTCTCAGCACGTTCGGGTTGATCTTTTCCACCAAGCCAAACGCGAGCGTCGCCGAAGCCGCCCGGGTGCTGACGCCACTTGGAAAGTTGGTGCTCACCAGTTGGCGGGAGGGCGGGCTGACTGACCAGTTATTTGATTTGTGCGAACAGATATTGGTGGGAGATCCGATGCTGGCTGTGGCGCGAAAATGGGGCCGTCCTGACGAAGCGTGCGATATGCTGGGCCCTCACTTTTCGAGAATCCGTGTGGTACGGCGCGACTTCCTGGTACGTGCTATTGACACCAAGCACTGGTTGGCTGGGATGAAAATGTTCCTTGCGCCCGTTGTGCTGGCCTATGAAAAACTGAACGCGGCAGAAGCCACGGAGTGGGATGCCCGTATATTGGAGTTGGCCGCAAAGTTCCCGCCCGCTCCGAACGGCACTCTTTTCACGCACGTTCCATATCTCGAATATCACTGCGCGAAATAACGTCACCTTTTAATTTAAACTTACTTTACAAACCTCGCGTCGTTACGAGGGTTACTATAGTCGAGGTGGCATTTATGAAACTCAAATTATTGATTGTTCCGGCTGTTGCTACAGCCTTGACGGCACAGGGGCCCGGGGGTGGATTTAGCTTTATTCGGATGCACCCGGTTCTGTCGGCGCTCGACTCCGATGAAGATGGAACTGTTTCCGCCAAAGAATTAAAAAATGCGCCAAAGGTGTTGGCCAAATTAGATAAGGATAAGGACGGCCAGTTGACTCGCGAAGAATTGCGCCCCGCTTTTGGTGGTGGCCGTGGACCTGGTGGTCCACGTGGCGAGGGAGGCCCCGGTGGCGAAGGCCGTCGTGGCGGACCTGGTGGGCGAGACAATGGAGGCGGTGGTCCGCAAGGCGGCGGCGCGGATGAAATGGTGAAAACCATCATGGCATTCGACAAGAATGGCGACGGGAAGATATCGAAGGAAGAACTGCCAGAACGAATGCAGGGCATGTTTGATCGCGCCGATACCGACAAAGATGGCTTCTTAAGTAGGGATGAAATCACGAAGTTGGCGGCGGCTCGTGCTGGGAATGGTCCGCAGGGTGGGCCTGACGGCGAGCGCGAAGGTCGTGGTCCCGGTGGTCCAGGGGGGCGTCCCGACGCTGTGTTCGCGGCGCTTGATACGAATAACGATGGCGTGATATCCGCGGACGAGATTAAGGCTTCGGTGGTATCGCTCGCCAAGCTGGACAAGAATGGCGACGGCAAGATTACGGAAGACGAAGTTCGGCCACAAATGCCGATGGGCCGCGGCGGTCCGCGCGGAGAAGGCCGTCCGCAGGAACGCTAACCTTAAATCCAGTTGGTTATAAAAAGTTACGATGCGACTCAATCACACTCTGGCCATTGGCCTGCTTAGCGCCACTCTCTGTGTCTCTTATGACGGAAGTGGCGCCCAGCGAAGTTATGTATTCCAACACGAGAATGTATTGGGCACTTCGCTTGAACTGAAGTTTGCCGCGACCACTTATGAGCAGGCGCAGCAGGCAGAAGCAGCCGCATTGGACCAGATCGACCGGGATGCGAAGATCTTATCCACCTACGATCCTACTAGCGAGGTAAGCCGCTGGTTGAAGACGAAGGGTGAGCCTGTACCGGTTTCCGCCGAGCTTTATGAAGTGCTGGACCTGTTTGGACGGTGGCGGGCGCGGACCGGTGGAGCATTGGATTCATCGGCTGAAGTAGCGGGGCAAGCTTGGAAGAAGGCGGCGGCATTGAAGCGCCTACCCACTTCCGAAGAATTGGCGGCTGCCGTGACGAGCATGCAGCGGGATCATTGGCGGCTGGATCCGGCGGCACACACCGCAACCCATTTAACGGATGCTCCGATACGCCTGAATTCGTTCGCCAAGAGTTGGATTGCCGGCCGGGCCAATGACCGGGCGATGGACGTTGATGGAGTAAGTGCGGCGGTAGTGAATATCGGCGGTGACTTAGTGATCCGCGGACGGATGACCGAGGAAGTAAGTGTGGTTGACCCGCGCGCCGACGGTGAAAACGAGGTAATGCTAGCGCGGTTGGCGGTGAGTAACATGGCCGTGGCCACCAGTGGCAGTTACCGGCGCGGTGTGGAAATTGAAGGCAAGCACCATTCGCACATCGTCGACCCGAGGACCGGGCAGGCTGTCGATCACATCATCAGCGCAACCGTCGCGGCTCCGAATGCGGCGGACGCTGGGGCGCTTGCCACGGCGTTTTCAGTGCTGCAACCGGAAGAATCGAAAAAGCTGGCCGCCACCGTGGCGCGAGCTGAGTATTTGCTAATCGCCCGCAATGGCCAGCGCATTGAAAGCAGCGGCTGGCGGGCGATTGAGATGCAGCGCATGATGCTGGCCCCGGCAGCCGCGGCGCAGGCAGCGCAGCAAGCAGGGGTGTGGCCTACCGGTTACGAATTGGTTGTGAACCTGGAACTGGCTCGCGTTGAAGGTCAACGCTACAAACGGCCGTACGTGGCGATTTGGATCGAAGATAAAGATAAGTTTCCGGTTAAGACCATGGCTCTGTGGGTTCAAAAACCTAAATGGATTCCGGACCTAAAGGCCTGGTATCATGACGACCGCATGCGTTCGATGGCGGAAGGATCGGAATTGACCGGCTCGTTCACTTCGGCGACACGTCCCGCCGGTAAGTACGCCATTAAGTGGGATGGCAAGGATAATGCCGGCAAGTTAGTGAAGGCCGGCAAATACGTGGTATGCGTGGAAGTGGCGCGCGAACATGGTACTTACAATGTGTACCGCCAGGAAATGGATTTTTCCGGCGTGCCCAAGCAAGTGAATTTGAAACCAGACACAGAGGTGGGTTCTGCTTCCATCGATTACAGAAAAGCCGCCCACTAACCCAGCGCCTCGCGTGGAAAGGCACATCTCCCGCTTCCATCATCTGAAGAAGCAATTCATGATCGTGTCGCGTTGGCTTCACATCTATCTTTCGATGGCCAGCTTTGCGATCCTATCCTTCTTCGCGGTAACAGGCCTCACATTAAATCATCTGGAATGGTTTGCGGATCAGCAGCGGACGATAGCTTCGAAAGGGCAGATGCAAAGGGCTTGGCTGAAGCCCCCGTCAGGCAGAGAGCTGGCGAAGTTGGAAATCGTTGAACATCTGCGCAAGACGCATGCTGTTCGAGGGGCGATGAGCGACTTTCGGATTGAGGATGCCCAGGTGACCGTGTCGTTCAAAGGACCGGGCTACATGGCGGACACGTTTATTGACCGCGAGAGCGGCAATTACGAGTTGACTGAAACGCGCATGGGGCTTGTGGCGGTGATGAACGATTTGCACAAGGGACGCGATTCAGGCAAAGTGTGGGGCTGGATGATAGACCTGTCGGCCGTGCTGATGGTGCTCGTGTCGGTGACGGGGATGGCCTTGATATTCTTCCTTTCTAAACGCCGCGTGTCGGGGTTGGTGGTGGCGGGGTTGGGCACGGTACTTTGCTACGCGGTGTATGTGGTTTGGGCCCCATAGCCGGAAGTTCCGGAGCCACATGCTGATGTGATACTGTTTGTCTTCAGATCACCCTTTCAAAGGATCCCCCATGATCATAGCTAGCTGTCGAAAGAACTTCACAAAAGATGCAGGCCTGGCGGACAAAACCGCTTATCGCAATTACACCAATCCAACCTCAATCAACGCTTTCAAAGACCTGACTCGGGACGAGGTTTTAGAGCAAGCCACGAACAAGCATATCTGTATCTTTGTGCATGGCTTTAAAAACCCAATGGAAAACGTGATGAATGCCTATTGGCAGTTGGCGCAAACCATGAAGGATTCCGAGGTCACTGGGCCGGCAGCTTATGGACTTGTGATTGGCTTCGCCTGGCCGGGGTTTCAAACTGCCATCGGCTTTTTCCCGGCCTTACTAACTTCCAAAAAAGCGGCTCCATTTCTGCGGGATCTGATCAACGATCTGCGGACCGTGGCTCTTTCCGTGGATGTCCAAACGCATAGCCTTGGGGCTCGGGTAGCGTTTACCGCGCTTTCGAATCCGAAGAAGACTTTCGTCGACAACCTGATCACCACGGCCGCCGCCGTGGACAACAACAAGCTTGAGTTGGATAAGGATTTTCATGCGGCCCTCGGCAGCTGCAACCGCTGCTTCGTCTATCATTCAAAAAACGATCCAGTACTGAAGATCGGCTTCACCATAGGCGATATCTTCGATGGCATTCACAAAGCCTTGGGTCTCACTGGACCTGCCAGCAAAGCCAAAACCTTGAAGGATTGCCCAAATGTCTTCGTTGTGGATTGCTCCGCCCGGGTAGACTCACATGGCGGCTATCGAAAGGCTAAACAATATTTCGACCACTGGAAGGATCTGCTCAGCGGCAAGGCGATGAGTCAATACGACGAATTAAATTAGGGCCTTTAGCCGCTATAATAACCAAGCTCACTCGCCCCGCAAGACGAAATACCGCAAGTACGGACCGCGCTGCACCCGCATCACCAGTGGCGCGCTGTCGGGCACGGCTGACAATATTTCCTTCATCACCTCAATGCTACTAGTCAACTTGCCGTTGACGCCATAAATCACGTCCCCTGGTAGCAGCTCCTCGTGGAATCCATTGGTCTGCAGCTTCGCCACCACAATCACGCCACTGCGGTACCGTGGCTCGCTGATCAACTGCGCCGTGGCGGAGTTCAACGGTATCGCCAATATGCCAAGTTGTGGAACTGGAAGCGATTGCTCCTTCATCCGCTCGGCCAGTTGTTCGTTGGGATCGTTGTTCTCTGTAAACGGAACCTGAATCTTCAACGTTTGTTGCCCGCGAACTACTTCAAGTGTCAGTTCTCCACCCAAGTGCGAGCGAAACATGCTGTTGGAAAATTGCCGAATATTACGAACAGTCCGCCCCTCCACCCGCACCACGATATCGTCAGCCACTAAACCGGCAGTCGCCGCCGCCTTGCCGGAAATTACGTCTTGCACCAAAACGCCCTGATCGCGCGAGAGTCCAAGGGCCATTACAAGCGCCGGCGTTACGGACCGGATGATCACGCCCAACTCTCCGCGGCGTACCCGTCCATACTTCTTCAGTTGCGCATACACATCCAGCACAACGTTGCTTGGTATGGCGAATCCCAACCCTTCGCTGCCGCCCGATTCGGTGATGATGAAAGTATTGATGCCCACCACCTCTCCCCGCGAATTGATCAACGGGCCACCGCTGTTCCCGGGATTGATAGGAGCGTCAGTTTGTATGAATACCTGATTTGCGTCGGGACTGATTTGCCGTGCGGCTGAACTCACCACGCCCATGGAAATTGAATTTTCAAGCCCCCGCGGACTGCCTACTGCGAAGACAATTTGACCCTGATGCAAGGCAGCGGAATCGGCTAATTTCAAGTGATTCCATTTCGCCCCGGCCACCTTCAAGAGCGCTAAATCCGTTTCTGAATCGATGCCAAGAATGTCGGCGTCCAGATACTTCATGCGAGGCGCGTCTTCTCGGCTACCGGGTTCTGTCAAGCGCACGCGTACCTTCCGTGCACCCTTCACCACATGGGCATTGGTGATCAGGTCACCGTCGGCGGAGACAAAAACGCCGGTCCCTAGCGAGGTCCTACTTGCCACGACGTTCATTCCGCCGCTGGCTTGATCGTCCACGCCGCCAAACCCTTCCGTGACGATCTCAAGCACCGCGGGGTTGACTTGACGAATCAGCCGCTCCACTGTGTCGCTGAATTCGTCGATTGCGTTGCGCGGCTTCGCAGGCGTGGGAAATGTGGGTCCTGTGGGAGGCTGCTGCGCGAAGAGGCAGACTCCAGCGAAATAAAGGAAGAGTAAGAAGAGCAATGGCCGCATATTTACAATGCTACCTGCTGCGGCGGCTGAAGTGGTTGCGCGGCTATCCCGGACAAGCATAACCACCTCGTAACTTATCCGAAATTGTAGAAGCGCCTATTAATAATATCTTGTGATCACGTTTAGGGCACTAGGATGACTCCTTCGGCAGAGTCTAACACCTTCCGGCGTGCTCACGGCATCTTTGGACTCGCCGCGAACATCTCCGACGGGGAGGGTTGTGTAAGTACCATTCGCAGCGGCAAATTAAAGACCGTTCATCGGAGACCAGGCTGCGGCCTTGCCCACGGTAACAACATTGGGGGCCAGCATCCGCTCCGAACCTGTTTCATGCGTAGACGTAAAGGCTGCCCGAAAGGGCGCCGGATCCAAAGGAGCCCCTTAAATAGGCTATCTGTATTCCGTCTGGAGAAAAGCGGGGAAGTATGCATGCTTTAATCACCAGCCTGCGCGGTCCCTGAAGTTTGAGGGAAATCAAAGAAAGAAATCATTGTGAGTCGCCTGGATTTAGCTCCTCAACGGGCCGAGAAGATGCGAGCGTGCGTCGGCGAGTGCTGAATCGCACCGCCAGCTTTTAAGGTAGAGTGCGAATCACCAACTCCGTTGCTTCACCATCTTCCGATTAATCGCCGCTAAGTTAGGGGTCCCGGCCAACCCCATCGCCAGTTTCAACTCGGCATTGAGCATCCACAAAACCCGCTCGACACCTGGCTGCCCGTACGCGCCTAAACCCCACAGCGGCGCACGTCCCACCAGCACTGCCTTCGCCCCCAGCGCCAGCGCCTTCACGATATCCTGCCCGCGCCGGATGCCGCCATCCATCAAGACCGGAACCTTACCGGCCACCGCATCGACGCAATCCGGCAGCGCGTCCAGCGTGGCAATCACGCCATCCATCTGACGCCCGCCATGATTAGAAACCACCACCGCATCCCCGCCATTCTGCACCGCCAGCGCCGCGTCTTCCGGATTCAAAATCCCCTTCACAATCACCGGCAGCTTCGCTCCGGACTTCAGCCACTCAATGTAATTCCAAGTCATGCCCGGCGTGTGTGGTTGCCACATCGCCGCCGTAGCCGGGGAACGTGGCTTCTGCCCTTCCTTCGGCACGCCCGTCTGCATGTATCCGTAGTCAAATTTGTTTCGATTGTTCCGGTCGCGGTTCGACTGATACTGATTGTCGACAGTAAGCACAATCGCCTTACCTCCGCCATCGGCCACGCGCTTGGCATAGGTCTGCGCTGATTCTTTCGTGGGAGACCCAATTGTGTTGGACCACCACAACAACGGCTTGCCTTCCGACAGCAGTTTTTGCACGCCCGTCGCCGAACAAACAGGAGTCTTCGATACAAGCGCCGCCGTCGCCACAACTTCATCGGCGTTGGGCAACACCAAATTCTTCCCGCCACTGGGAGCAATAATAATGGGCGATTCCAAATCGAACCCCAGCAGCTTTAGCCGCATGTCGATCTTAGACGTGTCCACCATCACGCGCGGCAACAGCACGGTACGTTCATACGCCGCTCGATTAGCGCGTAGAGTGTTCTCGTCCTCCACGCCGCCGGCGATAAAGTCGTAGGCCAGCTTGTGCAGCTTCTTGCGCGCCACAATCTCAAACTCGTGAACGTTGACCGGCCCATAGACGTCCTCCTCGTTCACCTTCTCAAGCAGAGAGCCGGGCGACTGCGAAAATAGCGGAGAGCCAGCGGCCAGCGCCAGTAAATTACGAAATGCGTTTCGTCGTGTGGTTGTCATCAACGCCTTTTCCTTCAAGGATGCGGTGAGCCTGCTCGGCCGCCTCTTTGATCAAGAATCCCATTTTAGGGTGAGAAGGCATCATATCAGGAACAATGCCGTGCTCTTCAAGCGTTTCCGTGGCGGATGGCCCAATGGAGGCGACGACGATCCCGCCGAGCGCCTCACGTAGTTGGGTGGCGGCGGCGTCTTGCGTTGCGACCTGCATCAGATGCGTGATCTGCACGCCGGTGGTGACTACCATCACATCGAACTCGCCGGAGATGAGCCCATGCACAGCCGCGCGCAGTGGCTCGACATCTTCCGGTAGCGCCCATTGATATACGCGAACGGTGGTTACCTCAGCGCCCCTTGCGTGAAGCGCGGCATAAAGCTCCGTGCTGGCTTTGCCGTATTCCTGAATCGCAATGCGCCGCTCCGGGCGCCCTTCGATGGCGGTAAGCAGTTCTCGCCAAGTGTTTGGCTCGGCGGCGATGGCGGCCACGGGCACGTCCCATTCGCGCATCACCGCCATGGGCTTCGGCCCGCGCACGGCGACAGCGATCTTGCGCAACTCGTCGCGTAGCGTGGGACCGTTAGGGTGCTTGGCGGTGATGACGTTATCGAGCGCCCGAGCCCCCACACCGGTGAGAAACATCATCAAGTCGAAGTCGCCGGCGAACAAGCGGTCAGCGAACGCAAAGGCTTCCTGATTGTCTTCGATGGGCACTTCGCGCAGAGCAGGGACTACCACTGGGTCACCGCCGTTGTTGCGGATCAGTTGAGCAATTTCAGTGGCGCGCCGCGCCTCAAGGGCGAGGACGCGAAGACCGGCAAAAGGCATCTTTTTATTGCACCACGATTCGAGTTGGGGTTGTAGTGGAACCTGCCTGAAGACATCGCGAATCCCTATCCCAGCGTCTGTTAAAAATAGGCACTGGTTCCCGCAATTTCTTGCGACGCGCATCTCCCTCGTGGTCTGACAATGCGGGGATCTGCTGATGATCGGGTTGAAAAGCCGATTGGATTCGCGACGCTTTCCCTCACTGATGTACCTCCGTGGCTGGCAGCGCCATCTAATTGCCATGTCTGTTCGCGACCTTGTCATTATTCTAGGTGACCAACTCGACCGCGAGTCGCCACTTTTTCAGGGCTTTGACGCCCGGCTCGACCGTGTCTGGATTGCAGAGGTGCTTGAAGAGGCAAAGCATGTCTGGAGCCACAAGGCGCGCATCGCCGTCTTTTTGAGCGCCATGCGTCATTTCCGCGACGAACTGCGGAACGAAGGCTGGAAGGTGGAGTATCGCGAGATCGACGCTCAGCCCACCACGCTTGCGAAGGAACTAAAGCAGACTATTGACCAACTGCGGCCACAACGAGTGCGAGTTGTCGAGCCGGGCGACTTTCGCGTGGCGCAGGCACTTCGCGAGGTGTGTCCCAGCATCGACGTCGTTACAGATACCCACTTTCTCTGTTCGATTGATGAATTTCGACACCATGCCGAGGGCAGGAAGCAGCTCCGTATGGAATTCTTCTATCGAGAAATGCGCCGCCGCCATCAAGTCTTGATGGATGGCAAGGGGCCCCTGGGAGGGGAGTGGAACTATGATTCAGAAAATCGGGGAACCTTTGGCAAGCCGGGACCAGGTCTTGTTCCAACACCGGCGTCGTTCGCGCCGGACAAGTTGAGCAGCCAAGTCCTGACACAGGTGAACGAGCTGTTCGCCTCCCATCCAGGGAAACTGACCCATTTCGATTGGCCGGTCACGCCGGTCCAAGCCGAAGAAGCATTGCAAGACTTCCTCGACAATCGGTTGCCGGATTTTGGGGAATATCAGGATGCCATGTGGACCGCACAGCCGTTCCTTTATCATTCGCGTCTTTCGGTCGCCTTGAATCTGAAGTTGATCAATCCGCGGCGCGTCATCGCTGCGGCTGAGGAACGTTATCGTAGCGGCAAAGCGCCGCTCGCTTCCACGGAAGGTTTCATCCGTCAGATTCTCGGTTGGCGGGAATATGTGCGTGGGATCTATTGGCTTTACATGCCAGGTTATGCGGAAAAGAATGAGCTCAATGCGCATCATCCGTTACCGCGATTCTACTGGACGGGGCAGACAGAAATGCAGTGCCTGCGGGCGGCCATCGAACAGACACTCGATTTCGGCTATGCGCATCACATCCAAAGGCTGATGGTGACTGGTCTGTTTGCGTTGATGCTGGGTGTTGAGCCCCGGCAGATTCACGAGTGGTACCTTGCCGTATACGTCGATGCGGTGGAGTGGGTGGAGTTGCCGAATGTTCTCGGCATGTCGCAATTCGCCGATGGCGGCATCATGGCATCGAAGCCTTATGTGGCCACCGGCAAGTACATTCAGCGAATGAGCAACTATTGTGCTGGTTGCCGCTACGATCCAGCTGAATCCACTGGCGAAAACGCTTGCCCTTTCACGACGCTATATTGGGACTTCCTGATGCGGCACGACGAGCGCTTGCGGGCTAATCAGCGCATGACGATGCAAATGCGCAATGTGGATAGGCTCAGTTCTCAGAAGAAGATCGCGATTCAGATTCAGGCGAATGAAGTCCGAAAGAGCTTAGAAAGCACCGATTGAGATTTTGTCCGCCACGGCCAAGCCAGGCAAGAACGCGCTTTCGATGCGCGATCCGGGCGAATGCGTAGCCGGCTGTTGCAAGGGGTGCGGGTTCGCTCGTAAACAAAAACGGAGGCCGCAGCCCGGCTATGCATCGAGCGGAGCCGGTTCGGTCAGCGCCACTTAGGGTTCCCAAGGCACTGCCGTTCGCATCGGTGCGGTTCTTGCCTTGTGCTTCGGCGCCACGGTCAATCGAGTCGCCCAGGTTTGGGAGGATCCGCAGATTTAGGCTTTCCCGTTTTTTCGCGCGGTCTTGAGCTATCCGTCCAAAAAGCCGATCTTAACGGAGACGGTATCGTGACAAGGGAAGAAATCAAGAGGTTCGGTCAGCAAACAGCGCATCGAAATGTACACCGGCTCTTGATGCACTTTGATGCCGCCGGAACCAATCACGGCGGCCTTGCGACCGAGGCTGAAATTGATGTCCATGGATTCCCAAGGTTCTCCTGACTTACCAAGAACGGCGTATGGTGCAAGAAGATATGATAGGTGACTAAGTTGACCTAAACGCGAGCCTTTACCCGCAGGAGACCAACATGGGAATGATCATCGATGCCTCTGAGGCAACGCAGCAAGTCGTAAGCGAGCTGTTGGCCAAAAATATTGCATTGAACTTGCCCGGTTTGGCAATCGTTCCGTTACCCAAGTTCCTTGAGACCGCTAAAAAGAAACCTCTTTCAGCCAGGGACCGGGTGGAGATCTGTGATCAGGCCGTCATTATTCTGGAGCAATGCTACGCTCATCTTGCCTTTAAACGCGCTCGTTATGCGGTTGATCCCGTCCAGCGCCTCCGGCTTTTGAGAGAGCGGCTTGACCACAAGGACGAGATTTCCTTTCATTCGGAAATCGTCAACATTTTTACGGATCTTCGCGATGTTCAAACCATGTACGTCCTTCCACCGCCATTCAATGCGGCTATTGCTTTTTTGCCTTTCTTGGTTGATTACTATTTTGACCCCGGCATCAAGTTTGTGGTGACGGAAATTATGGAGCATTTCAATCCCGATCCCATCGATTCGCAGGAAGCCCGCATGATGCATCTAACTGGCTTTCAAGTCGGTACGGAGATTCTTGCTTTCAATGGCATTCCGATTCAATCGGCGGTTGACCTTCTGGCACAGCAAATCCCTGGCGGCAATGCGGCAACTAGAAGGATCTTGGGCACGAAACGCTTAACGGTCCGGTCATTATCCACAACCATCCCGCCCGCCGAATACGTTGCCTTTATCGACTACATGGCAAACGTTTTCGATGGTGATGGAACTTTGCGGCAGGAGCGCCGTACAATAGCGGTCCCCTGGCACGTTGGCAAGGGAATGGGCATCAGTGACCTGCAAACCCGGTCTGACGAAACGTCCATTTCTATTTGCGCGCCATTGGTGGACCTGGCAAGAGTGAAGTCGGTACTTTGGAGAAACCATGAGTTGCTGGAAACGGCGCGACTGGCCAACGTTGAAAAAGGTTCGTTTGTCACGACTCTGCCCCATCTAATTGAAGTGCACCATTCGCAGGACACTGCCATGGCAAACTTTGTTGACGACGACACCGCGGGGGAGGGCCCTGGGGTGGTTACCTGGCAAAGCCTGCTTTCCGGTATCGACCAGACAGACAGACGATTCGGCTATGTGCGCATTAAGAGTTTTGACGCGAAGTTCCATGTACAATCGGAGTTTCAGGCGTCGGTCTTAAAAAACGAGTTTATTGGCATACTTAATTGGTTGAACGACAATGGATTCGCCTCCGACGGATTGATCCTCGACATTCGCTCAAACCCAGGTGGACCGATTGTAGAAGCCGAATCGATGCTGGAGCTCCTAACGCCCGAGCGGGTAACCCCAGCCCTGTTCCACTATCCAAATAGCGACGCCGTGCAATGCGCTTTGAATTCCTTGACCCAAGTCCAGCCGGCGCCCTTCATAACGCGCGAGTTTGAAAATTGGAATGACGGAAAAACGCACGGCGTGGGTTCAGGGGCGCCGATCACGAGCGGGCAGCGCATTACACCCGTAGACTACGCGAATAGATTTGGGCAGATCTATCAAGGACCGGTTATCCTGCTGGTTGACGCCGCAACGTGTGGAGCCGCGGAACTGTTCGCCGCCGGGTTTCAAGATCACGGAATTGGCCCCATCATCGGCGTGGATGAAAACACCGGCGGAACAGGCGGCAAGCGTTGGAAACACGCGGATGAGGTGCGTCAACTGGACCAGGTAATAGGTTTGGGAATCAAACCACTTGAGTGCGGGGCTTCCTTTACAACCGCCATTTCCCGCAGTTCCAGGGTGCGCGACAAGCTTATGCAGCCAATAGAGGATTTTGGCGTGGAACCTGATCTTCGCCATGAGCTGAGGAGCAGTGATATTCCCAATTCCAGGGCTCTAATACAATTCGCCATGAAAACTCTAAGTAACATTCCTAGTTACAGCTTGTCAGTCGAAAGCTACGAACTAACTGGAGAGCAACTCAAAGTTATCGCCCTGACAAGCCCGAACATTGAGCGCCTAACATGCCTGTTGGACAAAGTTCCCGAATTCGTGAAGACCGATCTGGAGCCTGCGAACGGAACGAGGAGGACAGAATTCTCATTCATTTGGAAAGGGAAGGGGAGGCTGGAGCTGCAGGGATTTGCAAAAGGTGCTCTGCTTCGGAATGGGAAAAAGAATGAGAACGGAACTCTGGAGCTTGTGGCAAGCACACTCAGGTTTCCCAAAAAGGCGGAGTCTGCGTGAAATGGAATCTCCTTCTAGGGCTTCGACCGGGCAAGTGCGCGATTTACATGGTAATCACTTTATTTCGAAGGTGTTTCCGTTACTTGAGCAGGCGGACCAGCGGGTCCGCCATACTGCCCACAGGTGCTTCTTGCAATGGAATGTAGAAACTCCAGTCCGCTCCAATTAGCGAGTTATCATAAACCCCAGGAGACCGCCAATGCAAACCATGATTGATGCCAGCGAGGCTACTCAAAAAGCGGTGGACATGCTTATGGCCACGTTGGCTGAGTTTGCAAAGAAGAACAAAAAACTTCTGGCCGAACTAAGAATCATCCCGTTGCCTAAGTTTGTTGAGTTAGCGGGCCGCAATCAGATGGCGGATTTCGACAAGCTGAACATATGCAGCCAGGCCATTCTACTGTTGGAGCAGTTCTACGCGCACTTTAAATTCAAACGCGCCCGCTATGCTGTAGATCCGGTCCAGCGCATCAAGTTACTTAGGGAAGATTGCCCAAATAAGGAGGACATCCTTTTTCATTCAGAAATCATAAAGGTCTTCGCTGAGCTACGCGATGTCCATACGCAATACGGTCTGCCCCGTCCATACCGTGCCTCTGTCGCGTTCCTGCCCTTTTTTGTGGAATACTTTCACGACGACAAAGGCATTAAGCACTACCTTGTTTCAGAGATCCTAGACGGTTTTAACCCCGATCCTACTGAGGGTTTCAAAAGCTACACTGAGGTTACGGCGTTCAATGGCGTGCCCATTGATCTAGCCATTGACATACTGGCCCAGCAAATCCCCGGTGGAAACGAGGCTACGCGCACCATTCGCGGAACAATGCGGCTGACGGTGCGGTCACTTTCCACCTGTGTTCCTCCGGACGCACACATCGCCTACATCGAATATCTTGCACCCCGCATCGATGGGAAGATGGAACTCCGTACCATAGCGGTTCCTTGGTACGTAGGCATTGGATTCGGATTTGGTGACTTGAAAGCGGTAGCAAAAAAGACTTCAACAAACTCCGTTTGCGGACCCTTGGCGGATTTGGCGCGAGTCAAATCCTTGCTTTGGAAGCATAGTGAGTTAGACCATGCCAGCCAACCTGTTGTAGCCAATTCGTTTGAATTAACATTACCCGAAATTTTTGAAGTGCATCATTCAGTTGAAGCCGAACCTGCTGAAAATCCCGAGCTGCTTGACGAGCATTTGTCTTGGAGCAAGCGCCTAGGCGGAAAGAAGAGGCGATTCGGCTATGTGCGCATCAAAAGTTTCGCTACTGAGGACGCCGGACCGATCCGTGACGAGTTTTTCAATATTCTGCAATGGTTCAATGAAAATCAGTTTGCCACCGAAGGATTGATCTTGGATGTACGCTCCAATCCTGGCGGATCCATTCAAGACGCTGAAGGTATATTACAGTTCCTAACCCCGGCCCCCATCACTCCGGCGCTATTCCATTACCCAAACAGCCACGCTGTACAGTCCGCTCTAGCCGCCGCTAAGGATCCGCAAGACGGCAAGATATCAAATAAGCTAAGCAACTCCCTAGATTTCATCAAAAGCCAATTTGCGGATTGGACGGATGGGCTAGCGGTCGGCGTCGGTTCCGGAACCCCTATCACGGAAGGGAGGCGAATTACCTCCGTGAAGGATGCTAATAACGTTGGACAGCTTTATCAGGGGCCGATTACTCTGTTGATTGACGCCGCATCCTACAGCGCAACCGACATCTTTTCCGGTGGCTTTCAGGATCATGGAATTGGCCCCATCATCGGTGCAGACGACAACACCGGGGGTGGCGGCGCAAAACTCTGGAAACACGAAGCCGATGTCGAACAACTGGCCCCAGCATTAGGGATGGGAATTGAAACTCTGCCGCAAGGCGCCACTTTTACCACGGCGATTTGCCGCTCCTCGCGAGTCCTTGGCAATTCCATGGAGCCTGTGGAGGATGTCGGCGTTAAGTGCGATCTGCGGCATAAGTTGACCTACGTTGACCGCGTTCTTGGATCGAAGGATTTGCTGGCGTTCGCCATGAAGACCCTGGATAAGCTGCCTAGTCACCGCCTGCAGATTGAAAATTGCGAACGAAAAGCCAAAGGCCTGCGTGTCACCGTGAAAGCTAGCACAAACGTGGAACGGCTGGTATTCTTGGTGGATGGCGTCCCGCAATTTGTTGCTCAGCTTAAGGCGATTAAGCCCACGGCAAAACAATTGCGAGACGATCTAGGGATGATTAATCGCTCCTTTACCGCTCCTTCCGAAGCAATTTCCAAAAAGACCCACGAAGTGGAGCTGCAAGGTTTTGCGCGCTGTAGAGTGCTCCGCAATGGGCAAAAGAATACGGATTCAAAGTTAGAACTGGTTGCCAGTAGCCGCTTCCATTTACCCAGAGCCAAGAAACAGCAATGACCGGTAAAACTATTTCCCATTACGTGGTCGAAGACAAACTTGGACAAGGCGGCATGGGGGTGGTGTACAAGGCGCGGGACCAGCGTTTGGGCCGCACTGTAGCTCTGAAATTCCTTCCGCCAGGTAGTCTGGACGAAGTTCACCGCAAACGGTTCGTGCAGGAAGCGCGTTCCGCATCGCTGATTCAACATCCGAACATTTGCCCCATTTACGACATTGGAGAAGAAGACGGCCAGCTGTTTTTCGCCATGGCTTACATTGAAGGGCAACCGCTTTCCAGCCTGATCAATGGCCAACCGATGGACATTCGCAAAGCTGAGGAGATCGCCATCCAGGTCAGCGCGGGTCTGGCTGAGGCCCACAAGCACGGCATCATTCACCGGGACATTAAGAGCGCCAACATCATCGTGACGGATCAGGGCCACGCCTACATTCTGGATTTCGGTCTAGCGCTGCGTCATGGCGGCACCCGGCTCACAACGCAGGGCGGCATTGCCGGCACGCCTTCCTACATGTCGCCCGAACAAGCGCAGGGGCACGGGGTGGACCACCGGTCCGATATCTGGTCTTTAGGGGCCGTGCTGTTTGAGATGCTCACTGGCCGCACGCCCTTCCGCCGCGATACCGATTGGGCGACCGTGCACGCCATCATCTACGATCCGCTAACCCCGATCAACGCTTTGCGCCCCGAGGTGAGCCACAACTTGCGCGACCTGCTGGGCAAGGCTCTCGAAAAGGATCCGGCAGCGCGCTGGCAAAGCGCCGCCGAAATGGAAGCCGCGTTGCGGAAGGATCGGGAAGGTCTCTCAACCGCCGGGAAGGCAAGCGAAGCTCGCACCACATTCGCCGCGCCGCAAAGTGGACCGCAAGCGGGCAAGCGTAAACGGTTGGCGCTGATTGCGGCCGTTGTGTTGGCGGCAAGCGGTGGGCTGGGCGTGCTGTGGAAGCAGGGGATGTTCACTGAGAAAGGTCCTACGCTCCCTTCGGAAAAGCACATCGCTGTTTTGCCGTTCAACGTGATTGGGGACTTTCCCGAGATCCGGGCCATCGCAGATGGTTTGGTTGAGGCAATCACGGCCAGCCTCAGCCAACTGGATCAGTCGCAGGGCAAGATACTGGTAATCCCATCGAGCGAAGTCCGCGCACGTAAGATAACTAGCGCCGAAGAAGCAAACAAGATTTACGGCGCGAATCTGGTGATCACCGGCAGCGCCCTGTTGGTGTCGGGGACGATTCAATTCACGTTGATTTTGACCGACGCCGTGACGAGGCGGCAACTGGGCGCGCAGACGTTTGATTTTGATGCGAAGAATCTGATCCTGGTGCGGAAGGGGGCGATGGATGGCGTCTTGAAGCTGCTTTCCTATCAGGCGGCGAAGGAGGCTCGGGGCGACGTAGCGGAAGGGGAGACGGCGAACTCCGAGGCGTACGCGGCTTATCTAAAGGGCATTGGGTATCTGGCGCGCTTTGACACGCCCGGCAATATTGACTTAGCCGTGGAGAACCTCAAAAAAGCTACCGTCACAGACCCGAATTTCGCTAATGCCTATGCCAGCCTGGCCCGCGCCTATCGGTGGAAAGCGGAAGTCACCAAGGAAAAGCATTGGATGGATCGGGGCATAGAATCGGCGCGAACCGGTGTTCGACTAGGCCCCAATGTCGCCGCTACGCACATAAGTTTTGGGGAAATACTTAAGAGTGTTGGCCGTGAAGAAGAGTCAATCCAGGAACTCCAGCAAGCCTTGCAGTTGTCTCCGGGGAATGCGGAAGCCTATCGCACGTTAGCAGACGTGCTAACCAATCGCGGCCGGTTTGCGGAAGCCGAAAAACTATATAAAGAGGCGATAGGCCGGCACCCGTTAGACTGGCTTGCACAATTACAACTAGCTCAATTGCAAAGAGACTTACGAAGGTACGATGAAGCTGAAGCGGGCTACAAACGAGTCCTCAGTCTTGTTCCCGATAGCCACGTTGTGATGAGAAACCTCGCTATTTTATATAGGAGACAGGGTCGCTACGTCGAGGCGCGCGCGCAATATGCGAAGGCCTTTGAAATTACAAAAAGTGACAGCATCTTGAACTCCATGGGGCTTTCCTATTATTACGAGCACCGCTTTCAAGAAGCGAGAAGCTCTATTGAAGCCGCCATCGATATCAATTCAACGTTGTACTTCTATTGGGGAAATCTAGGACTCGTTTGCCAGTGGGAACCGGCGAACAAGGCGAAAGCTGAACCGTCCTTACGACGAGCGATTGAAATGGCTGAAAAAACACTCAAAATGACGCCCAAGGACTACGTCATTTATGCAGATCTGGCTGAGTATCACGCCTATTTGAAAGAACCTGAAAAAGCCCTGCACTATCTGAATGCGATACCGAATGAGGTGAGGACAAAGTTTTCTGTGAACTTTGCCCTCGTCTACGAACTATTGAGTAAGAGGAAAGATGCGATTCAAGTCTTGGGTAAACTTACTGATCCAACTGCTTTCAACGACATTAAATACGACCCCAACTTGCAACAACTTTGGGCGGATCCACGCGCACAAGCAATTTACCTGGGTTTACAAAAACCCAAATAAGCCAAGGCTTCCTTCTCTTTCATTCTGTCGTTAGAAGAACCTAAGGGACGATGTCGGCGCCCTCATGTCCTCCATCGCCCTTCGCACTGTTTTTGACCTTTGTTAACTCGGCGGAAGCCTCATTCAACTTGGCCCGTATTGCTTTCCTGTCTGGCTTAGATTTGCCAGCCAAAGTTTTGGCTTCTCTCAACAACGCGATGACCGCGTCGATATTGGTTCCAAGTGTCGAAGGGGCCTTTTTGGGTGCAGGCTTTTTCGCCGCGGTTTTCTTTTTCGTTGCCATTGAATCTTCTCCTCTATTTCGATGTCTCCAAAAGTTAGAGACCGTTAACACAATGTCACCACTAGCGTCTCAAGTCAAGAATTTTTTTGAGCTTGACCGGCTGCGGTCACATGTTCAAAGTAGAGAGCGAGTGAAAACGGAAAAGTCCGCCAAAAGACATCAACTTCCCGACGAAGCATTATTCGGAGCCCACAGCGTTTCGTCAACTCCCAACGCATGATTCGCCCAGCGGCTCCAAACAAACAACGCATCACTCAGCCGATTAAGGTACGCCACCGCCTCGGCCGGAACAGAGTCGACCCTTTGTAGCGTCACTACTAACCGCTCCGCCCGCCGGCACACCGTGCGGCAAACGTGCAACTCAGCAGCGGCGCGCGAACCGCCGGGCAGCACGAAACTGCGCAGACTTCCGAGCGGGCCATTCATTCGGTCGATCTCCTTTTCAAGTTGCGCAACTTCCTTTTCGGTAACGCGTGGCTGGCGTGGATGCACGTCTTCGGGAAGCGTCGCCAGGATCGACCCCAGATTAAATAATTCATGTTGCACGCGAAGCAAGATGGCCGCTAGCTCGGCGAGTTCGGGGTGTGCTTCCACGGTCAACCGCAGAACGCCTAGAAAGGAGTTCAACTCATCCACCGTACCGTAACATTCAATGCGAGCGGCGTCTTTATCCACGCGCTGGCCCCCAACCAACGAAGTCTTTCCCTCGTCGCCCCCACGCGTGTAAATACGGCTAAGAGTCAGGCTGGGTTCGTTGTAGGAGGAGTCGCTCATACTCCTATAATAACCACAACTTCGCAAAGTGACCATATCGACTAGTCACCATGACTATGCTATTGTGCGAGTATGGTGAAAACGATTGAAACCCCAGCAGCGGAATTCAAGAGCAAGTGCCTCCGAATTCTGGACGAAGTGCATTCAACTGGCGGTTCGGTGATCATTACGAAGCGAGGGAAACAAGTGGCCATGCTCGTTCCTGCTCCTTCGACCAAACCACGGCTAAAAGGCTTATGGAAGGATAAAGTAACGGTCGACGGTGATATCAGGCAATTCAACACAGCGAGTGATTGGGAGAGCAATTTTTGAACAGCGCTGTTCTCGACACCCACATCCTGGCTTGGTGGCTTGAATCGGACACGAGGTTGTCTCGTTCTCAACTTCGTTACTTGGAGAAACTCGAAGATAACGGTGGACCTTTCGTGATTTCAGCGGTAACACTTTGGGAGTTGGCGAAACTGGCTTCGGCTGGCCGGATCACCGCAAGCCAACCCCTGGATATCTGGTTGAGGGAGATCGAAGCGCATCCTATGATTCAGGTGGAGCCGCTCTCAAGCCGAGTACTCGCTGAGAGTGTGCAGCTGCAAGGCTTTCACAAGGATCCGGCCGATCAGATCATTGCAGCTACTGCCATTTGCCTTGGCCTTCCGCTGGTGACCTCGGATGATCGGATCCGAAAATGGGGTGGTGTGACGGTTGTGTGATGTTATTTTCCGAAGAGCACCGGCCGGGCGGCATCGGCCGTGTAGATGCACCGGCCATTGTGGCCACAAGCTGGAACCACCACCAGTTTATGCGCCGCGTTGAACTTTGAGGTTATATAGTTCCAGTAAGTCACCCCGCGCGCCAAGCGGGTTGCGCCTTGCGCCATGGCCGGGCAAGTGCCGTCGAACCCGTAAATCGGTTGAGTGTCTAACTCGCCCAATAAATAAGTTACATTTCGCGTCATCAGGTTCTGCTTCATTTCCTCTTCAGGAATTGTTTCCGCATAGCCCCAGCGTTTCTCCAATCCATTGCGCCACTGGTTGAAGGTAGTGCAGTTGCGGCCTTCGCTGTAGTTTGCAAAAGCGCCGGTGCATTTCCCTTCTTGAGAACAAGTCGCACTAGCGCCAAGTCTTGTTGTATCCAGATACAAGTAAGTGGATGGGTTGGAAACGACATACTTGACAGGCGCGCTTAACTGGCTTTGCACACGGGACGCCGCGGCGAAGCGGTGGACAAACTGGCCTCCGGCGGAATGGCCGGAAACGACAATCTCTTTTATCGAGGGGAAACGCGTCTTGTCGCTCGCCAAGCGCATCAACTCTTCGACGAACACAAAAGAATCCACGCCGCCCGCTTTCCCGCCACCTCTCCAATCCGTCGTTCCGCCACAGCCCCAGGAGATTTCGCCGTCCGCCAATGCGTCCTTGCAGGTTCCTGTATTGGAGCCGAAGCGCGGGGACACCACTAGCGTTGTCTCAAGCGCCTGCGCCAAAAAAGCCCCGGCCTCGCCCGAGGCGAAGTAGTCATCCGCATTGCGGCCCGCTCCGTGAATCACTATCAGCATCCGTTCAATTCTTGAATCCGGCAGACGCAATGGGTGGCTTCTATAAGCCAGCCCGTATTTTCCCGTAGTTCCAAGAGGAACACGTTCGGTGCAGGATGCATCGGGTTTGGTGCATGGAGCGGCGGCGGCTGCTGCCGTCGCGAAGGCGAGTAAAAAGATGAGGCGCACTATACAAGACTGCCAAAAGAGACACACCATTGTAAAGAAAACTGAATCATGAGAAACTGCTCCGAGGGCTATGAAACCGATACTTGCCATTTTGAATATCTTTATTGACCCGGCGGAATCCGTCCGCAATATGGAAGGGCGCTTCGCCTGGGTTTGGCCGTTCTTGCTCGCCAGCGCCACAGGCATCGGAGTTGGTTTCGTGGTGGGCCCAGCCATGATGCAATTGATGCGAACAAATCCACCGGCTAACGTGCCTCCAGAAGCGCTGGAGAAGATGGTGGATTACAGCACTAAAATGCAGAATCTGGCCTTCGTCACGCAACCGCTGATGATGGGCTGTATGTTCGGCATAACGGCGCTTTTGTTGTTCGCCGCCTGTTCAGTGCTAGACGTGAAAGCGAAGTTCATGCAGCTATTCACTCTTGTCTGCCACACCGGGTTAGTGCTGAGCCTTTCGCAAGTCGCCGCCGCGGTAGTCATCAAGATGAAGGGCGAACTGCAATCGCTGAAAGAACTGCAGCCCAGTTTCGGGCCCGATATGTTCTTGCCCGAAGGAACCAGCGGCGTGCTGATTGGCTTTCTAAAATGCCTGGACCTATTTCATCTTTGGTATTACGTAGTGCTGGTGTTAGCCATTGCCGCCATGTTTAAGGTGACCAAGGGAAAGGCTCTGGGCGTTGCTCTGCCCATCCTCTTTTTGATGTTTGTCTTCACCATGGTTTCAAGCATGTTCAGCAATCGGTAGAATGGAGGGCTTATGAGTCCTCAACAAAAAGCCGAAAGCCTCGGCATCACTTTCGAAAAAGCTACCCCTGGCTATTTGAACCTTTGTATCCGTAGCGGCAATCAGTTGCTTTCGTCCGGCCACGTCAGCACCGTGAAGGCGAAGCTTGGGGCGGACCTCGCGACCGCCGAAGGCTACAAGGCCGCGCGGGAATGTGCGATGAAAGTGCTGCAATCAGCATGGAACGCCCACGGAACTCTGGATGGATTACGCGTCATCAAAGTGTTGGGCTGCGTGAACTCGACCCAGGATTTCATTGAACAGCACCTGGTGATCAATGGCGCGTCTGACCTGCTGCATGAAATTTTCGGCAAGGATGGCGATGGCTATCACGCCCGCAGCGCCTTAGGTTTCGCTCAGTTGCCGACCGGCGCGGCGGTGGAGGTGGAGGTTATTTTTGAGGTGAAGTAACGTCGTAAATTTAACAACGTCTGCTAACATTGTGGTTATGCATTTTATTTGAGTCCGCATCCGTTCGCTGGCTCTCTCCAAGTGCTCCCCATTGCAGCAGGAGTTGTTTTGACTAACACCTATATCTCTATTCTTTTTGTCTCCCTCATTACGCCATGTTTCGGGCAGACCGTTCTCGGTTCCATCGGCGGCCGGGTAACCAATGCAACAAACCAGCAAATTGCCGGTGCTTCCGTGACCGTATCGGAAGAGGATACCAATCAAGGCCGGACGGCAAAGACTGATGCCGAAGGTGCATTTCTAGTAGCGCTGCTTCCTGCCGGCCGGTATCGCGTGGAAGTGGATGCCTCCGGGTATCGCACCACGCAGCGGGTGATTACGTTACTCGTAAATCAGCAGGCCAATCTTGAGCTCGCGCTGGTCTCCGGACAGAGAAACGAAAGGATAGAAGTCACTGGCGAGTATGCTTTGCTGAGCACGGAAACAGCGGCGATCAGCACAGTCACGGCGAATCGTGAAATTGTGAATCTTCCGCTGGACGGCCGCAACGTGTATGAACTCGCGCTGCTCGTTCCAGGCGTGGTTCCAGCCGCAGCCGGTTCGGCCGGCTCAGCCCGCGGCGATTTCATTTTTAATGTAAACGGCGCTCGCGAAGACTCAAACAACTTTCTATTGGATGGCGTTTTTAACAACGATCCCAAGTTGAATGGCTTTGCCGTGACTCCTCCCGTTGATGGCGTGCGCGAATTCGAGGTGTTGACCAATTCCTACGATGCCGCTTTTGGCCGCAATTCGGGTGGACAGGTCAACGTATTATTGAAGTCCGGCGCAAATCAGATTCATGGAACTGCGTATGAATTTTTGCGCAACCGAGTTTTGGATGGCACGAATTATTTCGCTCCGAAGGATGCCGCGCCGGGCAACATCCGCAACCAGTTTGGCGGATCGTTAGGTGGCCCCATCACCAGGAACCGCACGTTTTTCTTTGCGGACTATGAAGGCCAGAGAATCCGTGAAGGCATCACCCGCACCACAAACGTTCCTACGGCATTGGAGCGCGTCGGCAATTTTTCCCAAAGCGGCTTGAACCTGATTCCGATCGATTTATTCACTCAGGCTCCGTTTCCGAATTTCATCATTCCGCAAAACCGTATGAGCCGCATTGGGTTAGCCGTCGCCGCTTTGTATCCTTTGCCAAACCGCTCCGTGGCTGGGCAGAACTACGTATCATCGCCCAATCAGGTTGACCGCGACGATCAATTTGACACTCGCTTAGACCACAAATTTAGTGCATCCTCCGAGCTTGCCTTTCACTACAGCTTTGGGGATCGTGATTTCTACGAGCCTTTTGGAGCCGGAAGTTCCGCGTCAGCCGTGCCGGGTTTCGGTAACAACATTCCACGACGGGCGCAAAACGCCATGCTGGGAGAAACGCATGTCTTCACTCCGGCGCTGGTAAATGAAATGCGCCTTGGTTTCAATCGCGTAAGCCTTGCGGTGAATCAGCAGAATCAGACCAACAACCTCAATCAGTCCGTTGGGCTTCCGGTGATTTCAAAGAATGCACGGGACACTGGATTGACACAGGTCGGAGTCGCGGGCTTTTCAACGCTCGGCGATGAGCTGAACAATCCGCAGCGGCAGTCTGCAACTACCTATCAGGCTGTAGACAATTTGAGCTTCGTGCGTGGGCGCCACTTGGTTAAGGTGGGCGGCGAGTTCCGTCACCAACGGCAGAACTCTTTTGCCGACGTCCTTTCACGCGGCCTGATCCAATTCACTGGATTCACGGGCAATGCTTTGGCGGAAATGCTGCAAAGCGTCCCAAGCTATTCGACAGTGGCGCGGCTTGATAATCCGCAGCATCTACGCAGCAGCACTGGTTCGTTTTACGGTCAAGATACGTTTCGCCTTCGCTCCAACCTGACACTTACATTCGGTGTGCGATACGAATTCAACTCGCCGCCTTCGGATCCACAAAACCGGGCATCGATCTTCGATCCGGCTGCGCGCTCCATCGTGCCAGTCGGGCAAAACGGCATACCGGCGGCCGGCTATTTTGGCGACAAGAACAACTTCGCGCCTCGCTTCGGATTGGCTTGGACACCCGGCCAGGCGCGGCTTACAACAATCAGGCTGGGCTACGGCATGTACTACGATCAGTCCCCTTCGGCGCCAGGCCAGGGGTTGTTTTTTAGCCCGCCTTACTTTAATTCGCAGCTGTTCATTCAGACGGCTCAGGTCCCATTGTTCCTCGAAAACATCTTCCCCGCAAACTACCCGATTTTCATTCCTAATTCCGCATTCACTTTTCAAAGAGACTTGCGGACGCCTTATACGCAGCAAGGGAACTTGAGCGTTCAGCAGCAAGTGGGGAAATCAAGTGTGGCGGAGCTTTCCTATATTGGCGTCAAAGGCTCGAAGCTGATTGCCAACCGCGACATCAATCAGCCGCGCCCCAGTGTGAAGCAACCCAACTTGCGGCCGTTGCCGCAGTTTTCCGATATCGACGCTTATGAATCGCGCGGCAACTCAAATTACAATGCGCTGCAAGCTAAGTTCACGCGGCGATTCCATCAGGGGCTTTCGGCGCTCGCTAGTTATACTTGGTCGAAGTCCATCGACGATGGTTCAGGGTTCTTTTCAAGCACCGGGGATCCTAACTTTCCTCAAGACAGTAACAATGCCCGTGCCGAACGCGCGTTATCCAATTTCGATGTAAGGCAGCGTTTCACGCTGAGTTACTCCTACGATCTGCCCTTCAAATCAAAGAACGCCGCACTGCGCGGCTGGCAAACCAATGGAGTTTGGGCCATGCAAAGCGGAACGCCATTTACCGTCACACTTCCCCCCGGCACGGATAACAGCAATACCGGAATTCCCAGCATCGGGTTTGGCGTTGTGAACCGCCCCAACGTGGTCGCGGCCGCAAAGTTGAGCAGCCGGACTCCAGAGAAATGGTTCAACACCGCAGCCTTTACTAAGCCTCCCTTTGGCTCCTTTGGAAGCGCGGGACGCAATATTATTGAAGGCCCTGGCTCGGCGACGGTCAACGTTTCGGTGATCAAGAACACGGCGATTAAGGAACGGCTTACACTGCAGGTCCGTGCGGAGATCTTCAATCTGCTGGATCGAGCGAATTTTGATTTGCCACAGGCCTATTTGGGTCTTCCTGGGTTTGGCCGCATTGCTTCGGCGGGTTCGCCCAGGCGCGTTCAGTTCGGATTGAAGCTGCTGTTTTAGGGACCGGTGGTGTTGCGCATAATCACGCTGGAAACACGCGTGTAGTGCGCCGTTGTGTCAATGCGCTTGTGTCCGAGCAGGGCTTGAATCACGCGGATATTGCAGCCGTTTTCCAGTAAGTGCGTGGCGAAACTATGGCGC
>JANXXI010000236.1 GCA_025350695.1 Acidobacteriota bacterium
CTTTTCTTCCGCTTGGCTCAACAAGCAGTGGCCGTGGAGCCGGTAACTTATGATCTGATTGTTCATCCGAAATCCGAGACAGCCGCGAAGTAGACCACCACAATATGCAGGGATAACCTGAGTCAACCGGATACCCAACTAATTTTTTTCCTTGCAACAACCTTTTTTCCTCCGAATTCGAGGTTGCGAGAGACTTAGTGGTCCTAGACTGTAAGGCTGATCTTAACCGCCGATCCGAATTTGCGTTCCGTTATCTGGGGTGTCCCGGTTGCGATCGGCGGATTGTGGCTGCGTGGTTGGGCGGCGGGGCATTTAGAGAAAAACGAAAAAGTGGTTTCTAGCGGGCCCTATCGCTTTTTACGAAATCCGCTTTACGGTGGAACTTTGCTTGTGGCGGCCGGGCTTACGTTGGCATCCAGGCAATGGGGATTGGCGTTCCTATTTGGCGCGGTATTCGTGGGAGTCTATTGGCCACGAATGGAATTGGAAGATCAGCACCTTCGGAACTTGTTCAAAGACTATCCGGCTTACGCTGAACAAGTACCTTTGTTGTGGCCGAAATTTCCTGGGATCGATACGCCAGATAAATTTCGCTGGTCGCTTTATTCGCGCAACGAGGAATACAACGCGCTGATTGCATTCCTCGTTGTCATGGGGTTCTTGCTTTGGAGAGCTAAGGCTTAGCGGCCTCCTCCAAATCCGCCGGTGGCTATCTGGTCGGTCACGTACAAATGAGTGGCGCCGCTTACTGTTTCAAATGTCTCAAGTGAGGACAGTAGAGAACACGGAGGAGCAGGTGAGGTGCTGCTGGTAGCTGGCCGGTTCACCGTAATCGCGGCGCGCACAACGCCCCGAGGTCCAGTCAATCCTGCGCTTGTGAAGGGAAGACTCACGGATGTAGTGCCAAGTGTCGCAATCTTGAACGTGGTGACCGTTCCGATAGTTGCTCCGACTGCGTTAAGGAATGCCACACTGCCCTCGCACGATGCTGCCGTGCCCGCTTGCGAGGCGACAGCAATGTTGGTCAGATTAATACGGGCCGTTTCGGTTGTACCAAGGCCGAACGGCGGAAGCGCCGTAGTCCTAGTGGAAGCCGCCGTTGTGGTTGTGACGGGTTGCGCATTAGTTGAGAGGGCGGTTATGCCCGCGATGACAATCAGGGTTAAATACTTATGGTTATTCATTTATCTCCCTCTTTAGGATTGTTAGTGAAACGCTGGTCAAGCGTCAGTAATGTAGACGGGCTGCGCTCTCCACGCTCGTTGCAAGCTGTGGCTCGTTTTTACCTACTCTTCACTGTCTTAACTTTGTTGACAGTTGCGGCTGACAAAAAACATTAAAATCCTCGCATTAACGGAACTTTCCGGTTCTGTAATATGATCGTCAGGATGAATCCTCGCTGGCTCGATCTTTTGATCATCGTCATATACATGGCCGGTATGGTATCGGTTGGCTTGTCCTTTTCTCGCAAGCAGGATTCCACCGAAACTTTCTTCATACCGAAAAAAGTTCCTTCGTGGGCGATGGGTCTTTCGATGTTGGCGACCTTGATCTCAAGCGTGACGTTCGTCGCTTACCCAGGTTCGGCTTACGCCAAGGATTGGTCCCTACTTGTACCGGGATTTATGGTGGTGATTACTTTGCTGCTGGTGGGCAAGGTGATCATTCCGTTTTATCGCGAGCAAGTTGGAATGAGCGCCTACGAGTATTTCGAGCGCCGTTTTGGCCGGCCCACTCGTATCTATGCGTCGATCTGTTTTGGCTTGACGCATTTTTCAAAGATGGGTTTCGTGTTTTACCTGATGGGGCTGACCATCAGCAGCATCTCGGGATGGAATATTGACGCCGTAATTTTAGTGACGGGCGTTGTCATGATCTTTTACTCCTTGAAGGGCGGCATGCAGGCGGTTATTTGGAGCGATGTGATTCAGGCCTTCCTATGTTGGGTGGGAGCGTTTATTAGTCTGGCGTATTTGTTGTTCGCCCCGCCAGGCGGGCCTTCGGCGGTGTTCAAGCTCGCCTCTGAAAATCACAAATTCAGCCTTGGTTCCATGACCTGGGACTTCTCAAAGCCGACCATTCCCGTTTTGATCGTGTACGGATTGTCGTGGTATTTTCAGCGATATGTTGCCGATCAGACGGTGGTGCAACGGTATTTGATCGCGAAATCGGATAAGGCGGCCATGAAGGGTGTAGCGCTTGGAGCTTGCCTTACGGTTCCGATTTGGGCGCTCTTCATGTTGATCGGCACCTCGACTTGGGCGTTCTACAATTTGACCGGCATCACGCTGCCAGCGACGATCACCAAGGCCGATCAAGTGTTTCCCTATTTTGTGAGCACTCAATTACCTCCGGGCTTGGCAGGGTTGTTCATGGCATCCCTGATTGGCGCGGCGATGACGATGTTAGCGAGCGACCTGAACAGCTTGGCGTCGGTGGGTGTGCAGGATTTTTACCGGCCAGTTGCGAAGGACCCGACAGACACGAAATGCCTGCGTCTGGCCAGAATACTTGTTGCGGTGCTGGGTGCGTTGAGCACAATTTTGGGGCTGGTTTTGTCGCACATGAAAGGGAGCGCCTTGACCATGTGGTTCGCGGTTTCGGCGATGGTGGCCGGTGGGTTGGCAGGGTTGTTCCTATTAGCTTATTTGAGCAAGCGGACAAATAGGCATGGTGTCTATGCGGGAATGGTGGCGTGCACACTATTCACGACGTGGGCTGTGCTGACGAAGGGCGCGAATCCTATCGTCAATTTGGGCAACGCGTGGAACTTTCCCTGGGATGAACTGATGATTGGCGCCTGCGGGCATGTTGTGATGTTCGTTGTTGGTTATACCGTCAGTTGGATGAACCCCCAACCGATTACCGAGTTGACGTAGATTACAATGAACTTAGTGCGGATCTTAAGATGGATCATCGGTGTTGCGCTGCTACTGTTTCAAATCGGCGCAATTGTCTACGCCCGTTTTGTCCCGTCACGCTACTTTTGTTGGGCGCCGTTTGACATGCAAACCGACTACCGGATTGAGGCGTCGGTCAATGGGGAAAAGCTGAATGCGGCGCAGATTCGTCAACGGTATCGCCGACCCGAAAAAGGCACCGATAATCGTTCCGTCCAACACGTGATTGACATCATCGAACAAGCAGAGCAGCGTTATCATCCGACGGACAGAACTGAAGTTACCATGAAGTATCGCATCAACGGCAAGGCGGAACAGGTATGGCATTACGCGCGGCCATAAGCTCCTTGAATCCGTTGCGGGCTGGTGGGACGGAAATGCCTCCCAACCTGCTGTTGCTTGTAAAGATCATTGCGCTGGCGTTGCTGTTGACCAATCACGCCCGTCTGCTGCCCGATCCGTTTCTCCCTTTCCTTACGATGTTCGATGCGGTCCCAGGCGCGGCATTTCAGTTCTCCGTCAAGGTCATTTTTATTTGCGCCGCCGTCGCGCTGCTGCTGAACCGGGCGGTGCGCTGGACCTCGCTTGCGTTAGGGGCATCGATCCTGATTTCCGTGGTTGCGTCAAAAGCTTACTATGGCAACAACAAGACATTTGCCGGGCTGATGTTACTATTTGCCGGCCTGAGCGATTATGACCGTCCTCTCCATTTGCTGCGTTGGCAGTTGAGCCTTGTTTACTTCGGCGCGGGACTAAACAAAGTGATGGATGGCGATTGGCAAACCGGACTATTCTTCGAGCATTGGGCTCGCATGAAAGTGAAAAATCCGGTATACATCGCGTTCTCCGATATTTTACCTCCGTTGGTTGCGGGCAAATTGATGTGCTGGTTCACGATGGCGGCTGAACTAGGTGCATCCGCAGGTCTGCTATTCGGCGGTGCGTTGCCTTATGCCTTGTGGGCCAATGTGTTATTTCAAGCCGGGCTGCTTGAGTTCACTGGCACAACCTTCACTATGTTTTTCTACGCAATGCAGGCGGCAACGCTGGCCTTCGTCGTCTGGCCTAAGCAGATTCTTGTGATTTACGATGGCGATTGCGGGCTCTGTAATCGCATTAGGACAATCTTCGAATCCCTAGATTTCGATGAAATGTTTCAGTGGCGAACCTACCAATCGGCTATCGGCGATCCGCATGGAATTACTATGCAAGCGCTGGAAGAGAAGATGCACATTGTAGTAGACAACGCAGAAATCTTGTCAGGCTTTGCTGCATTTCGCAGAATTCTGATGTGTTCGCCGTGGTTTTGGCTGGTGCTCACGGCACTTATCGCCGCGCCTCCGGACAACTGGCAAACCTGGCGGCGCGTTGTCGTAGCCCTCACACTCTGCTTATTTTTACCGGTATTCAAGCCCGTAGGCGAAATAGTCTATTCGTGGGTGGCTCGCAATCGGCGCCGTATCATGCCGGGAAGCACTTGTGGCCTTGAGCCTGCAAACGGAAACACAATCAAAAGCGCTTGAATTGCTCCCCACAAATGTAATGTAATACAGGGTGCGACAGGCGAAGCGTCAAAGGCGCCCTGTCATAGGAGAAGACTGTTTTTATGGCGAAGAAAATTGCCCTGATCGCGTTTTGCGCCGGGCTCGAATTCGTAAGCGCGGCTGAATGGCCCACCGATGGGGGAGACCAGCAACGCACCGGTTGGCAGAAGAATGAAACCATTCTGAATAAGTCCAACGTGAAGGGGATGAAACTTCTGTGGTCGCTGAAGCTCGATAACGTACCGCGGGAAATGCACTCGCTGTTGCCGCCGGTAATCGTTGAATATATTCCAACGCGCGATGGCAAAAAGGAAATCGCCGTGGTGGCTGGTTCCGGCGATAATGTGTACGGCATCGACGTTGCAACAGGCAAGCAACTATGGAAGAAGCATTATCCCTACACCTCCGACAAAGAGCCGCGGCTTGGTGGACCGCTGTGTCCTGGCGGCTTGGTGTCGACGCCCACCATAGGTCTTCCTAAGGCGAATGGCGCGCGCACAGTTTATTCGGTATCGGGCGATGGCATGATGCACTTCTTGAACGTCGCCGACGGAGAAGATGTGGAGCCCCCGGCGAAGTTCATGCCCGCCAACGGCAAGCCCTATTCTCTGAACCTCGTGAATAACATTCTTTACTCGACAACGGCACAAGGCTGCGGCGGCAATCCCAATTTGGTCTATAGTTTCGATTTGGCGACGAAGAAGGTGACTACGTACAATCCCAAAGGTGGAGGATTGTGGGGACGTTCCGGCGCGGCCGTCGGATTTGATGGAACGGTTTATGCACCCACCGGCGATGCGAACTACGTTCCGGCGGAGGAGCGCTATGGTAACTTGATCATCGCCGTTACGCCGGACCTAAAGTATAAGGACCACTACGCTCCGCGGAACATTGAGTTTCTTTGGAAGCGCGATTTGGATGCCCAAGTTACGCCGGCGGTCTTTATGTGGAAGAGCAAGGAGTATGTCGTCTCATCCTGCAAAGAATGCCGGGTTTGGTTGATGGACTCGAAATCGTTGGGCGGCGAGGATCATCGTACGCCTTTATATCGCACTCCTTTGATGTGCAACGAAGAAGTCAACTTTGCCGAAGCTGGGGTGTGGGGTTCCATGGCCACCTGGGAAAATCCTGCTGGTACTCGTTATATCCTGACTGGATTCTGGGGGCCCTCGCATCCACAGTTCAAAGCACCACTCAGCTATGGTCCCGTGAAGCGGGGCGCCGTGGCTGCGCATAAGATGGAGGAAAAGGATGGCAAGGTTGTATTGAGTCCGGTCTGGATGTCACGAGATATGGACCAAGCTGAACCGCCTGTGATCGCTAATGGCGTTGTGTATGCTTACGGCAGCGGCGAATCAAACGTGCAGGCCACTCCTGAAATTGGACTGAGTGCTAACACGTCGGCCACGCGCATCAAGAATTCCAAACACGCCACGATCTACGCTCTTGACGGCGATACCGGCAAGGAACTGTGGAACAGCGGTGATGCCATCAAATCATTCGTTCACTTTGGCGGTTTATCGGTGAATAATGGCCGCGTTTATCTTGGCGGTTACGACAGCACTCTGTACGTCTTCGGCCTACCCGGCTCGAAGTAAGGGAACTGATAGGAATAGGTAGAGCATATGAAAAAACTCTTTGTACTAGCATTCGGTTCCTTGCTTGCGGCGGTTGTGGCGTCCGCACAGATTGGCCGTTCTTTGGATTGGTCCTCATACGCCAACGACAATCAACGCACTGGTTGGGAGAAATCCTCGGCGCGTTTTTCAAAAGATACGATCCCCAAGGAATTCCAGTTCCTATGGAAGATAAAGCCCTCTGGCAGTGGTGCGCATAAATTGATGCCACCTATGATACTGGGCACTTTGGTTGGCTATCGCGGATTTAAGGAACTAGCCTTTTTCGGCGATGCGAACGATGGCATGTACGTAACGGATGCTGATTTGAACCGCCCTTACTGGGACAAGAAGTTCGACTTCGCCGGCAAGCCAAAGCCAGCGCCCAATGCGAAGTGCCCGGGCGGGATGACTGCGGCTCCAACACTTATTTCCGTAACATTTCGTCGTCCGCCACCTCGGCCTGCGGCGCCCGGCGCCCCTGCGCCCCGTCCCGCGCCCAATCCATTGTTCGGACCTCGCGCTGTCTATTCCATCGCCAGTGACGGCCGCTTGCGCCGTTCGAACGTAGCCGATGGCTCCGATATGGTTCCGCCTGTCTCCGTGTTGCCGGCCAATGCAAAAGTTGGCGCGTTGAACATCAATGACATGGTGATCTACGTAACAACCAGCGGTGATTGCGGTGGCGCTCCGAATTCAGTGTGGGCCATCGATATCGGCGAAGGTGACGCGCCCGTCGTGAAGTCTTACGAATCGAAGGGTGGCCACTTTGACGCGCAAGGCGGCGTGGCAATTGGGAACGATGGGACTATTTATGCGCAGGGTGGGGAAGGGGATACAATGCTTGCCCTGACTCCTCGAGACTTGCAGTTGAAGGGGACATTCAAAGCGCCCGGCGGGCTGAAGTCCGACGTGACGCCAGTTGTGTTTGCGCATGGCGACCGGGACGTGATTGTGAGCGCTGGTAAGGATGGACGGTTGTACGTGGCGGACTCAAAGGCTATTGACAGTGCGCCGATTGCGATGAGCGAGCCGCTGGGCGGCGCGTTGTATGGCGGCATTTCTACTTGGTTGGAGCAAGACGGACCTCGTTGGGTGCTGGCGACCGTTTGGGGAACACCCGGTAAGATCGTCGCCCTGAAATTGAATGCTGAGGGAACCAAGTTGGAGACTGGTTGGACCACGGCTGATCTGGTTAAACCTTTAGCTCCGATGGTCGCCGGCGGCGCCGTGTTCGCTGTTTCAAGCGGCGATGCCGGCAAATCGAAGGCTGTAGTTTTCGCGTTGGATGGAGCCACAGGAAAAGAACTATGGTCGTCGAAGAGCCAGATTGCGGCGGCCGGGAACCTGACGGGATTCACGATGGCCAATGGGCGGCTGTATTTGCCGACCGTGGATGGTTCGGTCTGGGTCTTCGGTATTCCGCTGATTTGGGATTAGTGAACACCACTCGGAGTAGTTGCTATATGAAAAGAATATCCTTGCTTGTATGCGCCTCGTTTCTTCAAGGGGCAGACTCGTCCGGAGAATTCTCCAAGCTGGTTGAGCCGATTCTGGTTCGAGATTGCCAAGGCTGTCACGGCGGAACGCAGGCGTTCTCTAACTTGGATCTTAGAAGCCGCGAAAGTATGTTGAAGGGCGGAAGTCGCGGCCCGGCCCTTGTTCCAGGTAAGGCTTCGGAGAGCTTGTTGATTCAAGCTCTCGAAGGCAAGGGCGGCATTGAGATGCCACCAGGAGGGGCAAAGAAACGGTTGCCTCCGGAAGTCATCGCGGCCTTTAGAAAGTGGGTCGATGATGGAGCTCCGTGGGCTCCGGCGAAGATCTCTTCTAAATGGACATACTATGACGCCGATCTGTGGGCGTTTAAACCGCTCCGTCCGTTTGATCGAAACAAGCGTGTGGATGATTTCATTGACGCCAAGCTGGCTGCCCTTGGAATCAAACCAGCGCCTGCCGCCGATAAGCGCGCGCTGATCCGAAGGGTTTCAGTCGATCTCACGGGTCTGCTCCCGACACCCGAAGAGGTCGAGGCTTTCGTAAACGACAAAGCTCGAGATGCTTGGCCCCAACTGGTGGACAGGTTGCTAGGTTCCCCTCGCTATGGAGAACGTTGGGCACGACATTGGTTAGATGTCACTCGCTATGCCGATTCGGGCGGTTACTCCAATGACTTCGAACGTCCCAATGCTTGGCGTTATCGCGACTACGTGATTCGTAGCTTCAATTCCGACAAGCCGTATGCGGAGTTCATCAAAGAACAAATTGCCGGTGACGAGCTATATCCCGGCAAACCGGAAGCGGTGATTGCAACGGGCTTCCTGCGCGCGGGCCCATGGGAACACACGGGAATGTCGGTTGAGGCCGTCACCCGGCAATTATTTTTGGACGATGTAACGCACTCGACTGCCTCTGTGTTTCTTGGCCTTACGCTGGGCTGTGCGCGCTGTCATGATCACAAGTTCGATCCGCTACCCACGCGCGATTACTACCGCATGCAGGCGGTTTTTTCGTCAACTGAATTCGCCCGGCCAAAGCTTCCATTCCTCGCGGAAGAAAACCATGAAGATCCCCGTTCCGCGGCTGAAATCAAAAACACCTTCGACTACGCGAAGACAAAGGTAAGTGAGTACCGACAAATGGGCGCGAAGAAGTTGATGGAAAAATACGGCGTCACCAAGACGGAAGACCTTCCCAAGGGGGAGCTCGAAACCGTAATGAACAACGGCGCCGGAATTCCACCCGCTGAGTTTGAAAAATTCAAGCTTTACCAAAAGCACATGCAGATCTATAAGGATTCGCTGGATCGGTTCGAACCTAAAGCGTTCGCCGTCAGCAGCGGACCGATGGATGGGGAAACGGATGGCGGCCAGCAATTGCGTTATCCGAAACGCGCCGCTTACAGGGCTCCCGTGGTTCATATCCTGCCGGGAGGAAATATTCAGTCACCGGCCGATGCGGTCTCACCCGGCGTTCTAGGACTGCTGGAACAGTACGGAGAATATCCATCACCGAAAATTCCAGAAACAGTGGAAGGGCGGCGCAGCAAGTTGGCCCACTGGATTGCAGACGCGAAGAATCCTTTGACTGCCCGGGTGATGGTCAACCGCATCTGGCAATATCATTTCGGTCGCGGCATTGCAGCTGACCCAAGCAACTTCGGAAAGATGGGAAAGAAGCCAAGTCATCCGGAACTGCTCGATTGGCTTAGCGGCTATTTCGTAGAACAAGGCTGGAGCGTCAAGCAGGTTCATCGCGCGATTTTGCTTTCGAAAGCTTACCAGCGGGCCAGTGTCAATGCCGACGCAAAGTTTGTCCAGGAAAAAGATCCCGATAACGCAGCGCTCGCAATATTTCCCCCGCGGCGCATGGACGCCGAAACGCTTCGCGATAGTATCTTGCAAGTATCGGGCGAACTCAGCTTGGATGCCGGTGGCCCCGGAACATTTCCGCAAATCAACGAAGACGTCGCCCGCCAACCTCAACATCGCATGGGGTCGCTTGCGCCGGTGTATCATGCATCGGCCCTGAAGCGCCAGCGCAATCGCCGGACGATTTATGGGTTCCAACAACGAAGCCTTGTTGATCCCTTGGTCGATGTGTTCAATGGCCCCACGCTGGACCTTTCGTGCGAACGTAGAGAAACGTCGATTGTCCCTACGCAGTCGTTCGCACTATTCAACAGTCAATTAACGCACGATATGGCCCTGGCCTGGGCGGCAAAGTTAGATGGGCGAAAACTAGATCGTGATGCCGTTGTCGCCCGGGCCTTTGTAGAAGCCTACGGACGCGCTCCCGAACCACCCGAACTTGCCGCAAGCCGGGCGTATCTCGACAAGATGACGGAATGGCACAAGCAGACGCCGCCACCGGCGAAGCCCGTGCGCAAATCGGTGATCCACAAAATCACAAGCGAACTGACGGGTCAGGTTGCCGAGTTCGTGCAGCAAGGAGACCCCGACGATTACGAAGCTAATCTTCATCCATCGGATGTGAAGCCGGAAACGCGCGCGTTGGCTGACTTCTTGTTGGCTTTGTTGAATTCGAATGAGTTTGTGTATGTCTACTAAATCTGAACGAAACCTATCCGCCACCCCGTCACGCCGTGAAGCACTCTACGGAGCTGGCATGGGTCTCGGCTCCATTGCTTTTTCCGCGATACTGGCCGCCGACGATGCCCGCGCTGGTGTTCTCTCTCCGAGGCCTCAGCAGCTACCGGCCAAGGCCAAGCATTGTATTTTCCTTTTGATGGAAGGTGGTCCAAGCCACATTGATACGTTCGATCCCAAGCCGAAGCTAGACCAGCTTCACATGACGAAGTTTCAAAAGGCTGTTAACAAATTTGAAGCCAACATGAATACCGGCGAACGCTACTACGTTAAGAGCCCGTTCCAGTTTCGCCGGGCCGGCCAAATAGGCATCGAAATGAATTCGTCGCTACCAAACTTGGCGGATTGCGTCGACGACATGTGTTTCTACCGCGGCCTGAAAGCGGAAAGCGTCAATCATCCAACGGCCCTGTATCACCTCAATACCGGAAACCAATTTGGTGGCGACCCTGCTGTTGGCGCGTGGGTTTCCTACGGACTGGGTACCGTGAACCAAAACCTGCCATCGTTTGTCGTCTTGCCTGATGTTGCTTATCCGCAGGGAGGGTCCGCGAACTGGTCGAACGGTTTTCTTCCTCCCCACTATCAAGGAACGCCGCTTCGCCCCGCAGGCTCGCCGATTTTGGATATGACTCCGCCGCCCGGAGTAACATCCAGCCGCCAACGCGCAGGGCTTGATTTCCTCAAGACCTTGAACCAATCGCATCAACAGCGACATCCCGATCATGCCGATCTGGCCGCCCGCATGGAGAGTTACGAACTCGCGTTTCGAATGCAGGCCGAAATGCCGGGCGTTGTGGACATCAGCAAGGAATCGAAAGAAATGTTAGCCTTGTACGGCATCGGCGGTCCGAACAAAGACGCCGATGCACTGGGGCGGCGCTGCCTGTTGGCGCGGCGCTTGATCCAAAACGGAGTTCGCTTCGTGCAAGTAATCAACATGGGTTGGGACTCGCACGATTATATTGATACGGCACATGGAGTCCGTCTCGCGGCGCTCGATAAGCCCGTCAGTGGACTATTGAAGGATTTGAAGAGGACCGGCCTACTGGACGAGACGCTTGTCGTATGGGCGGGCGAATTTGGCCGCAGTCCTGATAATGGGATTCGCCGGGGCAGCACCGCTTGGGGCCGCGATCATAACGCCAACGCGATGTCTGTGTGGCTCGCTGGCGGCGGCGCAAAACGCGGAGCGATTGTCGGAGCCACCGATGAAGTGGGCGGCTCCGCTGTCGAAGTGGTTCATCCTCTGCGCGATTTCCATGTCACTCTGCTTCGACTGCTTGGCTTGGACGACGCCCGATTGCGGTATTTGCACGCCGGTCGCGACAAGCAACTGAGCCAGGTTGGGGGCGAATGGATTCCTCAACTGATCGGTTAAGTTAATCGGTTCCGTAATTTATTTCCAACCTGCGCACCGCGCGCGAAGCAACAAGCAAGACCACCACGGTGACGCAAAGCAATCCACCGATGGACTGCCATGCGGCAGTGGGAGCCGCCGGTGACAACAGCATCCGCAACGCCGGCGGGAAGTTCGCATCCATCGGCGCAGCGACCGGACAGATCGATTGCAAATAGTGAAGTACGCTTAGTTTTTGCAAAACATTTGGGAGAAATCCGTTGATCGATTCCCACAACAGCATCACCACCGCCGGGATAATTGGGTTCCGCAAAAGAAGCCCCGCAGCGACGAAGACGCTGCCATAGCCGACACATCCAAGGGCTGCGGCGATCACGTACCAAGTGATATGGTAGGCCCCATCCGCTTGCCAGTAACTCCACATTTCGGCACTATCCTGGAACGCCAGCATCGCAGTGAATGCAATGATCGTTCCGGTTCCGAAGATAACAACAGAGGCAATCAGGCCGGCGCAGTACTTGCCCAACAACAATATTTCACGACGCACTGGCGCGAGAAACCAGAAGTGCAGTGACTTGTCCAACATCTCTCCGCGAAACAGGTTGATGAAAATTCCAAGGCATCCGAAGAAGATGGCAAGGCGCAAATAGAAGTATTGAAACACGGCGGCGAACGCGGCCCGGTCTTCGTCGAAAGTAAGAAGCGGCCTTTGGCTGGTTCGGGTAAGCTTGCCGCCCTCGAAGTCAAATTGGACCAAGCGTTTTCCGTCAAAGTACGCAATCGTGCGGCGGCTAACGTCTTCCAACTCTTCCGACTCGCCTCGATGCCGCCTGCGATTCCATTGGCGATCGAATACCGGCTGACCGGCCTTCCCCAAGACTTCCTCGTCACTAGCTCCATTGGCGATTTCTTTAAGCACGTTGGCCGGAGTGGCCCCGCGCGCACTCCATCGCTGCTTCTTGTAGGTAACGTCCACGCCGTGTCCAATAAAAATGACCGCTGGAAATAAAGCTAAGAGGTAAACCCACAGCGCTCGGCGCGAGAAGAACGCGCGCCCGATTTCCAATCTCGCGATAGTCCAGACTTGCGCTAGCTCATTCATCGGCCACCTCCAATCAGGTATTCGTAAAGCGCGTCCACGTTTTCGTCGGTGGGCACAACGCCGTCAATCTCCACCCCTGAAAGGGCGATCCGCTGCACTGCTTCGCTGAACGCATCGCGATGCCGCGTTAATACCAGCACCCCCCGACCTTCAGGATCCAGTTTCACTTCCGTTATGTGCGTTTCTTCAAACAGCAAGGATGCCACGCGCGACGGGTTTTGGCAGTGCAGTAGAAACTGGCTGGGATGCTCATGAATTTCCTCACGCACATTCTTGATCTCGCCTTCAGCTACGATCATGCCGTTGGCAATTAGAATCACTTGATCACTGAAAACATCTACTTCCTGCAGCACGTGGCTAGACAGAATTACGTGGCGTCCTTCAGCGGCATAGTTTCGGAACAGAGCAATTGTTTCCGCGCGGACCAACGGATCTAGACCGTTCAGGGGCTCATCGAGAACCAGCACCGACGGTTCATGGGCAATCGCCTGAGCCAAACGAATTCGCTGCCGCATCCCTTTCGAATAAGCCGCTACTTTGCGGTCTGCGGCTTGAGTCATGGAAACAGTTTCAATTGCCTGCCGCGCTCGCCGCTCGGCTTCACCGGGGGCATACCCATAAAGCAGCAATCCGGCCACAACAAAATCGTATCCGGTTACGCCACGCGGCGCGGCATCGTATTGGGTCGCGTATCCCAGAATTCGCATCAGCTTTTCCGGCTGAAACGGCGACAAACCGCGCACGGTGATAGTCCCTGAGCCCGGGTGCACCAAGCCCGTCATCAAATTCATCAAGGTGGTTTTGCCGGAGCCATTCGGTCCGACTAAACTTGTGATGCCCGGTGGAATGTGCAAGTCCACGCGGTTCACGCCAAGGACTTCGCCGTAAAACTTCGAGACGTCTTTGAAAACAATGAAGTCGCTCAAGACACCACCTCAACCGGACGAAGTTTCCGCAACAGAACGCCCAAAAGAACGCCAATCAACACGAAAAGCGCAAGCATGCACTCAGTCGCATCAGGCCCGCCTTCCCACGGTGTCTCAACCCCCAGCAGTCTGCCCCATATCGTAAGCATCAAGTAGCCAGGGCTGAGTAGCGAGCCCCATTGCACGCGTAGTACCTGATTCACAATCTGTCCAACGCCGGTCAGGACAAAGAAGAATGCCATCACCAACGCCCCGGCAACCACGCGCCATTTCACGTAGGCGGAAGATGTCATGGCCACCAAACTCACCGTGATCATCCACAGCAGGAATCCCAACGCAATCCCCGTCCCGTAAGTCCAGTGCGCCACAAACCAATCCCAACCCGCCATGCTGGCTTGCATGCCGAAAACGAAAAGACCTGGAATCAAGGTGACCAATGAAAGTATGCCCAACAGAACAATCATGCGGGCGAGTATGTAAGTCCCACGCGAAAGCGGACGCGCGAAATAAAGGGGTAGTGCATTGTTTGCAAGATCAGGCGCGATTAGCCCCGGTCCAGCCACCGCGGCCAGGATCATCGCGAATGTGGATTGCACGTTCATGAAGACGGAAAAGAAGGCGCCGTTAATGGCAAGAACTTTCGCCAACGGCCCGGCCCCGTTATTCTGCAACAGCTCCAAGTGATTTGCGAAGTAGACGAACACTGAACAAGCCAGTGGCCAGAACAAGGAAACCACCAGCAATACAACAACAAAACGTTGGCTCAGTAGACGTGGCCAAACAAATCGTGGAATAACCAGCAGCCGCTGCCATGGGCTGACCAGCGGTCCCGTGTAGCGTTGGTAACCTCGTCTAAATACCGCCATGGACCGGAGCCTCCTGTTTAGTCACGGGTGTGGCGCGCAGGTGTCCCACCGCCTTAAGGAAAAGTTCTTCAAGTGTATCGCGGCGGTAAGCTAGCTTCGTCACTCGCAAGTTTTCTCTCGCCGCCAACCGCCAAAGAACGCCAATTTCAATTTCACGCGGCAGCACAACACGCCAGACCCCCGGCGATTCCGAGGCCGCCTCAGCGCCGATGCTTTGGAAAGCCTCAGCCAGCTTGCTGTCGTCCCCTGCCACCTCAAGTTGTACAAAGCGGCGGTCCGAACTGCGCTCCGCTTCAAGATCCGATTGATGAACGATCAGCCCGTCCTTCAAAATCACCACCTCATCGCAAACTTCTTCCACATCCCGCAGCAAGTGCGAACACAGCAGTACGTTCATGCCATGCTGCTCTTTCATCTCGCGGATCAGGATCAGCATCCGTTGCCGCGCCGCCGGGTCCAACCCATTGGTAGGCTCATCCAGAATCACCAGTTGCGGCCCGTGAATAATGGCCTGCGCCAATTTAGCCATCTGCTTCATACCCAAGGAATATGTGCCCACGGTGCGATACCGCGCCTCGCCAAGTCCAACGTGAAAGAGTACTTCATGGGCCTTTTCAAGCGCCGCTGCCGGCGGCATGCCGGAAATTTCCCCCATCAGCCGAAGGAAAGCCACCGCTGTCATATCGGAAATGAACGAATCGTTTTCCGGCATGTAGCCAATTCGCGCCTTCACCTGCGCCGATTGCTTGTGGCAATCCAGCCCCAGAATTTGAGCGCTGCCCGAACTAGGCTTATGGAACCCCAACAGGGTCTGGATGAGAGTGGATTTCCCAGCGCCATTCGGCCCCAATAGTCCAATAGCTTTACCTTCACCAGAAGCGCCAAGGCGGCAGGAGATCCCTTTAAGGATTTCCCGCCGCCCCAGTTTCACGTGGAGGTTGTCGATTGCGATAACCGGTGTCACCATGCTTTTAACTGTTGTCCCTTTACTTGCCGTTGGCTACTGTTCCCCACTTGGATCGCCGTCGGCTGAGCTACTAGTAACATATCGAAAAAGAGGCTCGATAACCGAGTACGAGATGCAGCGCTGATTCGTTCCGTCTCCGCCGAAAAAGTTAGCAATGCCGGTTCCCGCGCTGCCAGTAACTTCTTCAGAGCCTCGTTCGGCGCGAGGCTCGCAAACCCTTCCAGCGATCCTTCAAGGTTCACCCATAGAAAACCAGACTGATGAAGCCCAGCGGCCGTCGGCAATTGGGCTCGGTACTTCGCCGAGCGCACCAGCGGCGAACCGCCATTACGCGTGGAGATTGCCCGCAACACCACGGCGCGATCCGAGCCTAGCAGCAGGTAGCCGCGATCCACCGTCCAGTGCAGGGCAAGCGGTTGGCCTAGCAAGTGGGCCGACGTCCAAGCGCGCCCGTTGACCGTCTCCTCCGTTAACTTCAGTTGCATGCCGCCGTTGCCCGCTTCCCGGTTGAAAGCGTCGGCAAGCTTGTGCATGGACGCATTGAATAATTCCGGTCGATAAGTTTCGATCGCCGCGAACCAACCGGGTATCGGTAACGAAGGTGTCTCCACCGCGAACGTGAAGTCTGTTCCTAATGCAGCGGCCAAGTCCGTCGACAACTGTACGCCGACTTTGTTCTCCGCATTCGCCAGCTCATTGGCAAAGCGCGGATCAAGCCGGCCCATCATCGCAATGAACTCATCGACGATTTGCCGGGGATTGCGCGTTACGGCGGAGAAGGCCATCACCGCATCGGACGAAGTGTATTCGGCCGACCCTTGCGCCGCGGGTGTGGCGAGCCATGAAGCGGGCCCAGTGCGCGGTCCGTTGAAGGCCAGCAAAGCTTCGTTCTCTTCGCCCGTTGAGGGATTGCGCTGTTCCACGAACAAGTAGCGCATCTGCCCCGCGCCCGCCACTTCCAATTCCTTGGCGGGGGCCATCGTTGCGGACAGCGATCGCAAATCTACGGCTAACAGCGAAGACACACCTCGTTGATAGTGCCGGGCGATTTCGGTGGAAAAGTCTCCTGGCCCTTTGCCTAATAGCGCCGTCGCGGACGCCAAGTGGGAGTCTGTGTCAGACGCAGCCAGTAGGTTCCCAACAATGCGATACGGCAAGGGCTGCGAACCTGCCACCAGTTTCGTGATCGCTTGCGCTACCGCCGCCTGCTGTCCATTTCTCACTTCCGCGAGCAGCAACGGAGTGCCGTCTGCGCCTACCCTTTGCAGCATCACAAACACAATTTCGTTTCCAAGCAATGGCGAAACGGAATTGATGCGCGAAACTAAATCCTTAACTCCGATACCCATCGAAGATGTCCACCATTCCTTCAGCACCGCGCTTTCCCCCGAGCGTTGCTCGATCAGCTTCACCGCTTGGTCAAGCGTCGGGCCAAGGTTCGGAATCGCGCCATAGACAACTGTGTTCGCCGGAAGCACGCTCAACAAACGCGCCTCTGTGCGTGACGGTGAAGCGGGGATTTTCTTTTCAATGCCAGCCAGTTCAGCTAACAGCGTGTAATACTTTTCGGCATTAGGACTCCAAGCAACCGCTTCACGTACGCTAACTTGATCCAGGGCCGCGCTTGTATTGGCTTTCTCGCCCGGCTTCAGTAACCGCTCCGAGCCTTGTTGATCCACGGCAACCGAGCCTTCCACCACGCCAACGTACGATCCCGACGTGCCTGTGGAAACCGTGAATACAGTTCCTTTTACCGACGCGACGGAATCTCGCGTAATCACACGCAGGTTCCCACGCCTTTGTTTGGCCGCCTGCACAATTACGTCGCCGCGTTCAATATGAATCGATTGACCACTCCAGGCAGCCCTGACGAACAACTCCGAACTTTCGTTGACTTCAACCGTCGAACCGTCCGCTAAGCGTAGCGTAGCCCGCGCCCCACCGGCCGTTCTAACCGTTTGTGCGTCCGCGATAGTAGCGCCCGCGGCAAGTAGGCCGCCGTTGCTGGCATACAAATTACCGGTTACCGATTCAATCGTCGCCCGAGGTCCGCTCGGCGCCAGAATCGAATCCATCTTCTCCCGGCCGGCATATAGACTGGCCAGCACAACCCCAGCGGCCAGAATCCATCGAGGGGCTGCGAAGCGGCGCGCCGCTGGCCGCGCAGGCATCGCAATCACGTTGCTCGTTTCTGGTTTGTTTAATGCCCGGCGGCAGTCGGCGCAACGAGTCAGATGGTCTTCAAGCAGCATAAGCCGCTGCTCGGCCAACTTGCCTGCGCGGTAATCCTCAAACTGGCTTTGAAAATCGTGGCAAGCGCCGCCACTTGAGAGCTTGTCCCAAACTCTTTGCTGTGCGGCGGCCAAATCTTCGGAAGATACCTCATCATTGCGGATCTCATCCAGAATCTTGTCGAACTGTTGATCGTTCATGGTTGTTTCCTCCTTAACGCCTCAAAGCCTTCATCAATGTCTCACGTATGCGATGAATGCGGCTGGCGACGGTACCGCGTTCAATGGAAAACTGCTCCGCCAATTCATCGTAAGAGAGCCCCTCGACACTCCGCAAAATGAACAGTTCCGCTTCGTCAGGCTTCAGTTTTCCCAACGCTCGCCGTAACATTTCTTTCAATACATAGTTGTCCGGTTTCCCTGCTTGATCTGGCGACAGATCAATGGACTTTTCGGCTCGCTGCGTTTTCTGTCTCAAAATATCGATCGACGCATTCGTGGCTGCCCTTCGCATGTAGCTCTCGGATGTAGCCGTTAGGTCGGGCTGCGGCGATTGATTCAAAATCCGCATAAACACCGTCTGCATCACATCTTCGGCGTCCGCTGAATTGCCGGTCACTCGCATGGCTGTGCGGTAAACCAAGGCCGAATGGCGTTGATAAAAATCCTGGAATGTAGCGTTTTGTATCGAAGGCAAAGGGAAGGGCTCTGTTGCCAATGTTATCCCGAATGTTTCCATATTGTAGGCACTCTTGCCTGAATAGACGATGGATGGGCTAGGTTTCTTCCGACTATTTATCGTGACCGCTGGTTAACCACTCTAAATTGAAGCGGGCCAAGCTCAGTGCTACTGGCTGAAATTGCTTCGCCCCCTCAGGGGACCTTTCATAAAGCAGCAATATCGTCCGGTCGCTCGCGACGGTCAAATCGCTGTATCCCGAATAGCCCTCGTCCACGCTGCGCTTCACGGTCCAACTCTTGCCCTCGTCATAGCTCAACTGTACCGTCACGTTCTTACGATCCCTCGATTTTCCCAGAACTTCTTTTCCGTCCGCACGCGAAAGGTTGTCTGGGTTCGAAAACAGCAGCCGGTTCTTACCGCCACTCTCCTTCGTTGAATAGCGTACTAGACTTGCCATGCATATGGGCTCAAGTAGCTCTTGCTGAAACACAGGTCGCGACCATCCCGTAGACCCGTCCTTACTAGTTGTCACCAAACGCCGATGCACCGTCGATTCCGTGCGCGAATTCAGCATCACGCGTCCATCGGCAAGCTCCACGGCTGTGGTCTCATTCGGGATGGTCCAATCTCCTTCGTTCGGCAAGGCAATGTCGCCACGATGCCACGTGCGGCCACCGTCATCCGAATAGATGGTCGAGGCAACCGATGGTCTGTGTGCGTGTCCACCCGTGCCCGTGGACATCCAAATGGGGATCAACAGTCTTCCCTTCCGAAGCTGAATACCATGCCCAGGACCAGTGGCGATAACTTTCCACGGATAGTCGCGCCGGAACCCTTCAAACGCGCTTGTGATTTCCCGTGGTGCGGAAAACGTTACTCCGTCATCTTCGCTGCGCACATAAAACGCCCGCATGTATTCCAGACAAAAAACAAAGTGGACTAAGCCGGGCTTCTTATCGGCGATCGCCACCGGATTGTTGTAGGTTACTTCACCGGCGGCGGCTAAGTTCTGCGCCAGCGCAACCGGGTTCTTGGACTTCTCCCCGGCTACTGAGGCGATACCCTTTTGCGCCGACCAAGATGCGCCGCCGTCAATCGACCGGCGCAGCACAATGTCAATCTGTCCCCAATCTCCCCGCGTCGTCTTCCGTGCTTCAGCATAAGCAAGGATCGACCCCTTGGCCGTTACCACGACACCAGGAATTCGATAGATCGCATACCCTTCGTCGCCCGCTTTGAATACGTCGAACCTGTCAAAATGCGAACTCGCGCCGGGCACAAGGCTCGGCGCGAGTAAAAGTAACAAGACTGTACGGATGGATCCGGTCACAGAGCCCCAGAAACTAAGCCGCCGGTGGCTTTTCCACGATCTGGAATTTCTTCTCGTCGAAGTACAACACCTTTCCACGGCGGTAGCTTTCCACAGCCATCGTGATAGTCACTTGCGCCCGCGCGGCAACTTCCACATTCAGTGTCGGAGTCTCGCGCGTGCGGATGCACTTCAGGAAATTATCCACGTGGCGTTCCATGGCGCTGAACTCTTCCACCGGGATTTTCACATCGTCCATGCCGAACTTGTAATCGGGGTTGATGTTCTTCTTGTTAGCTTCGCGGCCCACCGTTTCCGGTTTCACCGTAAGGTAGGGTGCAAAACCCTCAAAGCGGCCATGTTCCACCATAATCAGCGTGCCTTCATGGCCGCGGATTAGGCCGGGGATGTGCTGCGAATTCGCCATCGAAGAACTCAGTACGAGCGAATGCCCCTTCGCGTAATCTGCCATCAAATGGAACGTGTCGGGCACTTCGCGCTTCTCAGGAAATGCGTATATTCCACCGCCAGCCATCACCTTGTGGGGATATTGCGCCTCGCCCCAGCAAATATTCATCGGCGCTACCACGTGGAAGAATAAATCGGTGGCAATGCCGCCCGAGTAATCCCAATACTTACGGAAACGGAAGAAGCGATCAGCGTCGTATGGACGCTTGGTGGCCCCGCCCAGCCATGTTTTCCAATCGAGATAATCGTCACCTTTACCGTCCGGACCAGCATTCGGGTCGATTTTATAATTCCACTCGCCTTCAACCGAGTTCCGGTGATAGGAACCTTGGCTGAGCAGCATTTTACCGATCATGCCATCGCCAATCGCCTTCTTGGCTTTGTGCCACTGGTCGCCGGAGGTAGTTTGCGAGCCCACCTGCATAACGCGCTTAGTTTCCTTTACGGTATCGATCAGCCGCTTCACTTCAGCCACCGTGTGGCACATCGGCTTTTCGCAGTAAACGTCCTTGCCTGCGTCCATGGCGGCCAAGGCGATGGGCGCATGCCAATGGTCCGGAGTGGCGACTATGACGGCGTCGACGTCCTTACGGGCGATCACTTCGCGCCAATCCAAAGTACCTTCGGCCTTGTAACGGTCTGCTGCGACCTTCTTGCGCTTTTCGTAAACGTCGCAGACCGAGACGATCTGGCAATTGTTGTCCCGCTTGCCGGCTTTATCAAATTCGCTGGCTACGTAAAAGCCTCGGCCGCCAACGCCGATCACGCCAATGTTAATCCGGTCATTTGCGCCTAGCACGCGGCCTTGGCCGCCTTTGCCTTTGGCTGCCGCGAATGCGGATGAGGTGGCGCTAAGCGCTGCAGCGTTTTTCAGAAAATCTCTACGATCCATGGATGGACCTCCTGGTGTGCGCAGCTCCGACTTTGCCTGCGCCCTAAACTTGGAATACAGTCTGCTAAGGGTAGTTTACTTCAGTCAGAGGGGAGATTGAAAGATGTAAAAGACAGAACCCCGATCAGGGGGGGAAGTTCGAGGATCTGTTTGATTGGCAACCGATTTTTTGGAGCGTTAGTCGCCACGGCCGAAGGAGGGTTGTTCCATACCTTGCTGGGAGCGAATTTTCCGGCGCGTCGGCCAATCCAAGCGCATATCGGTGGTGACTTCATCCACCATCTCAATGGTGGCCTCGCGGGCTTCCATGGCGAACATTGTTAGCAGTAAGTTGTCACAGATGCCGTTGATGATGCGAGGGATACCCGTCGAACGCGCATGGATCTCAGAAATAATGTTGTCCGAGAGAATCTTCTGGGACGGCATCCCAGCCCGATCCAAACGGAACTCGATGTACTCTTTTGTATCCGCTTCGGTGAATGGAACCAGAGTCGTGCGCAAAACGATGCGTTGCTTCAACTGGCGCAAATTGGGCGAATCCAGTTTTCGGTCAAATTCCGGCTGGCCGGCTAAAACAATCTGCAACAGCTTACCCTGGCGGTTTTCGAGATTTCCCAAAAGGCGAATCTCTTCGAGGACGTCCCATTCCAGGTTGTGCGCTTCGTCGACGATCAAAACAGTGGTGCGACCCTCATTGGCTTGCGAAACCAAAAGGCTGTTCAGCGCGAACAAGACTTCGGTTTTCGAGGTCCGCTGCACCTGCAGATTGAAATCGTAGGCCACCATTTCAAAAAATTGGTCGGAAGTGATTCTTGAATTGAACAAGAAGGCAAACTCGAAATACTGATGTTCCAGATACTCGCGTAGGCATTCAAGCAGCGTGGTTTTTCCGGTGCCCACTTCTCCCGTTAAAACGATAAAACCTTTGCGGCTCTGCACTCCGTAAATCAGGTTCGCTAGGGCTTCTTCATGTTGTGTGCTGCGATAAAGAAACGCAGGGTCGGGGCTAAGGCTAAAGGGGTTTTCAACAAAACCGAAGTAGGCGTTATACATAAGGGCTCTTTTGCGGCCGGTAATTTTGGGATGGAAGCAAATTTTTAGGCTAGTTCTACCAACTCTACCTTCTGTGATAGTACCACGTGTTGCGAGTTTAGAAGCAACGACTGAATGGTGGGCGGCCATCAATCGCTTCTAACTCTCGTTGCCCTTATCGGCAGTTAAGAGGTTAAATCCAACCTAACCCAACCCGGAAGTGAAACTGGCTGACCGCCAAGATGCACGATCCTTCTGGTTTTGGGGAAGGGTAGCCCGCTTTGAATCGCCTTTTGGTAAAAAGGAATTGCTTTCAGAACTTTGCGGTAATCGCCTGCTTCGGGATTCCCAAACGCCGTCTTTGCCAGGAAGCCTCCGCCCCAGCCAAGAGCGAGCAAACAGGAGTTTGGGTTCGTTTCGCAGCCTTCCAATTCGCGAAGCAAATGAACCACTGTGGCTCCCAATCCGGCCAATCCGGCGCGATTTGCGAAAAGACTCTCTGTTTCCAGCAATTGACGCGCAAATTTATTGGCGGCGGCAGCCAGGGCGTTCAGGGTAACCGGTTCCTTCCATCGGAAAGCCTTTAGCACTCCCGCATCGGTGAACTTTTCCAAATGCCCGCCGAATTGTCCCTCGAACTGTGAGCCGGGTGAAGCCATTTCCGCAAACACCGGAGAGGGCTTATAGCTGACTCCGAATTTCCCGCCGCGATCTTCCAGTTTCGCCGTTCGAACCAAGTAGATTTTGAACCGGTCCCGCGCGATGGGCGTGGAATCGGAAAGCATGATGGGACGCATTCGGCTCATCAGCCCGCTGCCTGCGGTGCGGTATTCGGCTTCGTCGGCCAGGCCGCGATAGTTTGGCCGGTCCTGCTCCACTCTCGCTGCCACGTGCTCCATCATCTTTGCGTCAGCATGAGTGAAAACGTAGCTTGTTCGCAAGGCCCCCTTCAAACTGCTTCCGGTAAGATACGGCCCCTTCGGTCCGGCATTAAACGTTGGGATGAAAAGATCCTCAATCCGCGCTTGTTCCCAAGCTTGCGCAGCCGTGGGATGCTCAAATGGAATTTTGTGCAACGCGTAGTTTTGAGCAAAACCGCCCCAACTGGCGAAATCGAGTTTCGTGGCGCGCCGCAATTGGGTCAAGTAGCCTTCAAGCCGCGGCCCTTTCGCCAGTAACCGGAAAATGCGGTTTTGGTCGAGAACGCTGACCTGCTCGCGGTAGACCATGTAGTCGATGGGCGATAGTTGCTCGCCGTTCCCCACGAGCAATGGCGTCAACGCTGTTACACGATAGTTCATACGTTGGCCCTCCAGGGAACTTTTATGGTCACAGCGAAGCCGTTCTTATAGACCGGATGCGCGAATCCTTCGGGAGCCGAATCCGGGGCCGACCCAACGGGTCTGTTCTCCGACACCAGCACCGAACCTTCCGCCACCATTGGAGCCTTGCGTTTTTCCGCACCCCATTGTTCTAAACTCTCAATGCGTCCGCCTCGTTCCATCAATCGGTAGCCGCCACGGGTCCAGTCGATTGTGTCGGTTGCGGCTGGGTAAAGCAGGCTCAAATTCCACCATGCCTTCGCGCCTTCCAGCGTTGGAAGCCCAGGCCACAATAGCGATTCCACATGCCGGTCGTCGATCGACGGAGTGGCGGAGCGCCCCCATCCACAACTGCGATTCCCGCCGATACCGGCATCCGCCAAATACCGGAAACAGGCTACCAGCTTTGGCCGCCAGTGGCTGCGAGCCCCGTCATCGGCAAAGCAGACGGCGTTCCAAAACCCGGCATTTTCGGCGAATTCAATCGCGCCTAATTTGTTCACCGGCCCAGTGGATCCATTCAGACGGTCCACCGCGACGCGCGTTCGCAATGCATGTCGAAATGGCCCACCACGAGAGGCCCGGTCCGCCAGCAGCAGACAGCCGCTTGCCGCATCGGGTACATATTTTGATTCATCGATCACAGCCCCTTCGAGGAGGCCGCGGATGACCGAGGCGGGAAGCAGCGTGGCACCGCGCACTCTACGGCCAGCGCCTTTGGGTGGCCAAAGGGGGGTCGGGGCGGGGAAGTAATATTGGTCGCCTTGCCACGGAAAAGCGGACGTCAGCACCGCAGCCGGCGTTTCAGATCTGGCCGTCGCATCCAGCCATTCCTCAAGCCAGCCCAGCGCGTTCATCGCTGAGCACACTGCCGCGTACAGCGTATCGGAATGCAACACGCCGCCGGAAGTTTCTCGCGATCCTGAATCATCCCCGATGCGCCACGGAGCCGTCGGCTTCCAACGCACTACGATTGCTTTAGGCGGGGCTTTGGTCGAATCCATTGCTTTCTTCGCGCCTTATTCGCTTAGCTTTGAAACAAAATCGTCGCCGGCAACGAGTGCCTGCAGGGCAGCCAAGTCGGCGCCTACGGCCAGTTCGCTTTCAGACGCGCCCCGGGCGTAGTAGCCCTTCCCGCGCCAAACCAAGCGGGCAGCCGTGAACTTCACCCGGCCGTTTCCGCGCGAACCGCCGCCGCCAAGGGCATCGTCTTCGAGCAGACGTAGAGCTTCAAGGAGTCGCGCCGCCAACGCCTTGTCTTCTTCGCACAAAACGTCCAGCACAACACGTACCTGAAACCGCGCCCCTGCCGGCACACGTTCCAGCGTGCGTGGATTGGCTTGCGACGTTATGCGATCAATCGCGTTTTCGTTCTTGACCTCGGTCAATTCATCGTCCAGGTTTTCCCGCATCTGCTGCGTGATACTGGCCATCTCAAGCGGTGCATCGGAAACCGTCAAGCGCGCTGGCGTAGCCGTGCTTGTGTCGAAGCCTTCGCCTTCCACCCGCTCCATTCGGCCTGGGTTGCGGCCAAACAGTAGGCAGATTTCGTCGCCCGGTTCGTTGCTTTGATGAATGCGAACTTCCTGCCCTTTGCGGCGCGAAAGGTAAACCAAATCGCCCGGCGCAAGCAGTCCACTGGATTGTTCCAGCAGGCTGCGCAATTTTCCTCGCAGCGAACTTCCCGGAATGTAGGGGCGCCCGAACGCGTCCTTCACTACCGGATTATCGGCGCCGCCGATTTCAAGCGATCCTTTGCCCGCTCCGATGTGAAGTCCCGTGAGGCATTCCAGATTGGTTTCAAGAATCAGCTTGCCCACCAATTGCAGTTTCGTTTCGTTTGTATGTGCGCTCATCGAAATCTCCGGTTACTCGTTATAGGCAATGATGGCTTCAAACAGGTCCTTGAACCGTTCGTAACCCTTGGCGTCGTTTTTGCGGGTGACTTGCAGCAGCAGCTTTTCCAGGCTATCCAGGCTTCGCAACGAATGGCGCGCGATGGTGTAGGCGAGGCGCGCGCGCAGCATGACGAATTCATGTTGGCGTTCGTTTTCCGCCGTGCGGCAAGCGCGACGGACACCGTTGTAGAAGCGTCGCAGGTGGCTCTTCGTCGCCGAATCCATATCGTGCATACGGGCTGCCACAGTGTGCGCTGCATTGTCCAGGTACAGACTATCGGCAATCAATCTTTCCAGTTCAATGTCAGCATTAAAATCGCCGAAGCGCCGTTGATCCCCACGGCCACGATCCCGATCTCCACCGCGATCCCCGCCCCGTTCAGGACGGCCCCCGCCGGGCCTGCCTTCTTGACGATTGCCCTCCGGGCGATGACCACCTTCTGCACGGCCACCACCTTCCGGACGATTCTCACGTGGTGGACGATTTTGCTGGCCTTGCGGTCCTCCGCCGGCTTGACCTTGCTTGGGAGGTTGATTTTCGCGAGGCGGACGAGGTGGTCTTGGCGGACGAGGTTCACGCCGCTCGCCTTGTCCTTGGCGCTTTTCCTGAACTGGCGCGTCCGTCGTTGCAGCGGCATCCGGCGCGGATTCAGCCGCCACCGGCGCTGCTTCGACCTGCGCGGGCGGATCCACTACAACCGGAGCCGCACTCGGAGTTTCGGCCACTTCACCGCTGGTCTGCTGCGTTTCCTCTGACATAATTTCCTCTCCTTGCGGCATGTGTTAGTTCGCCGCTCCCGCGCTTAGCCGAGCCCATTCAAGCGCCACGCGTCCCGCTGGACGAAGCCGCCGTCCAGCTACTCCGCGCAGGATCAATTCGTCAATTAAGCTGCTTTTGCGCCGTTCAAATTCTCTACGCCGATTCAGTCCCAGCCGCACCATCGGTTCCAACACGGTATTCAACCGCCGATGGAACCGCCATGGCTTCTCGAAGCGCTTTTCCTTGCGGCGAATCACCACGCCTCCGCCCGCTTCTTCCAGTAAACTTTCGCGATAGAAGCCAGCCAGTTCGTCTAGGAACGCGGGTGAGCATCCGAAGTCCGTAACAATTTTCGTCATACGGCCGGCCAACTGGGAGGCTTCCGGCAAATCGCTCCACTCAACAGAGCGGCCAAATAATTGGATGCGGCCTTTGCCCAACGCCTTGGCTGCATCCAGCTTGCGCCCTGCTTCCCGGTAGACCTCGCCCAGCGAATCGCCTTCGTAACCAAGCGCCAACGCCATGCTTATGGTCTTGGCTTCCGGTCCGGGAAAATCCGCCATGGTGACGGAAGTGAACCGCGCAAACAGCCGTTCAATCTCCCGCGCAAGGGCGATTAAAGCGTCCCAACTACCGATGACAGCGAACTCATCGCCACCTGTATAAAGGATAGTGGTCTTCTGCCAAAATTCGGGAAGGGAACAGGCTACTTCCAATTCGCCGGCGAAAAATTGCTTAAACACCACGGAGATGCGGATGTAATCTTCAATGGAATTTGCGCTGCCCAGGCGCGCCAGGAAATTATCGACATTGCCACGAAGTACGCCCCATGCCTGACCGCCTTCCGAGCGAGCGGCGAGCGCCGCCACTATAGCGAGGGTCTGTTGATCATCGCTCGGAGCCGCGTGCCGCGCCAGCGCCAAAGCGTCAGCCGAATCGGCTAAGGGCCATTCGTGTTTCCCCGCGACGGGCAAGATGGTGGCCGGCGTTTCCGGGTTCCACCCAACAATCTTAGTTGTGCGCACCGCGGCCAACCATGCGCTATCTTCTTGCGGCCCGGCGTGATCATCCACCACCGCCTCAAAGCCGATGCCCGCCAGTGGCGTGTTAGCCTTGCGAGCCAGTTCGTCGTCCAAGCGCTTGCGGACGTTGCCCCAGTCGCCCAAGTTTTCGGTAGCGGCCCAAATCAGCCGCAGTTGACCCGAGGAATGCCCGGCAACGGCTTTGGCCGCGTTTGTCAAAAATGCTTCCGCTTCGGCGCGCGTTTCTTCCGGCAACACGAGTAAGAAAAATCCAGCACTTGAAAAGCCGAGAAGCATTTGCGCCAACCCCAGTTCTTTCAACAACGCCCGTGGCAACACCTCACTTGCAAGGCTAAGCCAGAGTGCGCGCGTTTCTAGGCTGGATGTCGTGGAATCCGGCGCTTCGGCGAGAAATCGTTCAATTCCGTGAAAGCGTCCTTCAAGGAAGATCTGTAATGACATGCGTTGAGAGCCAGCTCACCCGGGAGCAAACCGTTCTAATGTAGCATATTAGGGCTGCGGAGAGACACGTCTGGTACTAAACGATAGCCCGCGCCCTCCTCACATTTCCCAATCTCCCTTATACTGTTTTGGTGGGACAGACACCTTCGTTGGTTCATAGCGTGCATGGGCGGAAATTGAGTTTTCCGGCACGCTTTCTGTTACGCTTTTGCCGCGCTCCGGAAACCGCCGATTTTCCCATGAGCGGAGTCCATTATAAGGTTGGCTACGAACTTGACCGGTTGCGTGAAGTTTTTCCCGATATAAGTAGGCAACTTGCCGGCAAGCTGGTTGTGGATTTCGGTTGCGCCTTTGGATATCAGTCGGTGGCATTTTCGCGATGCGGCGCTCGCCACGTTGTCGGAATCGAAATCGAAGAGGCATCGCTCCAGGAAGCCAGAAAACTTGTGATGGAGCAAGACTTGGTTGAGAAGGTGACATTCGAAAAACGGATCGCCAAGGGCTTGAACGCCGACGTCATCGTGAGCCAGAACAGCTTTGAGCATTTCTTGGATGCGACGGAAATATTGACCGAACTCCGTAAAGGGTTGGCCCCCGACGGGAAAATTTTCGTCACCTTCGCCCCACCTTGGTACGCGGCCTGGGGCTCGCACATGGCCTATTTCTGCCGCTTGCCTTGGGTGCAGCTGTTTTTTTCAGAGCGAACGGTGATGGAGGTGCGCTCTCTGTTCCGTTCGGATGGCTCGAGGACATATCGGGATGCCGGCTTGGCCGAAATGTCCTTAGCGAAATTTGAACGAACGGTGAAAGAGTCTGGGCTTCTTTTCGAGCTGAAGCGCTATGATTGCAGCCGCGGGTTGGATTGGCTGCAGTCAAC
>JANXXI010000247.1 GCA_025350695.1 Acidobacteriota bacterium
GCGGCAGTTAGCGAAAGGCAAAAAATTGAGAATGCCACGAGTGCTCTCATGAAATAAATGCGAATGATAATAACTCCCTTGGTTCCAGACTACGAAACTATGAGGCAGTGCCGCAACGCTTCGGTTCCGCGATAGAATGGCGGCAATGCCAACTATCACCCGCCGACAATTCCTGGCCTCCGTCGCCCTCCCGCTTGCGGCTCAAATACCGAAGCGCCCTAACATTTTATTCATCATGGTGGATGAGATGCGATGGGATGCCATGGGGGTGGAAAATCATCCAATAGTTAAGACGCCGAATCTGGATAAGCTTGCCGCCGAAGGGACCCGCTTCACTAATGCCTATACGGTTTCCCCGGTCTGCTGCCCTGCGCGCGCTTCCGTATTCACAGGCCGCTATGCCCACGTTCACGGCGTCACCTCGAACGGCGTTCCGGCCAACAACGGCGAGATTTTTCTTCCTTCCATCTTGAAGCACCACGGCTATCACACGGCCATTGCCGGCAAGCTGCACTACACGCCCGCGCGGTTCGATTATGGCTTCGATCAATTCTGGAGCTTCTCCTCAGAGGGCCCGACGCCGGAGCTTGGTTACAACGCCTACTTGAGGAAGAAGCACGGCTCGCCCGCCAAGTGGCCTCGTGTCGAGGGCACTTGCCCATGGCCTGACGATCCCCTCGGCAAAGACGTTGGCCTGTTTAAATACCCGGAAGAGGATTTCGAAACCGATTGGATCACCGCACGGTCAATCGACTACTTGCGAAGCCGCAAAAGCGCAAACCAGCCGTTCTTCCTTTTCACCAGCTACCTGAAGCCGCATTCGCCATCCGTCGAGCCGGAACCATACTTCAGCTTGTACGATCCGCAAAAGATGCCTATTCCGAAACTAGTGCCCAACGCCAAGGAAATTCGCGCGTCTCAAAAAGGCCAGCAGCGGCGGCACCATGTGGATAACGAAGAGATGATGCGCGTGATGAGCGCCAAATACTACGGCGCAATTACGCATGTGGATCATCACGTCGGAAAACTGCTGGGCGAATTGGAATCGCTGAACCTGGCCGACGACACAATCGTTTTGTTTACTGCCGATCACGGCAACATGCTGGGCGATCACGGTCGCTGGTTCAAGGGTGTCCAGTATGAAGGCTCGTCGCATGTGCCGCTGCTTTGGCGCGGGCTGAAGGGCGCCTCGGAAAATGGCGGTAGGGTGAATTCGAAGGTGATCGAAAATACCGATCTGGCGCCAACCATTCTTGAATCAGCTGGCCTCGAGGTTCCGCAAGGCATGCAGGGTAAGAGCTTTCTGAAGCTAGCGCGGGGCAGAGATCCGAAGTGGAAAGATCGTTGCTATTCGCAACTGCGGGCCGGCATGGTGTTGCGGGATGGGTACAAGCTGATCGACAACAGCTTGGATGGAACCGGGCCGTGGGAGCTTTATCATTTGCCATCGGACCGAAAAGAGGATCGAAATTTGGTGGACGATGTCAAGCAGAAGAACCGAGTGGTGGCGTTCAAACAGGAGTTGGCCGTGTTTCGCAAGGACAAGCCTGCACCGGTGAAAATTGCCGGGATGAAAATGCCGGCGTATGCCACCATCAGCGATAAGGAACGGGCGGAGGCGGTGCGGAACGCTCCCGAGGATAATAATTGACGCTACGGCGCGGCTTCAAGAACCGCTGCGCCAATCTGTCCGTTGAGCCCTTCGGCGGGCAAGGCACGATCCCCACCACCGAACCAGAGGCGCAACTTGCCATTTTCAAGCAGCACCGTAGCGTCGCAAACAACTTGCCAGTTCCAGCCTGCTTGGCCGGCAAATGGCTCGCCGGTATAACGGAGCCACTTCACGCCATTCCGAGAGAACGCGAGGCCCATGCGCCGATGTTCCCTCTTATCGCGGCCGGTGTACAACATCCAGTAATAACCGTGCGATGCCCAAACGGCGGGCTCCCCAAGGCCCACTTCATCGAATGCGCCAGCCTCTCCCAATTCCAAAATCGGATTGGCGATGAGCCGCTTCCAGTGAACTCCATCGGTCGAAACAGCCACGCCTAGCCGCTGCCTTCGCGCCCGGTCCTGACCTAGAAAGTAAAGATAGAGCGAGCCCCCAGCCTCGATCACATAGGGATCACCCACGCCCCGTTCATCCCAGCTTTCGTAGGGCCCAACGGTCAACACCGGTTCGTTATTCTTCGTCCAATGAATGGCGTCGGTGGACCGGGCGAGCCCGATCTGTGGCGGCGAGCCGGCCTGATAGTAGTAGAGAAGCTCGCCATTACGTTCGATGACCGCACCATTGGCCGCGATGTAAGAGCCTTCCCAAGTGGCTGGTCCGGGCGACAGAACTTTCCCCTTCTTCGTCCAATCCGCGCCATCGGATGAAGTAGCAAGACCCGTGTGCCAAGTCTTGCCATCGTAACCTGAATATAGGTTTATATAGGACGACCCACGCCGGAGGACCGAAGGATTGAGCGCATCGGATGCGTCAAATTCTCCACTTTTCCCACGAAGCAGGACTGGCTCAGCCTTCAGGCTTACGCTCCACTTGGGCAGAGGGCCACCCGGCTGCTGAGGCAGTTCGAACGTGGAGTAAGGAGCGCAGCTCGAAAGAAGGAGCAACCCGCAGCACGAGATCCAGAACTTCCAATTCATATCGGAATGCGAACGCGCACGCCAGAGCCTTTGCCTGGTTGCGATTCGAGCAACATCTCACCGTTCAAGCCACGCACCCGCCGCCGAATCGACTCCGGTCCCAAGCGCAGCAACTCAAGCTCTTCCAGTGAATAAGTCCCAGCAAATGGAAACCCGGTGCCATCATCAGCCACCGACAGTTCAAAGAACCCATCCTGCTTCCCAATTGCCACCGTCACGCGAGACGCCTTGGAATGCTTTTGTACATTATGCAAGGATTCCCGCACAATCTGCAAAATTTCTCGCGCTGTTTGCGGGTCGGGCGTCGAATCAGAAGTCACGCCCAGCATGGTCGCCGAGATGCCGCTCTCTTTTTCAAAGCCTTCAACCAGTTTGCGGATCGATGGAGCAAGGCCCGCTCCGTCGATCTCGACCGGCCGCATGCTGCGCACCCAGGCGCGCAACTCGGTTGACTGCGACTTCGTCAGTTCCTGCACTTGCTTCAATTCCTCGGCCGCCAAGCGTGGGTCGCGCTCGAGTATTTTGCGCACAACCTCAAGCCGCATCTGGATCCCGACGAAACTTTGTAGCGGCCCGTCGTGGAAATCCGCCGCGATGCGTTGCCGCTCCGCTTCCCGCGCATGCACCGCCTCACCGCGCGACATCTGAGCCTGCAACGATGCGGCTTTCAATCGATCTTCGAGATTCTTCTGCTGTAAGGAAACGATGATCACGGCCATGCCGCTAACGAGAAGCGCCGGCGAAAGGACAACCGTTTCTACCGGCCGGAAGACGAATAGGAAGCCGCAGGCGATCATCACCACCACAATCACTTCCCGGGCCGTGTGCTCAAGGGCGGCGGACAACAAAACATAGAGGTAAAATAGGCTCGTCAACCCGATGTTATACGGCGTCTGCAGGTTGCAGCACAGCAGGAAAAATATCGTGTCCACCAGCAAACCCAACTGGCGGAATCCGGCCTTGTCGAGGGACTTCAGGAAAATGGACCCGACGGCGTAAGCGAAGTAGACACCCCAAAGCAGCGGAGCGATGGCGGCTACTTTCCCGGGTGCGGCGCCTAACGATGCTAACAGGCACAAGCCAGCTAAAATAGCTCTCGATGCCGCGAGCCATACCCTCCACTGGTTGATGTTCACGCCTGCCGTTTGCGCTGGCTGTTTGGACAGATTTATCATCCTTCTTTATGTGCGCGGCTGTTTACCTGCGATAGAGGTAAAGTGTGTGGCTTCGTCCTTCTCCGTCATCATCTATATGCTTGGTCTTTTCCGGAGTCCAGCCAGCAATCTCAAAATCGTGGGCCACAATGCGCGTGCCTTTCTTCAAATGCTTTTCAAGCAGGGGCCGGACCTTATCGTTCGAGATGGGTAACAAATACACTGTGATCAAGTTGGCCGAACTGTAATCCTGAACCATGATATCGCCATGAATGATGTTGGCCAGTTTGTCCAGCTTCAGCCGTTTGATCCGTTCCGTGCTTTGCAGCCACAAATCCTTATCAAACTCAACCCCAGTGGAAACAGCCTTGTATTTTTCGGCAGCCATGAGCACAATCCGGCCATCACCGCTGCCAAGATCGAACATCCTCTCGCCCTTCTTTAGTTCCCCGAATTCGAGCATCTTCTCGACAATCACTTCGGGGGTCGGGTAATAGGGCGCAAGCTTCTCCACATCCTTCTTGTCCTGGGCCACCAGCCCGGATGCGAAGAACACTAGGAATAGTAGATTTTTCATAGGAATCTCCTCGGCTCTTAAGACGCGGCGCATCGTCCTATAGATTCTAACTAATTGATGTTATGGATTGTTGACAAAAAGGACTACTGTTCCAGATAAATCCGTACACGGTTGCTTTCTGCGCGGCCAGTCTCAAGATAAAGTTCGGCAGGCCCGGCGTTGACCACCGATGGCAGCGTAACTTCAACTAAATAGAAGCCAACGATTCCAGGAGCCAGTGTCGCCTTTGTAACATCGAGGGGCACGCGGTCAAGAAACACTCGGACTGGAGCCATCACTTTGGGAGGAGCATTCAACGGAGCGGCTACACCAGCTGGCCAATCGGGTGTTACCCGGCCCAATCCGGCTGCCAGAATTTGAATGCGCGTGCCGGCCCGGGCAGGCTGCATGAGATCCAACAACACACCCGAATCGGCATTAAGCACCATCGGGGTGCCATCCCTATCCACAAAAACAGCAGGAGAGGTAGGCTCAAGCAACATACCAATTTCTGTCCTGCCCTTCGACGTCTCCAGTTGCAAGGAAACGGTCGTGCCAGTCAATTGGAAGGGCAATTGAATCTGGGATTCGCCGGCTGAACGAGCAAGCACGGGGCTGATTTGATCCCCTGCCCTGGCTTGATCGACGCTTGCGCCAATAATGCTAATCAGCGAACCGGGGGCGGCGGGACGAAGGCTACCGTCAGCCGCCGAAACCGCGCGGAGCTGGCGAAGCCGATGCGGAGCCATGGTGGCGTAAACCCCCCAACCGTCAAGGGCTACATAAAGTTGATTACCAGCCGGATCTAACTTGACGTCGCTCGCTCCGGGCTCTGGAAGGTTACCGCCGATGCGCGTCCATTGCTTAGCAGCTCCAGCCGGGTCGGCGCCAGTCAATTCCAAATAAGTGAAGTGCACGCCCTCGTTCGAGGCGGCATAGACAGCACCAGTCGATTGATCGAACGTGACTCCCCGAATGCGTGAGGCATTCAGGTCGCCGGTAATTTCTTCCCAGAACGAGCCGCCCGTCCAGGTGCGCCACACCGCGCCTTTAACCCCGCCGGAGATTACGGCAACGGCCCGTCGAGGGTCACGCGAGTCGATCGCAAAGGCTTCCACCCGGCCTGCGCCAGTAGCTTGGGCAGGTAACCAGTCCACTCCACGGTTTAGAGAAACGAACAACCGTCCATCAAGAGACCCTGCGTAAAGCGTGTCTCCCACAGTCTGGGCTGTGGTGATGATTCCGCCCAGTTTCGATTGGGCTAAGCGAACTAAGGCTGATTCCTGTGAATTGGGTGCATCCGCGGCTGGCCGCCAGGAAAGCTTTTCGCCCGGCCGCCATTCCACAGGCAGGTTGGTAAAGGTTCCGCCCTGTTCTCGTACTTTTAGTTCCAGGCGCAATCCGCTGGGACCGTTAGGCGTTGCAAGAATGCGTCGAACCGCTAGATTCGGCAAGCCGGCATTTAGGCTCAACCAAGTTTTGCCGCCGTCAACCGAGCGCCAAACGCCCGTCGCGGTTCCGGCCACAATTTCATCATCTTCTTTAGGAGAAACAGCTAAGTCAAACACTTCGCCGCCGAGGATCGATTGGCCTTTATAGGAAGTTACGTTCTGCCAACCTTCGCCCCCGTTTTCCGATCGCCACACGTGGAGTCCGGCAGCGTAAGCTTTATTGGCTCTAGTGAACTGCGCGGCAGTCATACGCGAACCGATGGGCACGCGCTTGGTTTGGACATTAGGATTGGTGGTAGGAGCCACATCTTTTGGAGCCAGTTGCCAACCTTCCAGATCTTCGGTGACGTACACCGCACCGGATGGCATGCGGGCGAAAATCTTCACTCCCTCGGCATCGAACCAAACCCGGTCAACAGCTCCTGAGGCCGGACCAGAGAGGGATAAATCAATGGCCGAATTGCCGATGCGCCGCCAGTCGGAATTGAGCAACGGTTGGGCAATAGCCGCTCCCGACAATAAGAGGTAGAGCCCCTGTGTCGCCCAAAGTTTCCGTACTGTGGAATTTTGACCCATTCTCTCAGTCTTCATTCTAACCCTTAATATCGGCATTTGGCGCCGGAAACTGTTGATATCACATTGAGAATTTTCAATTTCGTACCAAGAAACTTCCGACGGCCTGTGACTTGCACTGCAATTTCGTGTACACTGGCCTTTTGGTTCGTGTTATTTTGGCCGATAGTCTAATAGGCGCGCAAGACGCTTTTACTGATCATGCTTAGGGGAATCAAATTCGGATTCGCGGTGCTAGGGGTAATAGCCAGCACGCTATCGCAGTCCTATGCCCAGTCTTACAACCCCTTTGCGGACCGGGCAGGTAAGCTGGTTGAAGCCACGGGCAGCATCTCTGTATTAAGAGACGGTAACGCCTGGGCTCTCAATATCGGTGATTCTGTTCAGGTGCGGCAAACTATCGTGACCGGGCCGGACGGCTATGGCAAGTTCCAGGTTAGCGACGGGTCCACGTTTGAAGTTTTCCCCAACTCACGCGGCGTGTTCCGGGTTAACCCTAGCTCTCCCAAAGACTTACTGGATCTCTATCTGGGCAAAGTGAAGGTCCACATTGAAAAAATGATGGGTGGGCGGGCAAATCCGAATAACGTTAACACCCCGACTGCCATCATTTCCGTACGTGGTACAACCTTTTTTGTAGAGGCAACCGAAGATACGACGCAAGTCGGCGTGGAAGAAGGCGTAGTGGACGTAACCCACGTTGTCTTCCATTCAACGGTCACGTTGAAAGACGGCGATGCGATAACCGTATACAAGAACCAGTCGTTGGCAAAAGCATCCAAGGATGTTGGCGGTTTTGTGAATGCCGCGATTAATAAGCTGGCGGAAATCGCCCAGCAAATTGGACCACGGATTGGCCGTGGCGGAACCTCTGGTCCTGGCAGTGTACCCACGGCAAACGGTGGCAACGGAGCGCCTGCTGACAAGGGCAAGCCTCCCACGGAAACGCCGACTACACCAGTGCCCCCTCCGCCTCCTCCGTCACTTCCACCGCCGCCCCCACCGGCTAAGTAGAGTGCGCCTCAGGGAATTCGGATCCAGATGAGTGCGTGACAGCCGCGTCAGCAAGAATACCAGATACACTTATCCCTCCCTGGCGAAATTAGAGTTTCCGGTCGATTGGCGCTTCCTCCCTCTACGCTGCCAACCATAACAGCGTCGCCTATACATATAGGCTCGATCTTGGGGTTCCCCAACCCTTGGAACGCTTTGGGTCTTTCGTGCTTCCCGACCGGTTACCAATAAAATGGATACCTCGAGGACTTACCGTTAGAAGTTTGCTGGCCAGCAAAGTTGTCTTCTATTAAAAACATACCGCACGGGAAAAGCTGTTCGACTGGCGGAAGCGGGTAAGTGGTTTGTTATGAGTCAAAGAAAGTTGGAAAACGTTGGAGATTCGGAAAGTTGCTACGGCGCAATGCTCGGAGCCTTTCAGCCTTTACTGCCCAAGCCCGCCAACGACGCACGCTCATCACGTCCATCCGTTCGCCGTCGAAGCGGATCTGCTTCACCGCCTTCCCCTTGGCCGATTCCCGTTTCAGATAGGCGTCTTGTCTAGCGAACCGGAAAGTGCAAGTCTGCCATCTGGACTAAAAACCACGCTATACACACTATCGGAATGGCCTTCCAAAATACCCACCAGTGCCCCGTTCCGTAAGTCCCAAAGCCGAATTGTATTGTCTAACGAACCGGAAAGAGCCAGTCCGCCATCAGGGCTAAAAGAGACGGCGCGAACGGTCCCGGAGTGGCCTTCGAAGATTTTCAATAGTTGACCAGTCCGCAAATCCCAGAGCCGTACCTAATGGTCTTGGGAGCCTCAGAGCGCCTGGCCGCCATCTGGTCCAAAAGCCAAGCAATAAACTCCACCACCACCATCGTGCCCACTAAGAGAGCGAATCCGAATGTCCCGTGGCTAAATCATATAAATCGATAACATGGCTGCATGTGCTACCGCTTGCTACAAGATTTCTCTTAACGTCAAACGCTAATACCATTTTGCTTGTAGGTAGCCTCATTATCGTGGAAGCTTTCGATTCTGCAATCTGCTCAATATTGGAATTCGAATTTACAGCTAGTCGACAAGCCTCCAGCAACTTCTCATACGCCCCCTTCGCTCGCCAAGCCACATAAAGAAACTGCGCCAAGCTCCCCTTGATCTCTGCACCATCGAACCGCAACGGAATAAACCGACGCTCCTTATTCAACGGGTCGCGAAACCGGAACGTCCCCGCCTCCAACCGCGCCCAATCCGACCCAAACGCATTGGCCGACATGCACAGCACCAACACCCGGGATTGCTCCAGCCCCTCCTCGATCTTCGCCGGAATGCTCGCGCCAGGCTTTATCTCCCACTCATCGAACCAGACGCGCAGCCCGTCCTTGCGGAGTCGCTCGGCCACCTTGCGCACTGCGGCCTTGTCTTTGTTACTGTGGCTCAGGAAAACGTCGAACAGAATTGGATCAGGCATGGTAGAGGGGGGACTTTGCAGTGACGATCAAAGATTATCACAGCGGCTACCCCAATCGCGGTAGGTGTTCCGGTTGCACAAGAATACGAATGGATCTGGCTTCGCCTGGAGTTCTCTCGATGAGCCCGTTACGCTGCAAAGTCTTGATCATTTCGTGAACCGAAGGTGCGAAGACTCGAAAGTACCGTTGCATGTCCAACTCCGCGGGAGCCCGGCCATGGATCGTCGTGTAGTTGTAGATGAATGCCAGATACTGTCCCTGTTTTGCGGTAAACGGCGGCGCAATCGACGGATCGTGTTTGGGAACAGGATCTATGCTTACCTCGAAAGAGTCCTCGCCAAAGCTATCGAAGATGCGAACTTTAAGAAGGTAGACTTGTCCGCCGGCAATCAAGCGAACAGGCTTTTTTGCAGCAGTCACAAGGTTTCCTCGCAACTCTTTTGCGTCCGCGCTGCTGCTGGCGTATTTCGCGGTCCGAACATTCATGCCGTCTTTATTTGCGAAGACCCATTCGTGCCCGTCCTTGTACTCCACAGTAATGGTATGAGAACCAAATGAGAGTGCGTGCCCGCATAAACCTTCAAGTAATGTTTCCGGTCTGCCCATGCGTGAACGGTGAAAACCTACCGCTCGTATTGTAGCTCCAAATGGAAACGCGCCGTCGTTGCGTGGCGTAGATGCGTCAGTCGATGAACCCGCCGCAAGGAAACATCGTCGTCAAATTCACGCGCAGTTTCAAGCCAAAGTTTTCGTAGGCGCCCTATCGTGCTGGAGATTGATTCTCTCCTCGACCCGCGCCTTGCGAACGCAACCGGAGATTACCGCGGCATCCAGAACGGTTCCGCTGTCGGCACAAAGCCAATTTTGACGTTCTTCACGAATGTCTTCAGCCAATCCGCGCAGTTTTCCATACCCGCTTGTTCGGACGGAATGTGTCCCATCAAGATAAGCGCCTTGCGTTTCCCTTGCGACGCCGCATCGGCCACGTACTCGATGGTTTCCCACTCCGGCACCTCGCCGATCACCAACACTTCCACGTCGTCGCGCTTCAGCATGCGCCGGTGACTAACCGGGCCGCCGGCTCCAGGAAGCATCGCTACGTGCGTTACCTTAAGATCCCGCGAACCAACCACGCGCAATACTTGAATCTTGAACTTGCGTTTCATCTCGCCCGCCAGTGCATCTACGCTGGTTTCTGGAATCGTGAACAGCGACGGCATCGACGCATCCTGAAATTTGTTCCAGCCCAGCGCCTTCACCATTCCTTGCATGATTCCATCGGGACGCCGCATGTGCCAATGATCATGGAAACGGAACACTACCATTTTGTGATCGCGAATGAACTTGTCCTTGGCCGCCCATACAGCATCATTCTCTTGCTGAAAAACCTCCACGCCGTCCTGATGGCTGTAGAACGTCGGCTCATGAGTAATGACTAAATTCAGACCCCGCGCCGCCGCGCGTTCCAGCACATCGTAAGTGGCCATCATAGTTGTGGCTATGCCGGTGATCGGCGTATCGGGGTCGCCCGCCTTGATGGTGTCGACGGTTTGATCGCGCCACGGCACGCCCACTTCTTTCTTGATTTGTTCAATGATTTGACGGGCGGTGGGGACCTCGCGAGGCGCTTGGGCGAAGGCCAACGGGGCAACGGAAATCCAGACTAGATGTTTGAGCATGGCAACAACAACGATAGTTCACAGCTCTAGCCTTTTTCAAGCCGCTCCATTAAGCCGCGCATGAGCGGGATGCTCAACTGTTCCCCGCGCAGACCCGCCTCCGGCTGCGCCTCCACCAACTCTTTTCTGTAATAGCCGATCAGGTTATTGCGCAACGTCTTACGCTTGTGGCTGAAGCACCGTGCAGCGAATTCGAGGAACTTTTCCTGATCGTCAATCGCATCGCGCATCACGAGACGAACCACGGCGGATTCCACTTTTGGAGGCGGTGAAAACGCTCCAGGCGGAACCTTGAACAGATATTTGGCGTCGGCATAAACTTGCGTGCGAACGGAAAGCAGGCCGTAATCGCGACTGCCAGGGTCCGCCACCAGCCGCTCGGCCACTTCACGTTGCACCAGCAACACCGCTTCGCGCAATGCGGTGCGGGCGGCAAAAATGCGGTCAAGAATTGGGGAGGTAATGTAATAGGGAAGGTTGCCGGCCAGCACGGCTGGACCCCATTGCGATAGATCCGTTTGCAGGACGTCGCCCGGGACAACGGTAAGCTTCACTTCGCCGGCAAAGCGCTCACCTAGCAGAGCAATCATCGCCGGGTCAATCTCAACCGCGACGACACGCTCGGCGTGGGCCAGCAGTAGCGCCGTTAAAGCGCCCCGACCGGGGCCGATCTCAACGATCAGCTGCGGTCGGTTTGCGCACACAGCTTTGGTGATGCGCTCTAAAATTGGAGCGCTTCGCAGGAAATGTTGTCCGAGCTTTTGACCCAGTGCGCGTTAACCTTTCACATTCATGCAGCTATGTTGAATCGTCAACCGCAGCTTGCCTTGCGTCGGGGCTCCGAAGAAATTGGCCGGCTTGAATCTGGAAAACAGCAAATTATTTTCGATCGAACGACGCAGTACCGAATCGTGCAAAAGCACTCTGCTTTCGCCTGGCACGGAGTAACTAACCATTCGTCCCTGATCATCCACTGTAACATCCAGCACCAGAGTAACCGAATCCAGTTTGTGCGAACCGCGCGCCAAGCCGAAGGGCCACATCTCCGCCACTTGCGCTTCCTCGTAGAAGCTTGAGGGGGAATCAAACACCGGCCGTTGGCCGGAAACCAATTGCGGAAATAAGAAGCCAAATAATACGATTGCGGAGACTATGCCGCCGGCGAATGGCAGCGCCAACGGCCGCATCAAGTTTCCGTAAAGCAAGGAAATGTGATCGGCCCAGGTATGAAGAGTTGCTGAAATAGTGCGGTGCGCCGCTGCTCGCGAGCATTCTCGCGAGGCGACCACTCTTAGTTTTGTCTGCAAATAATCCGGAACGGCGGGAGTGGGGAGTTCCCTCATCATCCTACGTACGGGGTCGTTGCCTTCGGTGTCGAAATCCTGAATGTTTCTCATGGTCTCAGCCCTTAGCCTACTGCCTCCACCGCTGGGAACTTTTCGGTTCCGGCTGTGGACTCCTGTTCTAGCAAGATTCGTTTTAGTTGATCGCGGCCGCGTAGAATCCGGGTTTTTACAGTACCCAGTGAAACCTGCATGACCACCGCAATCTCGTCATAACTCAAGTCTTCAATGTCTCTCAGCACCACTGCTGCTTTGAAAATCGGTTTCAATTGTCCGAGGGCTTCTTCTATCCTCTGCCGCTGTTCGTGGCCCAGTGTTACATCAAAAGGACTGTACCCAGGGTCAGCTAGTTGGTCCGAGTAGGATTGCGAATCCTCGTCTTCTCCATCCAGGCACACTTCGTTCTTACGGTGCCGGCTGAACCAACGCCGATGGTTATAGGCCTCATTCACAGCAATCCGGTAAACCCAAGTCTTCAGGCTGCAATCGCCGCGGAACTTTGCGATGTTGCGAAAAATTTTAATGAAAACATCTTGGACCACGTCGTTGGCTTCGCCCGGATCGGTCAGTAAACGGTAAATCACATTATAAACGGGCTGCGAGAACCGATTGATGAGCGTTTCGTATGCTTGCTCGTCGCCGGCTTGCAATGCCGCGACCAGCAATTCGTCGCGCCAGGCAGGCTCTGCCTGTTCCGCCGAGTCAGCGCCGCGATATAGATTTAGGCCAAATGTAGTATCCGCCACGACGATACCCTTTACTCACCCTATCATTATCCGTCCTAGATTTCCATGGACCTAGGTACGGGCTTAATTATATGGACACCGGTGGAGCGGGAAAAGTTTCCGAGGGGATTTCGACGGGAGAGGGTAAGGCGGTAAAAATGGGGGAAGTGCTATGCCAGCTTCCCCCCGGCTGGAGGCGAAATTACTTAGGCAGGACTACTGTGTCGATGACGTGGATCACACCATTCGAGCATGCGATATCGGCCTTCACCACTTTAGCTCCGTCAACCGTTAGCGCGCCCATGGCATGCTTTAAGGTGAGCGATTGGCCGTTGACTGTGGTTGCCATGTTTAACTTCAAGGCCTGTTTAGCCATAACTTTTCCGCTGACAACGTGATAAGTGAGGATGGAGGCGAGCTTCGCCTTATTCTCGGGCCGCAGCAATTCTTCGAGCGTGCCGGCAGGCAGCTTGGCGAACGCTTCGTCGGTTGGGGCAAACACGGTGAATGGGCCTGCGCCCTTCAATGTATCCACCAAATCGGCAGCCTTCACGGCGGCAACCAAGGTTTTGAATGAGTCGGCAGCTACTGCCGTATCGACGATATCAGCAGCGCTGGCCGAACCTGCGCACACTACGACCATGCCCGCCAGAATGGCGAGTTTCGCTTTTTGAAACATGTATTGGATCTCCTTAGATTCGTGAGCTGGCGAGCCCGATTTACTCAGCGGGATCGCGATTGTCACTTAGTAAGGTAGATGCGATGGATGCAAACTGGAACTAGTATTTTTGAGGGGGCTTGAAGATCGCCTCTAATGCCTAGTGGCTCATTGAATAAACAATGTAATTAATTCCGATGCGATAAGCCATGCCTGCGAAGGGCTCCGGATAGTCCGGCGAATCAGACCACTCCCAGGCATCGCCTAAATCGGAGTTGTGGCAGATGGCGACTTGAACACGCCCTTTGTCATCGTAGACCCCGCGCCAATGAGCAACCGTGCCGTCAGGGCGTTCATAAGTCCTTCCCGAATAGGTGTACTGCTTACCAGGAACTTGGACCTTTTTGTCCAAATCGTAAACGCTGTGGAATATCTGATCAGCATCCGGTAAATCCACAACTGTACGATCAGGGAATACGCGGTTTAGGCTGGCCATGAAAACTTCCCATTCGTATTCGCCATGGAAATCGTCGACCATCAAGAAGCCGCCGCGATCAAGGTAATCCCGCAGTCGCTTGGCCTGGGAATCGTTCAGCTCCCAGTGACCAACTTCGACGGCGTAGAGCCACGGGAATTTATACATGTCGTCGCTATCGGCATCGATGATTTCTTCAACCGAACGTGTATGGACGCGGGTCAACCGCCGCACACCTTCCAGCAAGTGGCGCTCGCCGGTGTTCGAATCGGTACCCCAACTGCTGCGACCACCAAAGCCGCGGCCACCGCCACGCCCACCACCGCCGCCACTGAATGCCGGATAGCGCAAGCGCGCGAAGGCGAACTCAGCCTCCTCCCAGGCATCGGGCGGATCGGAATCAGCCGGGCTCTGCATTTCGCGAAAGTATTTCTGATTGCGGCGTTCGCCGGAGCCGCCGCGCTGGTAAGCGTGAATAGCGCCAAGCACCGTTAGAGCAATTACGGCCGCAAGTGGGATGCCACGGAAGGACATGAATTTCATTCACGATATCACAGTGGATGCCGCGATTTACTGCCGCTTTGTAAAGTCCTCATTAAATCGTGTAAAGCCGGTTAAAGTAGGCCGAAGCGCCTTCGGTGGGCGGCCCGCAAGGACACCCTGCTCAGGTGATGGAGACATTACGAAATTCAGTAGTCCTCGTCTGAAACTCAGATCCCCTATTCCACCGCCCTTTAAGGCACTCCTCCATTTCTACCTCGGACACCCCTTAAGAAGACGGGCGCAACACTGACGTGAACGCAAGGCTATACTAGGTGTTTAACGCTCTTCCTCCGAGTTTGAGGAGGGTTTTGGAAACTGCTCCGAATGCCCATACTCGCTGCCCTTCATCATAAAACCACGTATCGCTACGACCGTCTGGTTACACTCTCACCACAGGTCATCCGCCTTCGGCCCGCGCCGCACTGCCGCACGCCGATACTCTCGTACTCGCTAAAAATCGAGCCGCGCGCCCACTTCCTCAATTGGCAGCAGGACCCACAAGGCAACTACCTCGCGCGCGCCGTTTTCACCGGACAGACCCGGGAATTTTCCGTCGAAGTCGATCTGGTGGCGGAGATGACGGTCATCAATCCTTTCGATTTTTTCCTTGAGCCTTTCGCCGAGCATTTTCCCTTCACCTACCCGGCCGACCTAGCCAAAGAACTACTCCCATTTCTTGAAAAAATCCCGGCTGGCGAACACTTCGACAAAATGCTAGCCTCCGTCGATCTCACCTCGCGCCGCACGGGCGATTTTTTGGTCGACATCAACCAGCGCCTCTACACCGGTCTGCGCTATGTCATCCGGATGGAGCCCGGCGTTCAAACACCCGAAGAAACGCTCCTTGCAAATAGTGGCTCTTGTCGCGATTCGGCATGGCTGCTGGTCCAACTGCTGCGCCACCTGGGCCTTGCCGCGCGCTTCGTTTCCGGCTATTTGATTCAACTGCAACCCGACATCAAACCTGTTGAAGGCCCCGAAGGTCCTAAGCAGGATTTCACCGACCTGCACGCATGGGCTGAAGTCTATCTGCCCGGCGCAGGTTGGGTTGGTCTTGATCCCACGTCGGGATTGTTCGCCGGCGAAGGCCACATCCCCGTCGCCGCCACGCCCTTCCCCTCATCCGCCGCGCCCATCTCCGGCTTAGTCGATCCCTGCACCGTTACGTTCGCTCACGAAATGTACGTCACGCGCGTCCAGCAGGAGCCGCGCGTCACCAAGCCTTACAACGACGAGCAATGGGCCGGTGTTTTGGAACTCGGTGATCGAATCGACGCACAAATGGATGCCGACGGCATCGCGCTAACCATGGGGGGCGAACCAACTTTCATCTCCATCGACAACATGGAAGGCGAGGAGTGGAACAGCGAAGCCCTCGGTCCGGAAAAGCGAATGCTGGCTGAAAGCCTTTTGGACAAGCTACGCGAACGCTACGCGCCTCAAGGGATGCTGCACTTCGGTTCCGGCAAATGGTATCCGGGGGAACAGCTGCCGCGTTGGGCTCTGGCTTGTTACTGGCGCAAAGATGGCGCTCCCCTGTGGAACAACCGCGCGTTGATCGCCAACACAAAAACGGATTACGGTTTCGGCCCCGCCCAAGCGATGCAGTTCATGCGAACGCTTGCCACCCGACTGGGCATTGATCCTACATACGCCCAAGCCGCCTACGAAGACCCCGCTTACTACATGCACCGCGAAAGCGAACTGCCTGTGAACGTGGACCCGCTCGATAGCAAACTGGAAGATCCCATTGAGCGCGAACGCATCCGCCGCGTCTTTGAACGCGGCCTTAACACGCCTTCCGGTTTTGTTCTGCCCTTAAAACGCGAATGCGGCAACAGCGGCCCTGAATGGCAAACCGGTCTGTGGCTGCTCCGCTCGCAACACCTAATCCTGATCCCCGGCGATTCGCCTGTCGGTCTGCGCCTCCCGCTCCCCAGCCTTCCCTGGGCGGCCCCAGGCGAAGGACAGACCGTCACCCAGCGTGACCCCATGAGCCCACGCGGTCCTCTGCCTCCGCCGCAACGCCAGCCGGCCGCGCCTCCGCGCATGCAACTGAATACTGGTGGCCCACACGACAAAAAACCAGAGCTTGGCGAATCCGCAAAATGGGTGGTTCGCACCGCATTATGCGTTGAACCGCGCGAAGGCCGACTCTATGTTTTCATGCCGCCGCTTGAAGCCGCCGAAGACTACCTCGACCTTGTGGTGGAAGTCGAAGCCACTGCCGCTGAGCTCAACCTGCCCGTTATCTTGGAAGGTTATCCGCCGCCATTCGACCCGCGCCTGGAGCAAGTGAAGGTTACCCCCGACCCCGGCGTAATCGAAGTCAACGTGCAACCCGCCGGCAGTTGGCGAGAACTGGTGAACAACACCATGTCCCTTTATGCCGATGCGCGACTATGCCGTCTGGGCTCTGAAAAATTCATGGTGGACGGGCGGCACACCGGCACTTGCGGCGGCAACCATATCGTGATGGGCGGCGCCACGCCCGAAGCCTCGCCATTCCTGCGCCGACCCGACTTGCTGCGCAGCATGCTCGGTTATTGGCTCAATCATCCGTCGTTGTCGTATCTGTTCTCTGGCTTGTTCATCGGCCCCACCAGCCAAGCCCCTCGAATCGATGAGACCCGCGCCGATAGCCTCTACGAACTGGAAATTGCTTTCAACCAAGTCCCCGGTCCAGAGAAGGGCGATTGCCCGCCCTGGCTTGTTGACCGTATCTTCCGTCACCTTCTAGTCGATGTAACTGGCAACACGCATCGCGCCGAGTTCTGCATCGACAAACTCTATTCACCCGATTCCGCCTCCGGCCGCCTAGGCTTGCTTGAATTGCGCGGCTTTGAAATGCCTCCCGGCCCGGAGATGAGCCTGACGCAGCAACTGCTGACCCGCGCTCTGATCGCCTGGTTCTGGCGCGAACCCTATCTTGTGCGGCCCATCGCCTGGGGCACCCAGTTGCACGATCAGTTCATGCTGCACCATTTCATCGAACAGGATTTGAACGACGTGATGGCGGACCTTGGGCGGGCCGGGTTCTATTTCGATCCGGCTTGGTACGCTTCGCAATTCCAGTTCCGCTACCCGCGCATCGGCCAAGTGAATTACCTCGGTGTTGGCATCGAACTTCGTCAGGCTGCGGAACCATGGTATGTGCTGGGCGAAGAGCCCGGCGGCGGAGCCACGGCGCGTTATGTCGATTCGTCAGTGGAGCGCGTTGAAGTGAAGGTGACCGGCCTCAATGGCGATCGTTACGGGATCGCCTGCAACGGTCGCCGTGTGCCGCTGCATTCCACTGGCAAGCACGGCGAGTGGGTGGCTGGCGTAAGATATCGCGCCTGGCAGCCGCCATCGTGCCTTCACCCGACAATACCCGTTCATTCGCCGTTGGTTTTCGATTTGGTGGATACATGGGGCGGTCGATCCGTGGGTGGATGTACGTATCACGTATCACATCCCGGTGGACGCCACTATTCGACGTTCCCCATAAATGCGAATGAAGCGGAATCTCGTCGCGCGGCAAGGTTCCAGTCGTTTGGACATACTCCGGGTCCAATGAATCCGGCTTCGGAGCCCACTGATCCACGGTTCCCCATGACGCTGGATTTGCGGAAAACCAACATACGTCCTTAAATTGGATCAGGGTCGGATGACAAATTAAACTGGCGCTTTGAGCGCCGAGGAGACGAGAAATTCCTGCCCCGAAGCCGTCGCCGCGACCTACCTGGCATTTTGGGAACTGCTGCACTCCGATCCGGAGTCTGCCGCGCTCAGGGGAGATGTTGGTGAACTAACTCCAAGTCCTGCGCCTCAGTCGGCCCGTCGCCCGGGACTACTGAGTTATTCAGCCCTCGTTCAGGAATCAAGCTCTTAGACTGGTATGCGGAGCAAGCCGCGAACGCCAATTCCATGTTATGTTCCACCTTCGCTTTTGGCATCAATAAAGCCTTCATACCCATGTTTGAGACCTCGTTCGAGGGGCTGCGATATGCACTGCTTGATAACGACGGAAACAAGCCGGCTTGAAGCGACCGTTCTACGCTTGCGCCACATGAATTGGACCCGCTTCGCCGTCGGAAGCGCTATTCGCGTAAACTCCTTTGACAAATGGGTGAAGGAGCGTCTCACTGGACTGAATACACACGTACCGTACATTCATATCAAGTACATGCTCATCGACCCTGGGAAGCCGCTTCGCAAATGGCACTCAGGCTCGCTGATTTCCCAAACGCTGTGCGCCTCGCTGAGCGAACCATCGGCCTTGCGCATTCAATGAGATTTTCCGAACTCGAACTCGAGGCATCCTTGGTCCTCCGTGCGGCTCAACATAGGTCGGGAAATCGCGAAGCCGTCAGTCAATTGACCCGGCAATGCTTGGACCTTGCCACTCGCATCGGGTTCCGATCCCCCGCCGACCAGTTTGGCGCACGGCAGGATTTAAGACGCCTGTGGCTTAAGGTACCCGTTCGGCATGAGTAAGCTTAAAGCTGAAGATCAGAATTCAGCCCTGCTCCTCGCCGTGTGCTGGTTTCGCAAGCAGACTGCCGGACGCTAAAACAGTAACCAAGTAACGCATCTCAAATTTCATTTTCTGATTTGGTCGGCCTCGTCACCAAAATGTTTCTAGCGTACCGGCGACCTAAGCCTGCAATGCCGTGATGATCGCCGCGCCATAAACATCATCCGCTGAACACCCGCGCGACAGATCATTTGCCGGCTTCGCCAAGCCTTGCAAAAACGGGCCGAACGCCACACCACCAGCGAGCCGCTCCACTAACTTATAGCCGATGTTGCCACTCGCCAGATCGGGAAAGATTAACGTATTGGCATGGCCCGCCACGGTTGAGCCCGGAGCCTTACCCGCCCCCACACTCGCCATCAACGCCGCGTCAGCTTGCAGTTCGCCATCCACGTTCAATTCAGGTGCGCGCTCGCGAACAATACGAACCGCCTCGACAATTTTATCGACGAATGGGTGCTTGCCGCTGCCCTTCGTGGAAAAGCTAAGTAGCGCCACACTCGGTTCAACGTTCAGAATGCGACGCGTGCTTTCGGCCGTGGCCATGGCTATTTCCGCCAGCTCAGTCGCGCACGGGTCAATGAGGATGGCGCAATCGGCGAAGGCCAGTGCCCCATCTTTGCCGAAATTGCCATCGGGCACAATGACGAACATCACGCTTGAAACCGTCTTTACTTTGGGAGCAACGCCAATCGAAAGGATTGCCGCGCGCACTGTTTCGGCCGTTGTGTTGGCGGCCCCACCAACACTTCCATGCGCGTCACCCGCCGACACCATCAACGACGCAAAGTACAGCGGCTTCATCGAAAGCTGCCGCGCTTCAATTTCCGTCATGCCCTTAGCCCGGCGCCGTTCGTGCAACAGCCGGCCATAGCGCGCGTCCGGAGTGACGCCACTCTTTCCGATGAGCACCGGCTCCATGAGCCGCTCGTCAATAAGACGCGCCGCGGCTTGTTGAATGCGCGGATCGTCTCCTTCAGGGAAAACGATCCGCCGTTTGGGGAGCTTGCGCAAGCTTTCAATATGACCGGACAGGAAGCGCACGGCTAGTTCGGAATTGGCCATCGACTAGATATCCATTGTCCCTATTTCAACGTGGGAGCGAGTGCCTTCCACCACCACGATGCCCGTTTCCGTCACGTGATACAACTGGCTATCTTTCTCAAGATCGTAGCCGATCATAGCTCCGGGTGGGACGCGGACGTTCTTGTCAATGATCGCTCTCCTGATCTTGGCATGGCGGCCGATGTCCACGTTGTCGAACAAAATGGAGTCCTCAACCTCCGCGCCCGTATGGATTCTGCAACTGGGCCCGATCACCGAATTCTTCACCATGCCACCGGAGAGAATGGATCCGGAGCAAACCACCGAATCGACGGCGTTTCCACGGCGGCCTTCGTCATCGAAAATGAATTTCGCCGGAGGATCGTCGTACCCGGCCGTGCGTAGTGGCCATTGGCGGTTGTAAAGGTTCAAGTCGGGCGACACGGCGCGCAGATCCATGTTGGCTTCATAGAACGCGTCGATTGTTCCGACATCGCGCCAATAGGGGCGCACGCTAGCCGGATCGCCAGGGATGCGATTGGTTCGGAAATCATAGGCGAACAACTCAGACTTACCAACCAGACCTGGCAGAATATCGCGGCCGAAGTCGTGGGTGCTGTTTTCGTTTTCAGCATCGGCGTAGAGTTCCTTTAGCAGCAATCCGGTTGAGAAAACATAGTTACCCATGGAAGCGTAGACGCTAGCCGGATCGCTTGGGATGGTGGGGGCGTCTACCTTCTTTTCGTGGAACCCAAGAATTCGACCGTCCTCAGCCGCTTCGATAACGCCGAACTCGAACGCCTGATCTTTAGGGACGGGAATGGCGGCGACGGTAGCCTGGGCGCGCTTATGTTCGTGGAATTCGATCATTTCGCGAATGTTCATTCGGTAAATGTGATCGGCCCCGAAGATGACAACCACATGCGGGTCGGCTTGTTCAATCAAGTTTATGTTCTGATAGATCGCGTCGGCTGTGCCGCGATACCAGGTCTCGCCCTGGGAACGCATCTGCGCCGGCACGGGGATGACGAAATGGTTCTTCAGCAGGCCACTGAATTCCCATCCGTCTCTAAGGTGCTGTAGAAGAGACTGACTCTTAAACTGGATAAGAACATACGTGGAATAAATCCCCGAGTTCACCAGGTTGGTTAGCACAAAATCAACGATTCTGTATCGTCCTCCGAACGGAACAGCGGGCTTGGCCCGCTCCTTAGTTAGTGGATAGAGGCGGGTCCCTTTGCCTCCGGCCAACACAAACGCCAATACGCGAAGTTGCATCGCTCCCTCTTTTCGAGACCAGCCCGCTTGTGTAAGCTGGGTGGCTGCATTGATATATTTGGAACAACTGCCGCACCCATTCTGCAACTTTACGGTGGCGAGAAGCAAGCGCGTCATACTGGTATGAACAAAAATCATGCCGAAGAGCACTCATCGTGAACGAATCCTTCAAGAAGCCTGGATTGGCGACGCCGTTCTTTCCCTTTATGCCCGTTCGAAAATCTTGCGCGAAAGTGGACGCGTGGAAGGTCAGCGACTGGTCCTAATGACATCCAACCAATTCCTAAGCGCCTTGGGTGAGCCCAGTGAAGTAGAGGCGGAGTTGGGCCGGGCATACCAGGAGCGTGGGTTGGAATCTGCTTTTGCCTGGATCGAAGAGCGGATAATTCCGCTATTCAATAAACAGGAAGCGAACCGGCTGCGCAAGGGGAAGTAGTCAATCGCCGGTGCTGAATTGTAACTCTCTAGGAATTTGGCCTGTCGCTGACCCCTTGTCTTCGCTACAATACGACAAATGGCCTCCGCCAAGCGATCATCCAAAAAAGCGTTGGTGGAACATACCAGCCTGCCTAACGGCTTGACAATTATTACCGAACGCATCCCCTCGGTGCGCTCGGCTTCGGTCGGTATCTGGGTAGCCTCCGGTTCCCGTCGCGAAGCTGAAGCCGAAAGCGGCATCTCGCATTTTATTGAACATATGCTGTTCAAGGGCACCACCACGCGTTCCGCCGAACAGATTGCGCGCGAAGTGGATTCCATCGGAGGCAACCTTGATGCCTTCACGTCCCGTGAACTGGTCAGCTTCAACACGAAAGTGCTGGACGAACACATTGGCCGCGCCTGGGATGTTCTTGCCGATCTGGTCTCAAACCCCATGTTCCGCGAGGAGGACATCGCCAAGGAAAAGAGCGTCATTCTTGAGGAAATCAAGATGGACGCCGACAACCCCGAATACCTTGCCCATGAAATGTTCAGCAAGAGCTTTTGGAAAGGCCAAGCCATCGGACGTCCTATCCTGGGCAATCCGAAAACCGTCAAATCCTTCAATAAACCGCAACTAACGCAGTTCTTCGAACGCGTCTACAATCCGAAGAATATCGTTGTCACGGCAGCGGGCCAGTTGAAGCACGACCAAATAGTGAAGATGGTGGAGAAGAGCTTCGGAGCCGTCAAGCGCAAGGGGAAGCTCAGCGATATTGAACAAGCCGCGCCACAAGCCGGCATCTCGTTTAAGGATAAGCCGTCTCTTGAGCAAGCGCACATCATCCTTGGTGTTCCTTCCTACGCGATGCCCCACGCCCGCCGCTTCGATTGCTATGTGCTGAGCACAATCCTCGGTGGCGGCATGAGCGCCCGGCTGTTCCAGAATATCCGCGAAAAACATGGACTGGCTTATTCCGTATTCTCCGAACTGAACATGTATCGCGATGCCGGTTGCATGGCGGTATACGCCGGCGCATCGGCCAATACGGTGCCGAAGGTAGTTGAGCTTATTCTGGCTGAATTCAAGAATCTGAAGAACGAAGTAGTCCCCCACGAAGAACTGCGCCGCGCCAAGGATAACCTTAAGGGCTCGCTAATGCTCGGCCTTGAATCGACTTCAAGCCGCATGGCCAACCTTGCCCGGCAGGAAATTTTCTTCAACCGCTTTATCAGCATGGACGAAATGCTGGATAACATTGAAGCAGTGACGGCGGAACAAGTCATGGCTGTGGCGAATCGCTTCTTGAAGAAAGAAAACATCACGCTGGCTGTCTTGGGCCCAATCGGCGACATGAAGCTCAGCCGGGCCGACTTGGCTTGCTGAAGGTTTAGGTCATTAAATCGTTGATCCGCGGGTAGGTCATTACGTGGTCAAACGGTGACTCAAGCCGTCCACTCTTTAAGAACTCCGTTGTAAGAATGGCGCCGCGATCAAACAACGCTCGGGCGATGCCCGACCCCGCGCTTAGCCGCTTCACACCTAATCGGCGCAGTTCGTCAAGATCAGGCAACCCCGGCCAGGCCAACACATTCAACGGCAGCGCAATTCCCGCTACGATAGCGCGAATTTCATCGGCATCTACCACGGTCGGAACAAACAGCCCATCAGCCCCTGCCCCCCGATAACGAATGGCTCGGCCCAGCGTTACTTCCACTCGGCTTTCGCTTGGCGCCAACGAATGAAGAAACACATCCGTCCGGGCATTCACGAACAAGGCCACACCTGTCCGATCGGCAGCCCTACGCGCCCGCTCAATTTTATGGCACAGTTGATCGACCGACCCTTTTCCATCTTCAATATTGATCCCAACTGCGCCGGCATCAATCACCCGGTGGATCGCTTGTTCCACTTCATCGAGATCCTCGGAGTACCCGCCTTCGATATCGGTCGAAACAGGCACATTCACGATGCGAACGATTTCCGCGACCGTCGCAGCCAGTAAGTGAGCAGGAAGGTGATGGCCATCCGCATAGCCATGAGCCCAAGCCACGCCTGCGCTTGTTGTGGCGATTGCCTTCGCGCCCAGGCTTTCAATCAACCGAGCGCTTCCCGCATCCCATGCGTTTGGGAGCACCAGCGGCTGAGCTGCGCTGTGCAATTGCCGGAAAGTGGCCGCATTGTTAGTCATTGCTAGAACGAAACCCTCGCACCCAGCTGCACATTGCGCGGACCATTTCCCTGTCCTGTGATGCGTCCAAAATCCGCGCTGTTCAAAGTGGTGTTCGGCCCGCCAAATAACACACGATTAAACGCGTTCGATGCGGAGGCGCGAATCTCCAAACTTGATTTTTCCGTAATCCGGAAATTCTTGAGCACTGCCAAATCCTCATTCACCGTCCAAGGCGTACGCAGGTAGGACATCTGCCGCGGGGTGTCGCCAAATGACATGTTCGCGGGCAAAGTAAATGCTGCTGGATTCAAATACGGAATCCTGCCAAGCGCCGCGGTTCCAATGTTATCGTGGCTCCAAGTCCAATCGGGGTTAATCAGCGGGATCTGACCCGTCGTCGCTCCAGGGGCGAAATTACAGCGCTGACTCTGGCCGGCGCCGAATAAATTCTGGTTGCAACCGATGGCCAATGGTGTTCCGGAAACGTACGTTAGAATCCCCGAAACCTTCCAGTTTCCGACCACAGCTTCCGCCACGCGTGGCATGGAGCCAAGCATTTTATGACCGCGCCCAAATGGCAATTCGTACGTGAAGCTCGCCCGGAAATTGTGCGGAGTATCCTGGCTTGCCACTGCCTTGTCCGCGCGGCGGTTGTACTGGTTTTGCACCGCGCCGAGGCTGGTGCGGTTCGCGTCCTCGCCGTTGGTCGTCGAAATCAACTTCGCAAACGTGTAAGTGGTCATCATATAAAGACCTTTCGCAAAGCGGTGCTCGAAGCTGGTCTCGAGCGCATGGAAAGTGGAATGGCCGTCGTTCTGTCCGCCGGCGTTGCTGTCTACATTGGAGAATTGCGGGTACGGCCGCAAGGCTTGTTGTAACTGCAGGTTAGTCGGATAACTTGGATAAGGAAGCTTGAATCCACCAGCCGCCACGATGGGATTGTTGATCACGGAACTGATAGGGCTGCCGAGCAATGTCCCGTAAGTAGCCCAATACTTCGGGTCAAGTTGATTTTGGGCCTGCAGCCTGGAAAGAAGCTTCACCCCAACAACCCCGTGGTAGCTTGCGCGGAAAACGGAATTCGCTGTCACCGTCCGTTCCACCGTGAATTGCCAATCCGCAAAGTATGGAGCTCGGCCCGCTTGTGGATTGAAGAAAAAGGCGGTCTGTTGAAACAAGTTGGACGTCAACGTTTGAGGACTGCTGATAGGCGGAGTGAGATTTTTGATCTGCGTGGCGAATGCCGTTAAGCCGTCTTGCACCCTGTAGGAGATACCGTTCGAAAGGAAGTTGCCGGTTGCTCCAAATGTTCCACCAAAGCCTTGAATGCCGTTATCCGCATTTCCATCCTCGCGCGATGGCTGGAAATAGACTGCGCTTCCCGTGCGGATCACGGTCTTCGAATTCAATTGATAGGCGAGGCCGAGCCTGGGCCCGATCGCATTCTTTCGGGTCAGTCCGAAACGCTCGGGCTGGCCGTTCACGCCGGCATAAACCATGGAACCGAGCAGGCCACCGTAAGCTTCGGCGGGGCATGTCGGGCAGAAATTGCTGTTGTGCTTGTTGCGCTCCATCTTCGGAACCGGCAACTCGTACCGCAGACCTAAGTTCAGAGTAAGTTTGCGAGTGACCTTGAAATCGTCCTGCATATACCAGGCAAAATAGGGCCATTGAAACGAAGTGTCGTCCGGATAGCGGAAACTGCCGCCGCTGGCCGTACCGAGCAGGAACGAAGCCAGATCGCTTCCCGAATTCGCGACATTCGGATTGCCTGTGCCCGCCGCACTAAAGCTGACTGATCCCCACGTATTGTTGTTGGAAATGCGGCGATAAATGCCCGATAGGTATTCCATGCCGAATCGGACGTTGTGCTTGCCGCGATTCCAAGCGAACTGTTCCTTCAAGTTAGTGGTGCGTTGCCGCGAATCCGTGTAGACGCTATTGCCCCATTGAACCCCATATGCGCTATAAACCGTCGAAACGCCTGGGACCAGCTTGTTTGGATTGCCTTTAAGGTAGATCTGCTTGGCCAGGGATTCGGGGTATTGATTCACATAATCAGGAGCCTCAAGAATATGCCGGTGATTGTAGCCAACGGTAAAATGGCTGAGGAAACTGGGCGTGATCACGTAATCGTAATTGAAGCGGTGATACTCGATCAGCGACTCGCCAGGAAATCCGCTACCTGCTATGCCTTCGTACTGATTGATACTAAGTGTGGCTGGGCTTCTGAAATGGCTGAACAAATAGCTGAAACGCTGCTTATCGCTCATTACATAGTCGCCCTTTATGGAAGGAAGCCAGGAGCGCGAAGTTGAGTAACTGCGAGACCGGTAGTTAGCGGTCAACTTAGAAGGGTCGTCGGGTTGGGGCAACAAGCCGAGCAGCAGTTTAGCGGTAGGATCGATGCGTTCCGGGCAAAGCACATCCAGCACACCGCGGCACGACAGGCGTGGCCTGTCGGCAGCATTGGCGATGATGTTGCCGCTTGCGTCGAATGGATCGTAAAGCGCTACGGTCCGTCCGGCGGCGTCGACGTTTTTGCGGAAATCTCCAACACGAAATTCAGGAAGAGGCGAGTTGATCAACCCGGTCGATTGGCCATTTCGCGTTGAGGCCTGCTCATAAGCAAAGAAGAAGAACGCCTTGTTACGCCCGTCGAACACTTTGGGAATAACTATTGGCCCGCCCAAACTGCCACCGGGATTCCACTGCCGCACAATCGGCCTCTTTGATGGCGCGATGGTAAATCCGCGAGCATTGAATACTTCGTTTCTATTGAAGATGAAGGCGCTGCCGTGCACCGCGTTCGTTCCTGACTTGGTCACCCAATTAATGACGCCGTTCGAGGTTCGGCCATACTCGGCCGAATACGAGGAACTCTGTACCTTGAACTCCTCCATTCCCTCCACGCTGACGCCCAGCATATTCGGATCGTTGCGGCGCTCGCTTTGCGATTCGGCGCCATCCAGCTGTTCGCTCTGTCCGTCAAGCAGACCACCACCGATGCGCGGATTATTCGCCGGTCCAATCACTCCGGGAGTCAACACCACGAACGCAAGATTTGTCCGCAATCCGCCGCCGATAAACAAAGGCAGGTCCCTGATGGCATTCTTCGGAATCACTTTTCCCAGATTGGTGCCTTGTAAATCGAGCAGCGGCGCGGCTGCGGTCACTTCCACGGTTTGTTCAAGCGTGCCGACCGTGAGCGCCAAGTCAACGTTAGAAATCGTGGCTACTTGTACATTGACGCCAATGACTTCCGCCTTCCGAAATCCGGCTTTGTCGGCATTCACAGTGTATGAACCTGAGGGCAAATAAAGAACGGTGTAGATTCCATCGGGTCCGGTCTTGGTCCGTTGCGTCAAGCCTGTGTCGACGTTTTTCACTGTGATGGAGGTCCCGGGAATAGCGGCGGACCCTTGATCAGTGACGACTCCGCGAATGGTTCCTCTATCTTGAGCGAACGCGCTAAACGCGGAAAGAAGCAAGCAAACAGCTGGTGTGACCAGCCGACGGCAGTTCAACATTGACTATCCTCCATTTCAGACGATTGTGTGTATTTTATACGCTTCGGAACTAGAATGCCATGGGGGGGGCTATAATACTCACTTGATCGCATCGGAACATTCCACTTATCGGGACGCTGCAACAGGTCGGCTGGTTCACCAGATGACGACGGCTGCGGCCATCAGCCACGCTACTTACTTTTTGCAGAGTTCCTTCACCCCGGGGGATGAGGCGATGATCTTCATCTCGAACCGAAGCGGCGCGTTTCAGCTTTTCGAGATCAGCTCTTTTCCGCATGGCGGCATCCGTCAGCTGACCGATGGCCCTGCGATCCATGCGTTTTCCCCAGCGATTCGCGGCGATGGCCGGACCATTTACTTCGTCCGCGGCGCTGAATTGTGGGAACTCGACCGGGCCACACTGAAAGAACGCCGCATTGTGGAATTGGAAGGCGCCCAGTTGGGCGAACCGTCCCTTAGCGTTGACGGGTGGGCCGTGATGGCGATCAAGCAGCGGGGCGCAAGTGGCCTCGCAGTCGGAAAAGTGGACGGCTCGGGTTGGAGCGTCATCGCGTTTCCGCGCACGGTGATCCACCCGCAATTCCACCCTACTGAGCCGGAATGGATTGAGTTTTCAGGCGACCCGGCGCCGCGTATGCATCGCGTACGGCGTGATGGATCGAAAATGGAATGCCTGTTCGATCACGGCAACAATCACTTCATTGTTCACGAAACCTTTCTGGGCGCCAAGGGAGACTTGGTTTACACGGTCTGGCCGAAAGCGCTGCGTGTGATGGAGTGGAATACCGGACGGCATCACATAATTACCGAATTCAACGCGTGGCACATTACACCGAATCGCGCCGGGACGCAAATTCTGTGTGATACGAATCATCCCGACGAGGGTATCTTCGTGGTTAACGTCGCAACCGGTGCGCGGGAATTGGTCTGTCTATCGCAATCGAGCAATCAAGGCAGCCAGTGGCGCACCAGCCGATACGCATTGGCCGAAGACTTCGCCGCCGCGCGATCCAACGCCAAGAGTGAGGCGACATTGAGTTGGATGGAAGTTGGTACGGATACGGTGTATGGTCCGCAGTGGACGCATCCGCATCCGAGCTTTTCGAGTGATGAATCGAAGGCCGTTTTCGCGAGCGATAAGTCTGGCTGGCCGCAGGTTTATGTTGTGGAATTGGGTTAAAACGAGCCGCGCATGGCCTGAAACTCAGCGACGAAGGTCCGCATGATTTGTTCGCTGACTTCGCCCCAACCGTTTTCGGCAAGAATGGGCCCGGCATCTTCGTGCGGCGCCGTTGTTGGATTGATGCAGATTCCCATCTTATTTACAATTTCATTAGCGAGTGAGACGATTTGCCCTAATGGCACAAGGCCACCGTTGGTTAAAGGTGGGAAATGGTGCGTCTCCGCCGCCATCTGAATTGGCTTGGGCAGATTCCAGCGTTGTAGAATGAGCCCTGCTAGTTCGGCATGAGAAAACCCCAGCACTTCCTGTTCACAGCGCCAACCCGGCAAGCCGGTTTCAAGCGCCATTTGCTGAATCATTTCGTACTGGGGCGTTAGGCCGACGGCGATTACTAATCGGCCAATGTCGTGCATGAGCCCAGCGACAAAAGCGCCTTCCCCGAATTCCGAAGCGCGGTAAAGCGCTAGTTGATCGGCCATAATGGCGGTGGCCGCCGAATGGAGGTTGTAACGCGAAGTGGACCAACTCTTGGGCATACGGACACGCGAAAAGATGCGTAGAACCGAAAGGCCGAGAGCCAAATTCCTCAACTTCGAGATACCAAGCACCGCAATGGCGTGCCGGACACTCGACACCGTTCCGCGAATTCCGTAGGCGGATGAATTTACCGTGCGCAGCAACTGGCCGGCGATGATCGCGTCTTTTTCAATCCAGTCGGCCAATTCCGATACACTGACGTTCTCTTTAGAGAGACTTTCCATCAGTTTGGCGAACACGGGGGAAAACGGCGGCAGTTGCCGAAGGCTCTCCAGCGCTTTCTCCTTATAAAGAGATGTCTTTTCGGAACTGACGGGCTCGGCAAGAGTCATCATGGGGGGCTTATCGGTTGGGAACGGGACGGATTGTAGTTTTTTTGGAGCTAACTAATTTCGCTGGAGGGCGTCCGTTGAGACACACTTATCCCACCCTGGCGAAAAAAGAGTTTCCGGTCGATTGGCGCCTCCTCCCTCTGCGCCGCCAACCATAACGGCGTTGCCTATACTTATAGGCTCGTTCCTTGGGTTCCCCAAACCTTTGGAACGCTTTGGGTCTTTCGTGCTTTTCGACCGGTCCTCTTTACTGCTAATTGGACTACCGCGCGGACTTCATCCGTAGAAGGTTTGCTGGCCAGCAAAATAATCTTCTGGTTCAAACATAGCGCATGGAACAAGCGGTTCGGCGGACGGAATTGAGTAAGTGGTTTGTTTTGAATGAAAGAGAGTTGGAAAGGGCTTGTGACCCGGGAAATCGGGAGTTCAGGCTTTATTAACCGGGAAACATAATTGCCGCCTTTCGGCGAAACCAAGCTGCTAGCGGTTACCGACAGGGGCAGGACTTGAAATTGGCCAAGAAATCGCCACGAAGAGGCTTGCCCAGTCTCGTGAACGGCCTAACCTTTTGTAGTCACTATGCGCTGGCACGCTAAATTGTCAGAATGCGGTCTTGGTTTTCGTGTCCCACATCTCAACCCGCAAAACAGATCCAGTTGCCATCCGGATCCCGCACGATGAATGCCGGTCCTCTCCATGCCTCTTTCCTCAAGGGCTGGACAAACCCTACATCCGCCGCTTTGTATTCCGCGAAGAGATCCTTTACATTGTCGACGGCCACGAAAGCCGAAAGCACACCTCCCTCACGCTCCCGAAAGGCTGGCGCAAAAGCCGGTTCATGAACGAATCGAAGGTGAATGCAAGCACCATCCCGGATCACCGATCCGTAGAACGGCGGATTGCCATGCAGGAAGTCAATCACGAAGCCGAGCTTGTCACGATAAAACTCAGCGGAAACCTGCACATTCGATACGAACACGACCGGTATGGCCCGTTTGAGCACCGGATTCGCCGGAGTGGGACTGGCCTTTCCCGGAGCAGTATTGATCCCCGCCTTCAGTTCCGCCCAACTCGCATAGCCTGCCTCCAATGCAATGACCTCTTGCCCCTCACTGAGGCGAAACTTTCGCGCCAGGATCTGAACATCGGTCAACTCACTATAGCGGGGCAGTTGTCTGATTCGTCCGCCCACAGAATAGTTGCCTTCCAGATGCCAGCGCACGAGTAGTTTTGCTTGCTTCTTAAGATTGTTTAAGTTCATGAGCACACCTCCAGTAGAAATGCTGTAGGCGGGCTTTGCCCTATCGGCTAATCGCGCCGGTGCGCCCTACGACGTACTCTTAAAAAGTATGATGCCGAACCTCATTGTGTCAACCCGACCGAAGAGACCCTCACCAACATCGCATCCCTAAGTTAGCGGAACGGTAAGCAGGGATTCCACCCATTACTAAGCAATCGCGTAAATCCCACATTTTCATGTCGTGCACCCCTGGACAGTACCGGCAACTACTTTACTCATGGTTGTGTTCTTAAGGGGTATAATCCGAAGTCATGCCATCGCATCCGTTCAGCATCGGAATCACGTCCGACTTCTATACCGAGGCCAAGGGTAAGTTTGAAGATATTGTCGAAGCCAAATTCGGTGGATTGCCGAACCTTAGGGTGGAACCGCTTCCCGAACGGTCCGGCAACGTGGCGCAACTAGACGACATCGATAAGCATGACGCCATTTTCGCTTTGGCTACCAAGTTCACTGCCGCCAGCGTCACCGGTGCAAAACGCCTTGCTCTGATTTCGCGCTGGGGCGTTGGTTACGACATGATTGACGTGCCCGCTATCACGCAGGCCGGCATAGCGCTGGCGATCACTCCAGGCGCCGTCCGCAGGCCCGTGGCTGAAGCCATTCTCGCATTGCTCTTCGCGCTGACCACTAATCTGGTAGGTCAAGACAAACTCGTCCGCCAAGGAAAATGGCGCGGACAACTTCCGGCTCTGGGACGAAATTTCAAAGGCCGCACGCTGGGCTCGCTCGGATGCGGCAACATCGCCGGCGAACTTTTTCGCATGTCCTGTTCGCTGGGTTTCGGCCGTATGATTGCGCACGATCCGTTCCTCAAAGCGGGGCAAGCCATGCTGCTAGGCGTTGAACTGGTGACGCTTGAAGAACTGTTTGACCAAAGCGATTACCTGTCCATCAACATTCCACTTTCTGATGCCACTCGCGGCTTGGTTGGCCGTTCGCTGTTGTCGCGCATGAAGTCCACCGCCTACCTCATCAACACCGCGCGTGGTCCGATCGTCAACGAAGCGGAATTGATTGATGCTCTGGAACAGCGGACCATTGCCGGCGCAGGCCTCGATGTTTTCGAAGAAGAGCCGCTCCCGGCTGCGAGCAAGTTGCGAGAGATCGACAACGTGATCCTAGCCCCGCACGGTTTGGCATGGACCGAAGAATTGGCACGAGACAACAGCATGGAGGCGTGCGACAATATTCTTGCTCTAGCGGGCGGCCATCCGCCGGGACCCGTGGTAAATCGCGAAGTGTTATCGCACCCTACGTTCCTCAAGAAACTGGAACAATTTCGGAGAGAGAAATGAACAATAGATTCCGTGAAGTGGTGGCCGCCGGCAAGATCCCGGTGGGCCACATGGTTTGGGAATTCGCCACTCGCGGCATAGCCAAGATTATTGAATCGGCCGACGTTGATTTCGCCATTTACGACATGGAGCACTCGGCGTTTGATGTCGACAAAGTGGCTGACTTGCTTGCCTGGGCGAAAGCTTGTAACTTCAGCCCCTTCGTCCGTGTCCCCGTGTGCGATTACCAGTTCATGGCCAGAATCATGGACGCCGGAGCCATGGGTATCATGGTGGGAAATGTGAAGAATGCCGAAGAGGCAACCCGCATTGTGCAGTCGGTAAAATTCGCGCCGATGGGGAACCGTGGCGTGGGCCTTGGCTCCGCGCATACGGATTACATGGCGCCGGATCCCCAAAAGTATTTCCGGGAAATCAACAAGAAATCGGTGATCATTTGCCAGATCGAATCGCAAGAGGGCGTGGACAGCGCCGAGGCTATCGCGGCCATTGATGGCGTGGATATCCTTTGGGTGGGTCACTTCGATTTATCGACATCCTTGGGAATTCCGGGGCAATTCGACGACTCCCGATTCAAGGCAGCGATCAAACGAACGGTGGCCGCCGCACGGAAGCATGGCAAGCTGTTGGGGATTCAACCAGGAACACCTAAGCAATTGCAGGATTGGCTTAAGGCCGGATTCAACGTAATATCCTGGGGTGCCGACTCCGCGGTTTATCGTGCGGCGCTTGTGAATAGCGTTAACTTGGTCCGGGAGAAGACTGCTAAATCAAAATGAAACCGATAGTACCGGAGGAGAAAAAGTACTATACTAACTGTAAGTCTTTCTCATGACACCTCTTCCCACCCCCATAAGAGCTGATTCGCTTTCGAGACAGGTTTTCGGAATTCTCAAAGAGGCAGTGTTTGACGGTAAATTTCAACAGGGCGAGTTGATCGCGGAAATCAAGATCGCCAAATGGTTGAATGTAAGTCAAGCGACGGTGCGCGAAGCGTTGGTTCTGTTAGAGCAAAACGGCTTGGTGGTTCGGCAGAAGAACCGCAAGACCCAGGTTAACCGGCTGACCACCGACGAAGTCAGGGACAGAGTCGCGATGCGGGTTGCTTTGGAGCCGCTTGCCGCACTGAAGGCGTCGAAGGTGATGAGTAGCGAGGATCTGGAAAAGCTTGGTCGCCTGGCGGAACAAATGCCTGCGGGAGACGAAGGAAACAGACTGAGTTCCACGCTGGCCGATTTGGAGTTTCATCGCTACCTGTGGGAAAAGACCGGAAGCCCCATCCTTGCCCGGACGCTAGAACAACTTACTACGCCGCTTTTTGCATTCGTCGAGCCGGATCTGCCGGAGACCCAATCGCGGCACTTACTGCTTGTTGAAACATTGCGCATTCGGGACAGTGAGTTGATTACCGACAGGGTTCGCAGCCATATTGAAGAAGCATACCGATCCTTCCTGCAGCCAGAAGCGGGGCGCGCAGCCAAAACCGCCTAGAACGGGAGTTTGTTGAAAAATGGGAACTGACGGAACAGACAGCCTTTTTTCGCAAGTTACTCTTTAAAAATCAATCGCTTGCGATGGCGAAAAAAGATGTCAGTTTCGTTAGTCCCCATTTTCGGACGACCGTCGCGGGAAGTTGCAACGGCCGCCTTTAATCGGGCCTATTACTTAACGAGCACCTTCACGTTGTCCATATCCACATTGGTTGTGCTCTCTGTTGAGACAGCCATTGCCGTGTAGAACAGAGTGTTGCCCTGAATGACATTGTTGTTGGAAAGTTTGTTCAAGGCGATCGCCGTTGGGTAACCGCGGATAACGTTGCCCTTCACTAAGTCGCCTTGCGGACCTGCGGTGTCAGTGTCGGTTGGGTTGTAGCAGATGCCCAGTGCGCCGTTTGTCATGGCGGTCAGAGTGTTGCCCTCAATGCGGTTGCCAAAGCTACGGCCGCCACGAACGAAGATTCCCAACCCGACGTTATAAAGCATGTTGTTCACCACTGCCACATTCCTAGACTGCACGATCATGACGCCAATTTCCGGCGGAGGCGCGCTGACGGCAATTGCCGTGCCGCGGATTACCAAGCCCTCCAGGCGTACGTTCGCTGAATTGTTGACAATTACAGCCATGGCGCAATTGGTGATGTGGCCGTTTCGAATCATTACGTTCTGTGCGCCATTAATGCGAATTCCAACGCCACGCAGACCGCCCGGGCATAGAATTTCCTGGCCGTTCAAATCGATTGTAACGCTGCTGGCAGTAACAGTGATTCCGTCACCTCCGGCGCCTGCGAACAATGGCGCCGAGACGACGTACGACCCGCTTGCATCGATCATGTTTAAGGCCGAAGCAATCGTCCGCACGTCTGCCCGTTGGGCAAAGATAGCCGATCCACCCAATGCAGCCACAACTGTGGCGCGTCTAATCCATTTCGAGATTTTCGAACTCATTTGATTTCTCTCCAGTAAGTAACTTTAAGACTGTTTGGAGAGGCGCCTTCCGCTTCGTAAGTAGCAAATTTTAGGTCAATCCCCCTCATGAACTGCGATAATAATTCCTGCCCATGCGCACGACAGTTTTGCTTCTATTGTTTCCCACATTTCTTTCGGCGCAGGCGCATTACTTTGCCGGTGCGGCGATTGGCGTCACGACTCTTTCGGCCGATGGCAAGACGGCGATTACTTCCTCAGGCTCAAGCGTTTCGTTATATAAGCCGGAAAATGGCTTCACCGCGCACTTACTGGCTGGCAGGCATCTTACCGACTATTTCTCCATTCAGGGCAGCTACACGACCAACGCAAATGCTCTGACACTTACTTCGCTTGCAACTTCAAGCGGAGGCGAATTGGTGTATGAGCAGGCGCGCTCCAGCCGTCAACATCTGTTCGGCGGCGATGTCATGCTTTACTTCCGAAACCGCTCCAGCGTATTCCGGCCATATCTATCGGTGGGCGGCGGTGTAGATCATTTCACGAGCAGGGCGGAGCGGGTGACGGTACAAAAAGGCGCGTTGCGTATTCCGCCGGCGACCCTTGCCGCGACCAAGCCTTTCTTGCGCGTAGCCGTGGGTATCGACGCGCGGATCGCCAAAGGCTGGTACCTGCGCTACACCTTTTCGGAATCCATCCTAAAGAACCCGATCAGCGCGCAACTCACGCCGCCGGCAAGCCGCAGCCTGGCGGCTTTCCAAAGCTTGTTCGGCATCGTCAAGCAGTTCTAAGATTTACTTCTGAAACTCCGCATAAGGGCAGTTGGGCCAAAACACCGGCGCGTGTTCCACTCCCTCGCCTAAGACACGAGCGTGGCAAATCTTGCAATACTGATACTCTTGCAACGACTTCACAGGCACCGCCGCCATGATCTGCTCGAACACGCAGAGTTCGCGGCCTTGCGCTTTCGATTCGCCCAGTTGCACCAGCGGCCCGGTCAATTCCTGCGTCGCGATCATCTTTGAGTAAAGCTGTGACTTCAAGCGCGAAGAGGCGGCAGGCAGTTCGGCATCTGAACTTTGTTCCCAAATATCATCGACGAATTGTTCCGGATCCGAATTCATTTTGCCTCCTTTGCCTTAGCTGGCGTCGCGCCTTCTCTATCTATCCACTTTCGCCGGAACTGCTCCCGCGCCCGATGCAGCAGCCTTTCAACCGCTTTTTCGCTGCGGCTGGTCAGTTGGGCCATTTCACTTGCGTTTCGATGCTCCCAGTATCGCCAACGGAGCACTAGGCCGTAATGTTCTGGTAACTCGGCCAAGATTTCCCAAGTCCAGCGGTGCTGCATCTCCCCGGTAAGGCGTAATTCCTGATTGAGGCCCGGATCTTGAATGCCATCATCATCCGGTAGGTCCACCAGTGATTCTCTCAACCGGCGGCGATAGTGGTCTTCCACCTTATGTTTGGCGATTCCCAGCAGCCAGGATTTCAGCGGCGAATCTCCGCGATAGTTTTGAAGGCTTTGCCACGCGGCGAGGAACACTTCCTGGGCGAGGTCATCCACCAGATCCACACGCGGCAACAGACGCGAGCGCAAGTACTTCGCCACCGGATCGGCGTAGCGGCCGATGAATTCAGCTGTTGCCTTCCGATCCCGGGATAGCACTTCGCGCGCCAAGTCCAGGTCTGTATAGACGTTGGGCATAGCTACCGGTTTTTCGCTCAGGATCTGCAATTGTTTCCTTATTGTCCCAAAATCCCTTGGCTTGATCTCGGTGAGTGCGTCGCGAGCCGGACGAAAATCCCCCTGTGGCAAAGGATTGACGACCTGTATAGTGCCCTATCGATCAAGGAATTGAGGAGTTCTTGACGTCCGTCGGGTATTCTTATACGATACCTAGACCGAAGTTTATTAAGGAGTCTACAGTTATGCTCGTTATCTGGCCTCGCCCTATTCTTGCGTCCCTTTTTTGGTGCACGGTCACCTTAGCCGGCCTTAACGCTCAGGGCGTGACCGGCCAGATTTCCGGCGGCGTCACCGATCAAGTTGGAGCCTCCATTGCAGGTGCGAACGTCAAGTTGACGCACGACCTGACTTTACAAGTTAAGAGCTTTACTACAGAAGAAAACGGCTCCTTCCTATTTACCAATTTGGTTCCTGGCGAATATACCGTAAGTATTGAAGTTGCCGGGTTCAAGCAATACAAGCAACAAGCCATCAGGGTGAGCACTGAAGATCGCGTTACTCTTGGGCAAATTAAGATGAGCGTAGGGGATGTTACGAGCACTATACAGGTGATCGCCGAATCCTCGCGCGTATCCACGGAAACTTCCGACCGGTCCATTTTAATTGACCGTCAGCAGATTGAAGACACGCCAATCAGCGGTCGCGATTACCTTGGCATTTTGCGCTCCTTGCCGGGCGTTCAGATGGTTTCCACCAGCGACATGCCGGGCTGGTTCAACACGCAGGACCAAATTGTAAATGGCGGCCAGAGCGGTCAATTCGTTGTGACACTGGATGGTGTGGTCAGTCAGGACAGTGGCGCTCCACGCACCGGCGGTTATCTTGCGCCCAACATTGACGCCATCGGCGAAGTGAAGGTGATGACCTCCAATTACACGGCGGAATCTGGAGCCCGCTCGGGTGGGCAGATGAATGTTTCCATCAGGAGCGGAACCAATCAATTCCATGGGTCGGCGTATTACTTCTGGCGGCACGAAATGCTATCGGCCAACGAGTTTTTCAACAACAAGAATTTCACACTGGTGAATGGTGTTCCGACGGCTTTAGCCAAGCCCCGCTATCGCTTTCAAAACCCGGGCGGCACTATCGGAGGCCCCCTTTACATTCCGGGTCTGAATTTCAATAAGAGCCGCACTCGCTTGTTTTTCTTTTTCTCGGAAGACTTCCTCCACACGATCACGACCGGGGGTGTCAATAGCTATAACATGCCGACGAAGCTGGAGCGTCTCGGCGATTTTTCGGAAACAGTGACCACGACGGGCCTGAAGATTTCAATTAAGGATCCCGAGGCCGGCGGAACAGTGTTTCCCGGTAACATCATTCCATCAAGCCGCCTCAGTCCTATTGGTAGCGCAATGATGAACCTGTTCCCTTTGCCCAACACGACCGATCCAACAGGCCGGCGTGGATTCAACACTCAGTTTCAGTTCAATCGGGAACGTCCGCGTGAGGACCGAATTTTGAAGTTGGACATTAACATTGGACCAAGGACAACTTCTTACTTACGACTGATTCAGGATTTCCAGGCCGACCGCGGGGTGGGCGCCACGCTTAACGGCGGTGGCGGATGGGGGCAGTTTGCCAGCAATTACGACATCCAATCGGCTGGCGCGGTTTACACCGTCATCCATACCTTCCGGGCCAATCTGATCAACGAAGCATCGGCCGGCGTCAACCGCGGTACGCAGAGCACTTATGCCGCCGATCTAAACAAATTCAAAGCAGTGAATGACCTTTCGGCGTTGAAAGGGCCTGACGGCAAACCGGTTACGCTACCACGCTTCTTTAATGCCAATTACTTGAACATTCTTCCCAACATCAGTTTCGGATCGAATGGAGCCCAATCGGCAGGACAGGGGGCCACCGCGCCTCCTGGCTTCAGCTTCGATAGCCGTTGGCCTTTCCATGGCACCGATCAGCTAACAAATATCACGGACAACCTAACCTGGATTAAGAAGAATCATACTGTCAAAGCCGGTCTATACTTTGAACACAATTCCCGCAATGTCAGCGTCTATTCCACTTATAACGCCGCCGGGTCTTATTGGTTCGGGTCTGACACGGCGAACCCGTACGACACAGGATATCCTTTCTCAAACATGATGCATGGCACGGTGCAAGCCTACGGCGAGGACAACGGCAAGCTGGTCAACCATTCGCGCTACAACCAGGTGGAATGGTTTGTGCAGGATACTTGGAAGGTAAACCGGCGACTTACTTTGGACTTAGGGATTCGCTTCCAAAAAGTACAGCCGACTTACGCACAAGGCGCCACACTGGGGCTGTTCGACGGAAAGTCATATGATGGCAATAAGTCCGGTCAGTTGCTTTTCCCCGCCCTGGTTGACGGGCAAAAGGTTGCGCTGAATCCGAAGACGGGCGCTACCTACCTGTTCGCGCGATCTACGTCCTTCGACCCGGCCTCTTATCCAACTAATGGTCTTCCCTATTCGGGTATCGTCCAGTACAACAGCAAATTCTTCAACACCCCTCCAGTGCTTTACGGGCCTCGCCTTGGCTTTGCTTGGGACGTATTTGGTAGAGGTAAAACGGCGGTTCGCGGCGGTTTTGGAATCTTCTATGGAAGGGCGTACGGCGTGGATACGATTGGCGCGACAAGTTCAGGCGTAGGGCCAATGGCGGCCCCACCGGCGTTCCGGGCTCCAATTTACTACAACACCAATTTCAGCAACCTGCTTTCCACTCAAGGATTTTACGGATCGCAAAATGTAAATGGCGGATCACAAGATTACAAGAACCCCACCACTTACAACTGGAGCTTCGGCATTCAGCAGGATCTGCGCAAGGGGGTAATTCTTGACGTTTCTTACGTCGGCAATGTGTTCCACCATGGGTTCGGCTCGGCGAATGATGCGAATGCCGTGGCGCCCTACACCACTTGGACGCCCGATGGCGGGGCCAACAAACTGTATCTGGATCCGACTAGCGCAAGCAACGGCACGGCGGCATTCTACGCCGCCAACTTGATCCGCTCTCAGAATAAGTACACAGGCTACGGATCGATCGCCACTTACACCAGCCTTGGCGAGTCTTCTTACAACGCGCTGCAGACCCAGATCAACAAGCGGTTCAATCGGCGATATCAGTTTAGCGCCAACTACACCTGGTCGAAGACCATCATCTTTGCGCATCAACAATGGGTGGATGACAATTTAACCAAGAACGTGATCAACCGGCCGCATGCCGTGAATCTGAACTTCGGCTACGACATCCCCAAGGGTAGCCGCATGTGGTCGAACTGGTTTACCAAGGGGGTGCTGGATGGTTGGCGTTTCAATGGTGTTGGCGCATTCTTCAGCGGCACGCCATTCACGGTGGCATGCACGGCCACCGCCCCGCCAATCGGTTATTGGACAGGCACGCCAACGGGCGGTGTTCCGTTCCGCTGCCAGATGAACGGCCCGCTGTGGCGCACCGACGACGGTAAGGCTCCGGGGATCATTGACCAACGGCTCTACTATCCGCTCAATGCGGCCAGTTTCAGCCTTCCCGGCATCCGTTCGCTGGGAATTGGCAACACGCCCCCGACTTTGACGTACGGACCGGGTGTGGAAAATATGGATCTGTCCCTGTCGAAGAGCTTCAAGGTGGCGGAACGAAAGACGCTTGAGTTCCGCGCCGAAGCGTTCAACACGTTTAACCATTTCAACCCATCGAATCCGAATTCGTCGTTGACCTTCAACTTCAATAGTGGGGTACAGACCAATGCTGCGTTCGGGCAGATTACGGGGACCTCGCATGTGGCGCGGCGCATGGCGGCGTCGCTTAAGTTCCGGTTCTAGTGTCGAAAAACGGGGACTGACGGAACAGACAGCCTTTTTTCGCACGTCACCTCCATAAAACTCAATCCTTGCGATGGCGAAAAAAGATGTCAGTTTCGTCAGTCCCCGTTTTCCCGCTTCCGCAGTCCGTTTACCTGATCCAAATATCGCGGAACGCTATTGGCGAACCCGGGTACGATTGGATCCCGATGAAGCCTCCGGAAACTCCACGCTCCGCGTCTGTGTTGTCGAAGACGGTAGTCAGTTGCGATGCGCCAGACTCCGTGTCAGTCAACCTCACTTCATAGTGATTGCCCGCCACCACGATGTCATACTGCATCCACACGCCAGGCCTTGTGGCAGGACCGGGAGTGTAGGCCTGAACTTGTACGTCGCGGCCTCCGGTATGGGTGATTAGATCTCCGGCCGGGATCTTGTAAATGGCCCCAGTGCGATTCTTGTAAAGACCATCGGGCTCGGGCCTCCGACCGTAATAATCTTTGTTGACATCGCCACGAGCGTTGTCGTCAATCTGGACTTCAAAACCGGAGAAGACAGCGCTCCAAGCGGGATTTGGGCCAAGAGCGGCTCCCTCGGCGTTCGCCCGCGTCCGTAATGCGGCCGGCAGTCTGCGTAACGGATCGCGGAAGCGGACAAAGACCCCGCTGTTGCAGTTGGCCGCATCGAACACGCGGAATTGTAACCGCAAGTGGAAATCATCGAATGCCTGCGGCGCATAGTAGAGCAGTGAAAAATCGGACGAGCCATAGCTTGCTAGTTCTCCGTTCAAGAACGCAAAGCTTTGCCCGCTGTTGGCGGCCCCAGCCAAGCGCCATTTCTTGAATGAGGCGGCTGTGCCGTCAAACAAAGCAGTGAACCCTTGCGCCACGGCATTAGCAACCTCCGCTTTTGGCAACACGTTCGACTGCAGCAAATCCGCCGTCCGCCGGGAAAGGGCAACTCCCGTCAGCATCGGATTTGGAGAGCCCAGGCTGGGAAATAACGCCGGAGCATTCACATAACAGTTTGTTGTATCGTGAATGCGGCCGAACTCGTTTGTCACCGAAGTCGCGGCATCGCTTCCCATCCAAAGTGTGCCCGCGTCGTGATGAGTACTTCCTTCCGCATCGCGCCGGTCATCATAGGGATGCTGCGCCTGCAACTGCGCCGCCGTGGTCCCGGCCGGCATCGGAACAGTTTTTCCTTCCTTGGTCCCAAGGATGTCGAAGGGCAAACCGTTCGCGAAGATCAACGCAACCTCGTCCGCTAACGCATCCATGGCGTTCCAGGTCAGTTTGTCGATTTCCGATTGTGGCGTCACGCTTGTTCTTGTTTTGATATCGGCCAGAGACACCTCGGCGATGGCGCGGCCGTCTTCAGTTTTGGACGGAGACAAACGCACAAAGCTATCCGGATTATTCGGGGTCATTTCGCCAATACCTCGTAGCGTGATAACGACGTGCGTGTCGGTGGCCGTCAGCATGGAGTCCAATTGCTCTGTGTCGGGTATCTTCTTGAAGAGTTCGGCCTCTGAATCCTGCCCTAACTTGCCCAGCCCGGAGGCCGTGATCTGCAAATGGAAGAAGCGATCCTCGCCGCCGACATTCGCTTTGCCCTTGACGAACAGCGCCGAGGCCTGCAGAGAAGTCCGCGTGGAAGTGGGCAGAGAACTCAGCGACGAAGTGGGAATGCGGATAGAGAGGTTAGACCGTAAATGGGCCACCAAGTTTTTTCCCATCCGGCTTGCGGCGCGGCCCGCCAGCGAGTCTTTGAATGTGTTGATCGCCAGGCGCGTACTTTCGATGGCCCCCAAGGCAACCACAACCGTGCTTTGATGACCGTTGGACGACGGCGCAAGCATGATCAGTTCTTCCTGACCTCCGCTGTCTTTAACTCGCACGCCGGTAACACGCACCCAGTTGTCGGCTTGTGTTTCCGTCACTAGATCCAGCACTCGTACTATTGGAACGATCATGATACGCTTGCGTGCGTCGGCCAGCGCGTCTGTGCCATCGGCTTCCCCGGCGGCAACCCGAGCCACTTTGATTAACTCAGGAACGGAACTGAATTTGTTGGAAGGGAACAGACCCGGTTCAGCACGTGCCAGCACCGCCAGCGGAGCCTCCAACTTGAGTAGATTCAAAAGGTCGCGGCGCGACGTTACATCGGTGGATTTAAGCCCCAGCAATTCTCGAAGGCGGCTGTCGCTCAAGCCCGGGCTGGCCGTGGTGGTAGTGGTGGATCCGCCGCTAGCACCCGCCGCCATGACCAGATCGCCAACGGCTTCCAAGCTCGCGTAGCGCACTGCGGGATGATCTGGCAGCGCGGCCAGAGCGACAGCGTGAGGCGCCGCGATGGGAGAAGAGAGCCCATCAAAGAGTTGCCTCCGCAGAGCCGTATGAAGCCGTCCGTAAATAAAATCATTGCTGGCGGTAGCTCCTATTTGATCGCTAGACTGCCGGAAGTAGGCGTCCTTTAGCGCAGCAACAACCGACGCCGGCCAGTTCTTGAACTCCGCGTTCAGCATTTCCGGGGACCAGCCTCCCCACGCCAACGACCTGCCGCCAATAGCAAACATCAATCCTGCATAGCCAAGAGCCGGGTGACTATCCCACGGAGCGCGAAACCCAGGTGCGCCACCTTGGAATGGCATGTTTTGGACATGCTCAGGAAGGGCGAACGGGCCGGATTCAAGAACAAGGATCCGGCGGCTGTGGGTGGCGTCATTGAGAAATAGTCTAGAGGCGGCAACGGCTCCAAATGTTCCTCCGCCGATGACAATCACGTCGAATTCGCGTGATTTTCCGGCGATTATAATTTTGGTGCTATCGATCGCTTCTTGCAATGTGTTGCAGAGGAATCGGCCCATATTGTCGAGCGAAAAGCTCGTCGTCTCAGCTTGCAGTCCCATACGTAATAGACCTCCTGTATTAGGTGCTCCACACGTATATCACAGATAATCGCCGTACGAAAGCCCCGCATTTGGGGGGTGAGCTTTGAGATTTTCCGAATGGATGAATTGGAATGTTCCAAAATTCGCGTGTAAGTGGAGACGCCGTACCCTACTTCTTGAACAGCCGCGCTGTAACCTGTTTGTGGATGCGACTGCTGAAGAAAGTGCAAAACTGAGGACGAGGCCGAAAAGATGTTCCTGCAAGGGCAACCAGGCGGTGGATACCTTCGAACTTTTGTCCGGTTGTGCGGCAAGCGTAGTCGCTGTTGGGTCAATGGAAAGGCGCGTGGACCATTCCGGCTCATCCGCCTTTTCATGGAAAAACGGGGACTGACGGAACAGACAGCTTTTTTTCGCAAATTACCTTTCAGAAAAATCAACCGCTTGCGATAGCGAAAAAAGATGTCAGTTTCGTCAGTCCCCGTTTTGCACGAACTACCGCAGCTAGAAATCTACGCGGAGAGCGAACTGGAACACTCGCGGATTTCCCTGCGTTCCAGTAAACTTCCCGAACGTGGAGGGCGGTACCGGGGCTGTACCGCCAGGCGTTTGCGAAGTGAATGGATCGCGAACCAGGCCGAAGGTCGAAATGCCGGTGAAGTGTTGCGTATTGGTCACATTGAACGCTTCCGTGCGGAAGGTCAGCTTGATCTTCTCAGTGATAGTAAAGCTCTTGTACAGGCCTAGATCGATGTTGAACAAACTCGGAAGGCGCAACACATTGCGGTTTCCGTATTCACCCGGATTTGCGTTGCGATAGCTTTGGTAGGCATAGGTTGGATCGCTGAACAGGTTGGGGTCTCCGGTGCGGGTTGGGTTCGCTTTTAATTCGCGAATCGCTACACCGTTAGACTGCGAGTTGAAGTTCGTTGCCCATTGACTGGAATCGAACGGCTGGCCGGAAGGTAGTCCGGACGCCCAGCGGAAGATACCAGTTGAGGTCCAGCCGCCCAGGATTGCCTGTTCCACGCGATTGGCGTTGCCGAAGAACATCTTGCCCTTACCGGACGGCAGTTCGTACAGGAAGTTCATGTTGACGTTGTGGCGGATGTCGAAATTCGAATTGGCGCGGTTGACGTTCAGATCGAACGGATTCTGCACGAACGGGGAACCGAAGTTGCCAGTCACACTCGTATTTTGCGCACCAGAGGCGATGTCGATTGAGTGCCCGGTGGTGTAGTTCAGATCGAACGAGACTCCTTTTTCCAAACGCTTGCGAAACGAGAATTGCGCCGAGTGGAAGTCGGAGGTACCCAGCGTGGAGAATGTGGTAAGGGCGCCGTATTGAGGTTGGTAGAACAGTGGATTGGAAGTGGGACCGCGGAGATCCCATATGTCTTGAACCGTTGTGTAGTCGGTGGTGTTGTTGCCGCCCACTACCGTGCGCGCGATGCGGCGGTAAGCGGCTTGCGTTGCAGTCAGACTCACCGTCTGACCTAGGAAAGTCGCGTTGCCTGCCAACTTCGGCAGCATGTTTTCAAAGAAAGGAATGTTACCTACCGCGGTGATCGGCGTGACCTTATCACGCAGGTCGATCAATTGCCGAATGGAGGTGTACCAATCGGCGCCAGACTTCGGATCCTTGATGTTATTCGGAGTCATCACGTCACGGCTAAGGAGCAGCGAGCGCGCGATGCGTCCGACATAGGCGGCTTCAAACGAGAATCCACGCCCCAGTTCCCGGGCTGCGCTGATATTAAATGCATGGTTGTAGGGCGTGGTCAGCTTGTCGTCGAGAGACGATTGGATGCGTCGGCTGGAATCCGCGGGCTGGCCGGAAGGAAACGCCAGGCTGGATGGAATGATAAGTTTGGGTAAGTTGCGTATCTCCTGATTTAGGCCAGTAAACAAAGGGGGAAGATTCGTCGTTGTATTGAAAGTATTCGCCGAAATCCCGGCTGCGGAAGTGAATCCGATGGCGTTGACGGCATCGAAGTTGACAGCCAGCGCGCTACCAATACGGTCGTACACTATGCGGTATCCGCCGCGCAGCACCATCTTCTTCGAGAACTGCCAGGCAGCTGAAATCGACGGGGCAAAATTGTTCCAATCCTGGGAATAGAAGCCAGGCTTACCGTTCGCCTTTCCCGAGTAGTCCAGAGTGAGCAACCCATTGTAGGGGACGCCACTAGCGGAACCGGCAACACGTTGGTCAAAAAAAGTGCTGAGGCTGGTGGTTGGGGCAACCTGATAACCAGTGGCCTCGTAAACCGGGGTGGACGTGGACCAACGGACACCAGCATTAATGGTGATGGTGGGACGAATGCGCCACGAATCCTGGATATAACCCTCATACTCCTCGGTCTTAAAGTTACGCGCGACGCCTGTTCCTGGAGCCTGCACCTTACCGCTGCGATCATAGACGAGGTTGGCGGTGTATTGAGGAAGGCGTCCTATCAACGCCCCCAGGGCATCGCGGGTATTAATCGCCGACCTTGATGCGAGGTTCGGGAAAATATTATTCCCAGCGGCATCGAGATACAGGCTATCTCCCGAGCCCTCGTAGAAGGATGGGTTTGTTGTTAACGCGTCGTAGGAGGCGCTGTATGCATTCCTGTTGTTGGAGATCCAGCGAAAATTGACGCCAGCCTGAACGGTATGCTTACCCTTGCTCCACGAAATGTCGTCCACGATGTTATGAACCGGCGTCGTGCGCACTCTGGCGCGTGAGAAGTTCAAGGGTTGGAAGACGAAGCGGAAAACGACCGAGTTCTGATTCGAATCTCCGCCCGTGGTGATTGCGTCACGAGTTATGCCGTAGCGGAATGAATTAATAAGGTTGGGCGAAACCGTCCATGATTCGCTGACGGCGAGACCGCGCGGATGGGCCCAGGTCTGCACCTGCGCCGTGTCTGGGAAGCGGGAAGTGCCGGTGGAAACATCGTTCTGGTAGTTACCGCGGACGTTGAGGTTGTGTTTCGAGTTCAGAATATAGTCAACGCGAGCCGTTGCCGTTGCTTGCCTCACAGGGGTTGAGGAATTGAAACGGAGGCCGCTTGTATTCAACCCGTCGCCCACGGTGGTGTCATTCGCGGAATACTTCGCCGCGGCAGCCGCAAGAATGCCGATAGTGGCGTTGTTCGTTCCCGGGTCCACTTTGTTCGACGCCAGATAGGCGGAACTGATCTGAGCACGGTTCAGGCAGGTAACACCGGAAGGAGTGCCTGCCGGGCAACTGGGGTCGCTCGCGCCATTCGCCGAAAAATACCGCACGATACCCTGGCCCAGCGACGGTAGCGGAACCTGGTTGACCACAACCGAGCCCTTTGCTTCACGGAACTGTTCATAGTTGAAAAAGAAGAAGATCTTGTCTTTCTTGATCGGACCGCCGATGGACCCGCCAAAGTTGTTGCGCAGCAGCTTGGGCCGCTCAACGCCGGCCTTGTTACTAAACCAATCATTGGCGCTGGTCTTAGTGTTGCGGTGATATTCGTACAGGGAACCATTGAACTGGTTGCTGCCGGACTTAGTAAGCAGGGCGATTTGGGCGCCTGACGAACGGCCTTGATCGGCGTTCGGGTTTGTGGTGGTCACGCGAAATTCCTGGAGGGAATCGGGGGTGACTCGCAAGACACTGAAAAAAGTGTTTCCAGAACGGGCATCGCCGCCGTACTGGTCCTGATCGTTCACATCGACGCCGTCAAGGGTAACGTTAGCTTGATCGAACCGTCCACCATTCACCGAACCGCCGGCGGTCACACCGGGCTGTAGCGAGAGCAAGCCCACAACATTGCGGGCGCTAAGCGGCAGGTCGCGAACTTGGGTCGAATTGAATGCGTTGCCGATGGTGGCGTCGGTTGTGTTGACAACGGAGGCCTGAGCGTTTACCACCAATATTTCGTTGACTGAGCCGACTTCGGAAAACTTCATGGTGATGCTCTGCGAAGTGTTCACCAGCACGTCGAGACTCTTGCTGATGAGCGCCTTGAAACCGGTCATCTCAACCTTGAGATCGTAAAGTCCAGCCTGCAGTTGAGGGAAGGAAAATGCTCCGGTGGCGTCGCTGGTATCTGTTCGAATTGTGTTGGTGGCGCGGCTGGTGAGAGTCACCTTGGCGCCAGGAACAACCGCGTCCGTCGGATCGACTACTTTACCCGAAAGCGACGTGCTGGTTTGCGCGAAACTTAGTGAGTTAAAGGCCAGCAAGAATATGGTTAATGCCGCGCTGATTGAAGACTTCATTTCAAATTTCCCCTCATTGTTAAACCCTGGTTTTCAGCCGGGTACGTTGATAGTAATGTTGAGAGAAGGAGAGTGAAGTGAGGCGGCGGACGGCCGTCGAACGCTCGAAAACGTGGAGCAAGAACTGAAGCTTCACCATTGCAACCCCTTTCCCAATTGGTCCCGAACGTCGCTGCAAGATCTTCCGGCCAAATGGAATCAAAGCGCGGAAGCAGTTTTATAGATATTCACAGATCTGAAACGGGAAGTCAAGGTTTAGTCTTCGGGATGCATTTCAACAAGGCGCTTGTCCGCAGTCCAATCCATGCCTTCAATCTTCGTGTTTGAGACCAGCTTCGCCATGGGTTTTATCGCCGCGCCGCTGTTATTGTGGGGTGAATGCATGGCTTATATGAATCTGAGACCTTAACAACAAGGAGGCAGCCATGATGTTTCTTGTTCTTCTCTTAATTCCACCGGCGACATTATGCGTCCTCGCCTGGTTCACTTTCAGCAAATTCCGCCAAGCCAAACGCGGCGAAGCGGAGATGGCTGCGGCTGGCGCATGGATGGCGTTGACCGGCATTCTCATTCTTGCCTACGGCTATTGCTGGGCAACGCTCCGCATCGGCGGGTAAGCACAGCAAGGAAGGAGAAACGTGTTTGTAATACTTTGGATAACCATACCGCGGCGCTTTTGGGCTTGATAGTCGTGCTAACTAACCGCATCAACTCGCGAGAAAAGCAGTTGCTGTGGCGAGGTTGGCTGATGGCTTGCATCGCACTGCCCTTCTTAGTAGTAGGAGTGTGTGGTGGGCTGATGGAAGTATGGTCAATATATAGGCTCAAATAGGTCATACCCATCCGCACGTTGAGGAAGATAAATATTTCTGATTCTTCGGCTAGGCACATCGGTTTCGCTCGCTTTAGCAGTGTGTTCTTCTTCGCTATCATTTCCCAGCGTAGTGATCTAAACGAAAGACGTATCTGGTGGCTGGGCATACTGATGGGCCTAATCGCCTTCTCCTCCTTGCTCTTTCGAACTTGCATTAACATCGCGAATTTTATTTCTCTAGCGAAGTAAGTGGATCATGCATAGCTGATCCTATAAAGTAATGTAGTGACCCGACTCGCCGCCTTCATCCTACTGGCTACTACCGCTCTTGCCCAATCCGATTGGCCCACCTTCGGTAACGACCCCGGCGCCATGCGCTACTCTCCCCTGCGTCAAATCAACACCTCGAACGTCACCCGCCTTCAACCCGCCTGGACATTTCGCACCGGCAAACCAGGCTCCGAAGCCGTTCCGCTCGTCATCAACGGAATACTATACGTCAACGCACCGGACGGGGTCTATGCGCTCGTCCCTGAAACCGGCGAGCTGCTGTGGAAGCACGCCGCCGCGCCTATCGCGCTTCGGGGTCTGGCTTACTGGCCGGGCTCGGCCAACATTCACCCGCGAGTGTTCACCGGTAATGGCCCCTATCTATTAGCGCTAGACGTCACCACAGGCAAACCCGCGCCAGGCTTCGGGAATGAGGGCCGCGTCGATCTAAAAAAGGGTGTGCTCGGCGATTTGAAAGATGGCCGCTACGCCCTGCAATCCCCACCGGCCATCTTCGGTGACGTTGTCATCACTGGCTCAAGTAACGGCGAAGGTTCACCCACGCTCGGACTCTATGGCGACATTCGCGGATGGGACGCTAAGTCCGGTAAGCTGCTCTGGACATTCCATACCGTGCCCCGGCCAGGCGAACCTGGGGCCGAAACATGGCCCACCGATGGCTGGAAAAATCGCTCCGGCACCAACGTCTGGGGCTTCTTCACGGTCGATGTGAAACGCGGCATCGTCTACGCCCCGCTCGGCTCGCCCACTTCCGATTTCTATGGCAAGGATCGTATCGGCGACAACCTGTATGGCAACTCGCTAGTTGCGCTCGACGCCCGCACCGGCGCAAAGAAGTGGCATCAACAGTTGGTGCATCACGACATTTGGGATTACGATCTAGCCGCACCTCCGGCCTTATTCGACATTCGCCGCAATGGCCGCATCATCCCCGCCGTGGCACAAATCACCAAGATGGGCCTGCTCTTCGTCTTCGATCGCGTCACCGGCGCGCCCATCTACGGCATGGAAGAACGCGAAGTGCCTCAAACCATCGTGCCCGGCGAAGTCACCGCGAAAACGCAGCCCTTCCCCATGAAGCCGCCGCCGCTTGGCAAGAACACATTTCGCATGGAAGAGATGTACAACTTGACGCCGGAACATGCACGTTTTTGCAAGGATTTGTTTGAAACAAATCAGATGAAAATTGGCGGCCCCTACACGCCGTTACCCCTTGAAGGGAACGCGTTGCTTTTTCCCAGCACACTAGGCGGTGGCAACTGGGGAGGCGTTTCGGTCGACCCAACTCTTGGCCGCCTATTCGTAAATATCATGCACGTGGGCCAATGGGGACACATGGAAAAGCGCGGCGCCGATTATGTGAGGACGTCTGCCTACGGAAACTACGCGCGGTTCTGGAATCGCGAAACACGCGTGCCTTGCCAAAATCCGCCCTTCGGGGAAATGGTTGCGGTTGATCTCGCCACGGGCGACATTGCCTGGCGCGCGCCGCTCGGCCACATCGATTCGCTGGAAGTGATCGGCGTGCGCGACACCGGCACGGTGAGTCTCGGTGGCAGCCTCGCCACGGCTGGAAGTCTTGTGTTCATCGGAGCCACCAACGATGCCCGCTTCCGCGCCTATGATTCGAAGGTTGGCAAAGCGCTTTGGGAAGTTAAGCTGGAGGCGAACGCGCATTCGAGCCCTGTCACTTATATGGGTCGCGATGGCCGTCAATACATTGTGCTGATGGCCGCCGGCGGGGGAGCTTTCTTCGGCGGCGCACCCAGCAACACGCTTGTCGCTTTTGCTCTTCCCGACGCACCACGCAAGCCGCTCCCCCTGGCGGTATCAAAGGCAGTAGCAGCGGCAGCGGAAGCCCGTCGCGGCGAACCGAAAGTAGGAGCCTTCACGCCACTTGCATTGGCCTCCGGCGATGCCAAAGCTCTAGTCGAAAAAACCTGCGGAACAGGTTGCCATGCAATTGAAGTCGTAACAAGTCAACGTATGAGCCAGACGGATTGGGACGGAGTTGTTCAAAACATGGTGGCGCGCGGCGCACAAGCTTCGGACGCTGAGGTCAAAGCGATCGTGGAATATTTGGGCAAGACGCTTGGCAAGAGCGAAGGAAAGTAGAAGGCGGGATTAGACTCAAAAGTCTCTCCCAGCAACCCCACACATCAAGATCATTTTCCTTCAATAAATTCGCATGAGCTATAATAAAGCGCACGTGATGGCGATATTTTAATGACGTCAGGACGCTGGCAACAGATCAAAGTAATCTTCGAAGGAGCAATGGATCTTGGCCCGGATCAACGGGCGCGGTTCGTGAGCCAGCAGTGTGGGGGTGACGAAGAGCTGCAGCGCGATGTAGAAGCGATGCTTTCTTCCGACGCATCCGGCGCCAGCACGCAGTTCAAAAGCCCGCTGGCAAAAGTAGCTGCCCTGATGGCCGCTGAGGCCGTGCTCGCCGAGACACCAATCAAGGCGCCCGAACATACAACGCTCAAAAATCGATATAAGATCCTCCGCGAGCTTGGGCGCGGTGGCATGAGCGTTGTTTACTATGCGCACGATTTGCAGTTGCTCGACAAGCCGGTAGTAGTCAAAGTTTTGCTCGACAAGACTAACGCCGACCCCTACATGCGCCAAAAATTTCAACAGGAAATGGAGGCTTTGGCCCGTATCGATCATCCCGACGTGGTGGGTGTCTTGGATTATGGCCTAAACGCCGAAGGCCTGCAGTTTTTGGTGATGCAGTTCATTGACGGCACAACCCTGCGGGACGCCATCAAGCCTGGGGGCATGGAGATGAAACGCGTCGTTGACCTGATCAGTAAAGTTGCCGAGGCTCTTTCGAGCGCCCACGCGAAAGGAGTGTGGCATCGTGACTTGAAGCCGGAAAATGTCATGCTTCAAAGAATCGGCCGCGAAGAGCATGTGAAAGTAATCGACTTTGGAATTGCCGGTATTCAGAATTCTCAGTTCGGCGGAGAAGACTCAAAAATCGCCGGCACCATGACCTATATGGCTCCGGAGCAGTTCGCCGGGCATGCTTGCGCGGCCAGTGATACCTACGCGCTGGGTGTGGTGGCCTTCGAGTTATTAACCGGAGAAAAGCCGTTTCCTCCCAATTCCTTGGTCCATCTAGCCGCCGAAGACAAAACCACGGCAACCAAGCTTGAAACGTTACGACAGGATGTGCCGGAAGGATTGAGGCGCGCGGTGTTGAAGGCCATGGCCTTCCGGGCTGACCAGCGGCAGGCGGAGATTGGAGAATTCGGAGAGGATTTGCAGCGGGCGTTCGCTAGCGATGCGGAAACACAAGTACGAAGAACGACGGCCACGCCGGGCGGCCTGGAAATCGCCCACGTGCTTTTCACTGATCTGGTTGGTTATTCCTTGCTTTCGATGGACGATCAGAAAGAATACTTAGCCCAGTTTCAAACGATCGTACGAGGGTCCGGGCAGTTTCGCGAAGCCGATGCCGCGGGGAATTTGATTAACCTGCCCACTGGCGATGGCATGGCTCTGGCGTTTTTTGGCGATCCTTCCGCGCCTGCGAAGTGCGCTCTGGAAATCGCCGAGGCACTAAAGACGCAGCCCCACTTGAAGTTGCGCATGGGCATCCACAGCGGCCCCGTGTACCGTGTCGCCGACATGAACGCGAATGCCAACGTGTCCGGTGGTGGCATCAACATGGCGCAACGAGTGATGGATTCGGGCGACTCCGGTCACATCCTGCTCTCACGCAATGTGGCCGATGTGCTGGAGCAGTTGCGGGGCTGGAGCGAGAGCCTAACCGACTTGGGTTTTCACGAAGTGAAGCATGGATTGAAGGTCCATTTTTACAATTTGTGCAAGGATGGGTTGGGAAATCCGGCGCTACCTCGCAAGCTGGCCCTAACCAAAGTCCCGCCCAAGCCTGTTTCCGTTAAGACGCTAATAATTGCGGCTGGTCTCACAGTGGCGCTAGTCTTGGGTCTGGGCAGTTACGTCGCTTGGGACAAAGCGGCGTCACAGAAAGCGGCGCAAAGAGCTGCGGCGGAGGCGGCGGAGGCGGCCAAGCCCAAGCACATCCTTCGGTACTTCGTGATGGTGTACAAGGTTCGCGACAAGGTGGTTGTTAAGCAACCCAGCCGTCTTGCGGGCGAGCGGATTTTCGACGAGGATAATCAAATCCGCTTCACTTTTAGTAACCCGGAACCTGGGCACTTGTACATACTGAACGAAGGGCCGAATTCGACGAACGAAAAGCCGGATTTAAACTGCCTGGGTGTGGAAAAACTCCGGGCCGGTCAGGAATTTAATGTGCCGTCTAAGGGTCTTATCGTTTTCGACAAAGAGCAAGGCAGGGAGAAGCTCTGGCTGGTCTGGTCCCCTACTCCCTTGGATAGAATGGATGCGCTCGAGCGGTGGAGAACGTCCGAATATTTAGGACATGTGGGCGATCTGGCGCAGGCAAAGGACGTCCTGAGTTATTTGAAAAATGCGAAACAGGCGGACAAGAGCGAAGAAGAGAGCGAGCAGGGACCAAGAACTCTGCTGAAGTCTCCAACCGACGTATTGGTGAGACTAATCCCATTGGATCACCTATAGCCACGAATTGTTGACCCACTTTCTTGCTCGTTTACGCATACAAGGACAAGCGTATGATTGTAAAATACTCAGCACATTTAGCGTTGGCCGCGTCACTAGCAGCCGCCCCGCAGGAAGCCCCGGAAATGGTCACCCGTCAACTTTGGGACGCCAGCCTTATTGAACACCGTCCTGCCGCTAAACCGGCGCCAGGGACGAAGAACGTGACGCCGGTAAAAGGGCAAACCACGCCGGTGAAACCGAGCGCACCAGTGAAGGGAACGCTGGTGGGTGTCACCGTGTGGAGTTTCCGTGCCAGCAAACCGGCCGATACTCGTGAAGTTCGCGCCCTAGTCCACGAAGGAGATGACGACGTAGAGTTGACCCCGGAACGCGTGGCCGCCGACCAGCCTCTGGCCCAAGGGCAGAAGTTGCGGATTGGCATTGAAGTGTCGAAAGCAGGGTACCTTTACGTGATCGACCGTGACGAATATGCCGACGGATCGAAAGGGGATCCCTTCCTGATCTTCCCCGCCAGAAACATCATGGGCGGCAACAATAAGGTGGGGCCAGGCATGCTGGTGGAAATCCCCGCCGCCAGCGATAGGGTGCCTTACTTCACCATGAAGAGGTCGAAGCCGAATCAAACCAAAGAAGTGTTGACGATTTTAATCAGCCCCACCCCGATCCCTGGATTGACGGTGGCAGGCCGCCAGCAGTTGGACGAAAAGCAACTCGCCGATTGGGAGAAGCAATGGCGTGTGAAGTCGTATCAATTGGGGGACGCCAAGACTCAAGGGCAAACCTACACAGTGGCCGAAAAGCAGGCCGCCAGTGGGGCGAAGCCGTTGAGCAAGGATGACCCGCTGCCTCAGTTGATGTATCGCCTTGACACTAGGACGGGTGAAGCGGGCATGATGGATTTGCCGTTGCGGATTGCCAAGTAGCAGGCATTATTGTGAACCGTGCGGAGCGAAACGAATCCACCGCTCCAGATGATGTAACACTTGGACAGCAAAGTAGGCGACACGCGAATGCTGGACCTGCCCCTGCGATCGCAAAGTAAGGCCTACTCGCAGTCGGCGGGTGGCCCAAGAACGCCTTGCCCAGGAGAAGGAGCGAATTAGGAAACTCGCGCTGCTCCGTGACTTCCGCCTTGCCGTCCAAGGCCCTCTAGACGCTACCGTCCGGAGCTTCCAAATCCTCCATCGCCCCGGACAGAATCCGCTAATTCGCCTTCGTCCCACTCCACCGCTTCATACTTGGCAATAACCATCTGCGCGATACGATCGCCCTTCTTCACGGTGTAACTCTGCTTGCCCAAATTGAGTAGGATCACCCGTATCTCGCCCCGATAACCAGGATCGATCGTCGCTGGTGAGTTAGGCAGCGTGATCGCCTGCTTCAACGCCAAGCCGCTACGCGGACGCAGTTGGCATTCGTAACCTGATGGGATCTCGACGGAAAGTCCGGTCGGCACAAGCACCGGAACGTTCGGTTCCAGCGTAACTTCGGCCGTTGAGCAGATGTCCATGCCGGCGTCCTCGAGTGGTCCGTGTGCATACTGCGGAAGTACGGCGTCGGCCGAAATGCGTTTGATTTTGATTTGCATGTTGACGAACCTGTTACCTTAGCACGATGAGTGTAGATTATGCGAACCTGTTAGATTACCATGCCGCACACTCCAGGGCGCGTCGTTACTGTCGCCCCAATGCCTCCTGAAAAATCCGCCTACGCCTTGGCCCGTTATAGCCGCTCTCCCGATTCGATTGTGGACTCGGTGGAGTGGGTTCGCACGCACGATTCATCCAAGTTTCTGGATAGTTTCTATTTTCAATACGGCCATGCGTCAATTGCCGACCTGGGCCACTTGGTTGTGTGCTTTGAAGGCGTGTCGGAACTGGCGGCGACTGAGATTGAGGACGAGCAGTTGTGGGACGGCCAGGCCAAATCATCGCGTTATCAGGATTTCGGTTCGTCCGGTTTTATCATTCCGACCGAGCTTGATGCGCCAAATGAGGCTGCATACCTGAAGGCTGGGCAAACGTTGCTTGACTCCTATAAGCATATTCATGAACGGTCGCTGGAACATTTGAAGGAGAAGCTCCCGCGGCCTGATGCGATGAAGCCCGACGCGTACTTGCGCAACATCACGGCGCGTGCGTTCGACGTGGCGCGATATGTGCTTTTTTGGGGCATTCCGACAAATGTTGGACAGGTGACCAGCATCCGCACGCTGGAACGTCAGGTGCGCCGCATGAAGGCTTCCGAGTTCGGCGAAGTTCGCGAGTTAGGGCAGAGCTTGGCCGACGCTTGTGCGGCGGAGCCCGGCGTTATGTGGGACAAGGACGGCAGCCGCGAGGCGCTTGCTCCGACGCTAGCCAAGTACGTCGATCCGGACTCGCATCTGATCGATTCGCAGCAAGCGCTGGCGCAATGGGCCGCGCAGAATCTTCCCGCCCGGTTGGGTGTTGAGTACGGGGATGTGGATCTGCTGAAGCCTTCTGACACGCCAGCCGATATCGTCGCGACGCTGCTGTATACGGTGACCGACCGGCCCTTGCGCGAGTTGTATGAATGGGCGCGCGGAGTGGGTGCTGCGGTCAGAGAGGAAGTGATTAGCGTGGCGTTGCAATCGCGGACACGGGAAGAGTTATTGCGTGGATTCCGCGGCGGGCTGTACTGTTACGACATTGTGATGGACATCGGAGCGTATCGGGATTTTCATCGGCATCGGCGTTGTCAGCAGTATCGGCAGGCGTATAACGGTAGCCTTGGGTATGAAACTCCGGCGGCGATCACCGAAGCGGGTTTGACGGGAGCTTATGATGCCACGATGAAGGTGGCGTGGACGGCGATGAGTGGTTTGCCGCATCCGGCCGCGCAGTATTTGCTGCCGTTCGGGGCTCGTTCTCGTTTCCTGTTCAAGATGGATTTCGCGGAAGCGGAATACATCTCGAAGTTACGGAGCGGAGTGAAGGGGCATTTCAGTTACCGGAACATCGCTTGGCGGATGAAGGAAGAGATGGAGAAGGTGGAGCCCGAGTTAGGCAAGCTGATTAAGGCCACGCCGCCGTGGGTGGAAGATCCTCTAGTGCGTTGAGACGTCATAAAGTCTTCAGCATATTCTTGAACCTCGAAGCCCGAAGCGTTCATTAACGTGACCCCTACCGCACCCGCTCAGCCCAACGTAAATCTCCGAAACGGTAGGCGAGTGTGCGGGTATCCGTGCTTGATCCAAGCTTCGACGGAACCACGGAGCGCGATGCTGTCAATTTCAGCGTCAAGCACTTGCCCTGCAAATGACCCGGCACATTGAACTCCACCTCAAAAGGACCCCAGTCGGGCGAGATGCGTCCCAACTCCAAACCCTGCGCTTCGACGACGATTGTCTGTCCCGCCAGACGATTACTCATCTGGATGTTCTCTCCGCGAAAAAGGAGTTTGCCTTTCCCTTCGGGAATCATATAGTGCAAAACGTTCGAGGCCCAGCCATCGCGAAAAAGTCCGCCGGAATAAGCGTAGGCTCGATCAATCAGCATACGGCACACTTGGGAAAGCCGCCGTGCCGCCACTTCGCCAAAGGGGCCGGGGAGACAGCGCTTCACCATCGGACACCAGATCTTTTCGTAGGTATCCAAGCCGTAAAAAGTGTAAGCCGGCGGGAATCGTCTTTCGCTTTGGCGGCGGATCAGTTGGCCTAGTTCGTCAAATCGTTTGGCGCCGCCGGTGAAACTTTTCGCGTCGTCATATTCGCGGATTGCGCCCATCTCAACCGGAATGTAAGTCAATCCGAACCGCTTGCCCAGCCGCACCAGAATGTCCCAATCCATCCCGTAATGCAATGACTCGTCCAGCAAACCCACTTCATGGATTGCGTCGCGCCGGAAGAAGACTGTTTGCTGCAGAATGTAGTCGAGCGAATGAGTAAGCTTCCACAGGTTGAAGGGCTCAGTGAAAGGGAACTTACTTTTCACCTTACCTTCCTTATCAATCTGAAAGCCCTCGCCGTAAATCGCGCCTGTCCGTGGATGCTCCTCGAAAGCTTTAACGGCTGTGCTGACCGCTCCGGGAAGGTAGATATCGTCTGAATTTAGCCAAGCCACAATAATGCCTTTCGCCATGCGGAACCCTTTGTTGATGGCGTCCGATTGGCCCCGGTCTTTTTCTGAAATCCAAGTCAGCCTATCTGCATAGGGCTTCACAACCTCCGCTGTATGGTCGGTGGACGCGCCGTCCATGATGATGTATTCAATGTTTGGATAATCCTGCGAAAGAACACTTTCAATGGTGGCTTGGATAAACTGGCCCTGGTTATAAGAGGGCGTGATGACGGTGACCAGAGGCTTCAAACGATCTCCGCCGGTTCCATCTCTATCCTGTCGATGATGCAAGACAGTTTGCGGCGGTCTTCGCTGGACGGTCGCCAAGTGCGGTTGGCTTCAATCTCCAAGCGGCAGCGCTGGCCACGCGCTGAATCCGGGCAATCCATTGCAAGGTCAAAGGGTCCGGGCGCGAGTGACGATTGCTTTAGAACCGCCCCGTTAAGCTTGACGGTTAACCGTAGACGCAAAGGCGCGTTATGTTGGCCCGTGATTCGTAATCGTTTAGCTGACTTACTCACTTCGATTGGCCGCTGGTAGCACTTCGAAATCCAGCCGTCATCCCACCGGCCGTCAAACGATCCGAACACTCCAGTACTCTTCCGCCATTCATTCAGATAACGGCCAACGTTGCGCCGGTTATAGTAACTCCCTAGGGCCAGGCCCAAGCCGTGGGATATCAATGTTGGTTTAGATCGATCGAAGAACTGATCCTTGCGATCCATTAAGTAACATGCGTATCCATTCACCCATTGAAAGGGCACATAACCGTAATGCGCTTTCACTGAACTTAAGATTTCCTGGTACACCCGGCGGCGGTTGGCCAGGGTTTTGTTATCCATATACATGCGCGAAGTGGCTAGATAGTCGTCCACTTTGTAGACTGGATAAAGCCGCGCAATGCGCATCCACAATTCGTAATCCAGGGCGAAATGGAGTTGCGTATTGATCATGCCGGCGGCGCCAAACGCATCGTAATTCATGAATGCCGCGGGCTGGCAAATGTAGCATTGTTCGCTCAACGTTTCAAGATCGAAGGGATTAGTGGGGTAACGATCAATGACCTTGCCATCCTGGTGGACGTGATAGGCTTCGCCATAAATCAAACCAGCATTGGGTTTATCGCGAAAGTGTTTAGCGATGGAAGCAAGCGCTCCGGGCAGGTACGTATCGTCCGCGTTAAGGAATGTGAAAATGCCGCCTGTTGTTGCATGCCAGCCTTTATTTACCGCATCGCCTTGCCCCTTGTCTTTCTCTGATTTCCAACGGAGACGGCCTTCGTACTTCTTTAGGATCTCAACCGTGTTGTCCTTCGATCCTCCGTCCATCACAACGTAATCCAGATGCGGATAGTCTTGCGATAGGATACTTTCGATCGTTTCTTCCAAATACTGGCCCATATTGTAAGTGGGTGTGACAATTCCGAACTTAGGCCATTCCTTAATAGTGATTACAGGCCGACGCACGAAGTCAGGACTAGTAATTCGATTAAACGCAGCCTTGGTCTTTTGGTAAGCAATATCCCAGGAAAACGCATCGGCGCGCGCGCGCCCTTTTTCGATCAACGCCTGCCGCAGCGGCTGGTCTTCAAGCACGGCGCGCATGCCTTCAGCTATGGACTCGGGGTTTAGCGGATCAACCAGTAAGGCCGCCTCGCCGGCCACTTCAAGAGTGCTACCCAGGTTGGATGCGATCACGGGGATCCGGCTGTGAAACGCCTCCAGTAGCGGAATCCCAAAGCCTTCAAACTTGGTGGCGAACAGCAAGGCGCGCGCGTTGCGATATAGATCGACGACTACTTCGCGCGGCACATGGCCGAGCATTCGGACACGATCCTTAAGCCCCAGCGTGGCCGCCATCTTTTCAATTGCTTCGGCGCCGGTGGATGGAGCCCCGGTTAGAACTAGATGCACCTCCGGATGGGTTTTGGTCAACATCTGAAAAGCCTTCAAGACATTAGCGTGATTTTTGTGAGGCCAGTAGTTGGCTGGAAAATAGAAATAATTTTCCGGCAATCGCAGTGCTGAGAATTGCCTGGTTGGGGGCGCAGGCTGGCGGCGAAACTCTTCGTCAACGTCAAGCGGTATAACTTCAATACGATCGGCGGCGGCGCCATATTTATCCATGATCGTGAGCTTTGCGTCTTCAGAAAGAGTGAAAAGCACGTCCGCATGAGCCGCAGTTGGACGATAGGTTTGATTGCGCCAGTTCAGCACAGCTTCGTCGAAAAAATCAGGATAGAACTCGTGCTGAACGTCGGGCATCATGACAGCGCTGGGGATATTGACGAACACCGGTTCCAACACAAGCAGTGGGCAGAAAAATAAATCGAAGTCGCGTTGCGTCAGCGTTTCGACCATTTTAGCCACGGCATTTTCGTGTCCAATCTTGATTAGCTCCGCGTTAGGCGCGAACTCGTGTACATGAGCCGACTCTTCAGCTTGGACGAAAATAGTTAGCAATTCGGAATCAAGACGGGAAAGAATATTGCGGACATAATTTTCCATTCCGCCGATTTTGCCCTTGTAATACTGACGAAGATTGACGGCTATGCGCATTTGTTCCAGGGGGCCGGTGCTAATAACCGAATGTAACAGACTGCTTTGCCGTCGATCAACTTTTCGAGCCGGCGCGCTTTGAAGCCCACCAGCGTTTCAAGTAGTCCAGTAGACCTTCCTGGCGAAACTTTGCAAGCTCCGCATGGGACTTTGCGAGCTCCGGACCGACCACCGCGAGATCCGCCAAATTAGCCTGTTCCCGCTGGCCAGCCGCCTCTAGTTGACGTCGTGCTTCAGCCAGTCCTTCGCTCAGGATATTGACCTGGGCGTTGCTTTGTTCAAACTTTGCGTTGGCTTGAAGCATCTGGGAAACGGTTTTCCGAAGCGCCTGATCGGTTTCATTAGCGCGCTGCTTGTCGCGAATCAACTTTTGGCGAAGAGCTAATTCCAAGTCATCGTACCCCTTGACGCTAACGCCCGCGGCTGGTAGGAACGCGCGCAAGGCGCCGTCTACCGATTGTAGGGCCTTCATTTGCTGAGCAAGCATTTGCTGTAACTTGGTTTGCTGCTGATCCTCCTGTTCTATCGGCGATAAGGGAAGCAACAAATCGCCGTGCAGCTCCACCGCCGCCGCTACACGCTCCCGCCGTTCCCTCTGGATGCGATGGTAAGCTTCCGCCGTTTCCTTAAGCAGAGTCTGGCGCTCGGCTTGCGCTTGAACTTCAATCACGGACGCTGGCGCCACTGGGCCTGATGCGCGATCAAACGCTTGACGCACCACTTCAACCGGCAGAGTTTCAAGACAGTATGCATGACCGAATGCGCAATCCCAGCGGCAACCGAAACAACCCATTGGCTGGACGACACCTACTGATCCTTGTCCCCACGGCGCGTAGTGCGGCCAAGTGCCGCCTCCGAAAACGACGACGCCTGGAACGCCGTAGGCTTGGGCCAAATGGGCTGGCCCGGTATCGTTACCGAAATAAAGCCGCGCGTGCGCCAGCAAGACGGAAAGTTGGCTCATGGCGTTCGACGAACCTGTGAAAATGCGGATATGGCGGGCGTCAGCTCCGAAAGCTTCCTTGAATTGTTCAAGAGTTGGACGCTCCCTTTCTTCCCCGGTCAGAAGTAACTTCGCATCTTCGCCCAAGCGACCGGCAAGAACAGCCGCGTAATGGGCCGGATCCCATCTCTTGACCAATGTGCTGGCGGCGCCGCTTGGGAAACAGGCGATGTACTTGCCGGGCTCGATTCCAAGGGCGCGAAACAGTTCAGTGTCAACTAAAGGCTTCGGCCAAGGTGTGATGTCGGAAGGTGTGCCACCCAAGTGACGCAAGAGAGCTGAGTAACGTTCGTTTTCGTGCGTTCCATGCGTCTGGGTTGGACAATCCAAGTTTCTTGGCGCGCCGCCGAAATCCCGAATGAGCAGCGTTAACAAGCCGTGAGGGGGGCTGGATGCCGTAAGTCCAAAAGCGTCACAATCAGACAAAATTGAAATGAGGAACCAGCTAAGCCAACTAGGTTCCAGGTCGGCCGCGATAAAAATGGTGGGGTGAAGATCGCGAAGTACCTCCGTTAACTTTTGCAGCTTCAGGCGCAGAGCCGCAGTGGGAACAGTCTGCTGATGCGGCTCAAAATCGAGCGTCAAAACATCGAGGGGTGGACTTGGAAAAAGGGCAGGCAGGTGCGCGAAAGGCTGTCGAACGAGCAGAACAATGCGGTTCGTTGGGAATCGTTTAATCAGGCCTTCTACTAGCCTGGAAGCCAACACTAAGTCGCCGAGTCCGCCAGTGTGGACGACCAGAATAGGCGCAATGGTATTTTTAGAAATGATCAATTGAAACGTCAGTATAACGCGAGAGTAGCCTTACTGGCTCAGTGCAACCTGTTCCACCTTGTACCCTCGCCCAGCCAGCAACCGGGCCACACCCTCTCTACCAACCAAATGTCCGGCGCCAACTACAACAAACCCTCGGCCTTTACTCTTCAGTAATGTTTCCGCCGCATCCGCCATAGCCGGATTGCGCCCGTCCAGCATGATCTTGCGCATGTTTTCAGAACCGGCCATGGTCTTTTTCATCCAGGAATCCATGGCGTCCGCATCCCCACTCATCCACAGGTCCCGCATGGTTTGGAACATGTCTTTTAGGTTGCCCATCTGCGATAGCGCCGACCCTAGCGATTCTTCCTGAAGGCTTCCTTCAAGGCTGGAAAGTATTTTAAATTGGAACTCCGCGCCTTCGATTTCGAGGATACGTTTGGTGGGGGTCTTTGCCGCCAATTCAAGGAAATGCTGATCGATGCCATATTTCGGGTCCATGCCATTCTTCATCATCGCCATGGCGGGCAGCATTACGGACAGCAGCCAGGGCTTCATTTTCCCTAATGGCGCGCAGGCCATGGCCAACAGCTCGCATGCCTTTTCCATTTGCACTTTGGTTTCGTCGTTGACGTGGTTCCAAAGAGTATCGTCGCCTTCGTACATCCCCTTCATCATGAAAGCCTGGATCTTTTGTTGGTCTATGTGCGTGATGTCTGCTTCCACGGCCAGCGTAGTCGATTCCGCAAAGGCCGCTTCGATTTCTTTCGCTAGCGGATACATCTCTTTGTTACCAGCGTGAATCGAACCGAGCAAGTACACTACGTTGTCTTTGTTCGATACTTTCCAAAACATCGCCTTTTTCGTAGGTGTGGGCTTCTGTTGCGCGGCGAGGTTTGGGACGCTGAGGAGTTGTATGACCATCAGCCCAACGAGGCCGATCAGTTGGGCGGTTTTTTTATGGATTGGTTTCATTTCATCTTATTTTAATATGCAAAAGGAAAAGAAATCGTCCGGTCAGCAAACGGGAACGCTGGCGTCTCCCGCTAATATGCGATAAGCTTTCACAATTGATTATCCCGATCAAGGCTTATTACAGCGGCGAAACTGAATTTGAATCCGAAGGAATCAACTATGCATTGCGAGAAGACTCGACAGGAATGGCCAAAATTAAGCGAGCTAAGCGGATACACCGAATTACAGCGCCGCACCGTGTTGCGCCCGCACCGGGAAAAGGGCTTCTCCTCCCTTAATCAAAATGAAATCGATCTTCGTAACGCCCTGGACACTGAACTTGAAGCGCTTACCATTCTCGAACTCGATGCCGAAATAGGTAGCGACGTTGATTTTACGGAACTTAATTGCTTCAATAATCTTTTCTTCAAATCCCCCGCATTTGCTCAATACCTCAGTTCCTACCTTTTCTTTGGCGTTCGATTTGCGCTTTCCAGGGAAACGATTAAGGCCCCGGCGCCGCGGCCGGAGCTACCTTCGCAAACAACTGATGAGTGGAACGAACGGCCAGTGGCTCTTCCTTTTCCACCAGTGCCTTCTAAGTTAGTGGCAGCGCACCAAACGCTCAAAAATTATCAAGAGTTGGCATCGAACCAAACAAAGGAGGCCGAGCTCTTTCTAGACGGATTCGTCGATTTCGTCAGGCCCCGCGATTTCGAGTTGTGGTTAAATGGCTTAATCCCAGACACCGGGAATTGTGTTCAATTGCGTAATCAGATCCTGGTTTGGGCAGGGTCTCGAGTCGTCTTCTACAAAACTCTGGAGCAATCCCAGCCATGGCAGAATGAAATTCGGAAGGCCCTCGAGACCGGGATCCGATCGGCGTCGGCTGAAGCTGAACCCGAGCAGGCCAGGATAGAGAAAGAGTGGAAAGTTACCAACCCGTTGGCTGCCCGCTTCGGTGTTGCCGATTTTTATTTTTTGGCTAGACTCTTGCGCGCCGAAGTTTCAAGCGAAGGACAGGTTCATTACACGGGCTCATCCTGGCTTCGCATGATAGCGATGCAATCGGAGCCCGCCGACAGCCAAATTCTACGGAATGAAGAAATACTCAGAGCGGTCTTTGATTTTGCATGCGACTTGATCCAAAACTCCGTGGAAATAGCTGTAACTTTGGAAAGGAAGAAAACTAAGGAGAAACGAAGAGAAGACATCAGTTTGATGGAAGGAGAAACCACCTGGCGGTTCACTCAGGATCAGGAAACTGAAGACATTCGCAGGCAGCGCAAAATTCGGAGCTACAAACAGGAGCTTGAAGACGGCCCGCGTCCCAATTTGCGTACTCCCGCCGACCCCAGAGGCAGTGAGTACATTTGGAGCAACCGTATCTACACCGGCGAGTATGAATCCAACCTGCTTGGACTCGCATTCTCCGGTGGAGGCATCCGCAGCGCCACTATCGGCCTTGGTGTTTTGGAGCGGCTGCGTGAGCTGGACATACTCCGCAACATCGACTATCTTTCAACGGTATCCGGGGGCGGCTATATCGGAGCGTGGCTGCTTGGCAACGTGCGGCGTACGCGCTACTGGCTAGGACAGCTTACAAATTGGGACGAATCCATCGGGCAGCTTCGCGACTATTCCAAATATTTGGCCCCGAAGGATGGAGTTCTAAGCGCTGACAGATGGTCCATTTGGGGCACTTGGATTCGCAACACCTTGCTGATCCAGCTAACGGCGGTGATCGGGTTGTGGACACTGTTGATCGCCGCTATTCTATCGAAGACCCTATTCGATCTGCCTCTTCTGTCAAATCCGGTGAAAGCGGAGAGAACAGGCGTTTTGGCGTCTCTGATCGATCTACTTCCATCCTCGCTTCAAGCTTATCTATTGGGCTGGCCCCAGTTGTCGAATTTATTGAAGCACTCGGAAAACAGTGTTTGCACATACCTTCCGGGTCTGGCTCCCTTTTGGATGAAAACCTCGTACGCCAATCTTCCGGCGGAACAGCTTTATCACAGCTTTCTTGCGTTTCTAACCCTTGCCATAGCGGTCTTCGTCTGCAGACAACTCTGTGAAAAAACTCTGGAGAAGCCAACACTCGATCGCAACGTTGCCATGCGAAGCGTGACTTGGGGAGTAGCGGCCGGATTGCTGATGTTGGGCAGTGGCTTCTCATTCTCTGGAGATCTCTATTGGTTCAGGGCTATCCTGGCGGCGGTGGCATGCTCTATTCTGAAGTTGATTTGGGATCTGCATAGCCACCCCCTTCTCTCGCCAAGATGGTTTGCACTTGTGCCTTGGTTTGCGTCATTTCTTTCCGCAGCCTTACTTTGGCGCGTCGCCGTTTTATACTCTTGCGATCCGAGGCAACGCGAATTCTCTTGGATTTTCTTTAATGCGCTAAGCGTTGCCCCGAATTACCACTTGGGGTTAGTGTTGTTCCTTTCCTACGGAGCCATGGCGCTTGTTTCCATGCGGAAAGACGAATCGGTTGCAATGGGAAAAGGCAAACAGAAACTCGAAGCAATCATCTACTGGGGCAAAGAAAACCTCAAAACGCTCCCCGTTGTTTACGCTGTCTGCATCTCCTTCATCTGTCTGTTTTTCGCTTATCTTTTTTGCTGCATTGCGCTTTGGTGTCTGGAAAGGGTGGCCATATCAGGTGAGTTCCAGGGCGAATGGTTAGCTTATGCACTGGGCCCTGTGATGCTGCTGTTTGCTTTCGCTCTAGCGGTGGTGTTGTTCATCGGGTTGGTGGGCAACAACTCAAGCGATTGGCGACGGGAATGGTGGACGATGTTCGGATCCTGGGTGGGGATTTGGGGCCTTGGGTTGGTGACAATAACCTTTTTTGCTTTGTTCGGCCCCTGGCTTGTTTTCACTCTTGCCGGTCTGGATTATCCTAGACTCAAGATCGGGGCTGTTCTCTCCGGACTCGCCACCGTCGTTGGCGCCCTTAAAGCCGGTAACAGCGGCCGAACAAATGCAAAGAGTGACCGTACTAATGCGGTGGCTCTGCAATGGTTAGCTTGGTCTGGCGCGTTGGTGTTCATAGTGGGCAGCGTCGTTATTGCCGCAACACTGCTGCACTTGCTGCTGGTGGAGATGATAGTTTCGGAAGTTCATGACAGCTATTGGTGGAACCTGCATTTCGTCAATTCCTTGCCTCTGCTGGGGATTGAGGTCTTACTAATCGTCATTTGGAGTTTCTGTGCTTATCGGTTCGATATCAATACATTTAGTCTGAACCAGTTTTATCGCAATCGCCTAGTGCGATGCTACCTCGGCGCCACACGGTGGATGCCCGGCATGCGGCATGCCGACGCCTTCACTGAATTTGACGAAAGGGACGACTTAGCGCTCTACGAACTTCGTCATGATTCACGCTGGCCCGAAAAGTTTCGCGGCCCATTCCCAATCGTTAACTGCGCTCTTAACCTGGGAGGCAGCGCGGATCTTGAGGTGAAGACCCGCCAAAGTGAATCGTTCACCTTTACCCCGTTAAGTCACGGATCAAGGCGGGTCGGATACAGAAAACGGATGGCCACTGATACCATGTCACTCGGCCAGGCAATTTCCATCTCCGGCGCGGCGGCTAGTCCGAACATGGGCTACAACACCTCTCCCCTAGTCGCCTTCATGTTGACGATGTTCAACTTTCGATTGGGATGGTGGTTTCCAAATCCACGCTACGACTCGAAGACCAAGTTTCACGGTGTCTACCTTGTTCTTGAACTTTTTGGATTGGCCAATGAAAATAGAAACCATGTCAACCTATCCGATGGCGGTCATTTTGAAAACCTCGCCATATACGAATTGATCCGCCGCCGCACCAAGGTGATCATTGCCTGTGACGGTGAGTGCGATTCAGGAATGAACTTCGGAAGCCTCGGCAATTTGATTCGGATCTGCCAAACCGATTTTGGGGCGGAAATTGACATCGACGTAAGCTCGATAAAAAGGGACAAGGATACGGATCTGAGTCGAGCCCATTGCGCGGTTGGCCGCATCAGTTACTGCAATGGCAGTCAAGGTTACCTTATTTATTTGAAGTCTTCGATTACTGGAGACGAAGATGTAGGTGTTGAACAATACCGCGCCGGTCACCCTGACTTTCCACATGAAACCACAGCAGATCAGTTCTTTTCGGAAGATCAGTTTGAGGCGTACCGCCGACTGGGCCACCATATCGCGGAGATGACCTTTCGCGGCGTACAATGGAAGACTGGGCGTCCAGTGCTTATGGCGACCGCGCTTTACGATCTTTGGGCTCCAATCCGTTCCGGAAGTAACCAGTCATTCGTCCAACACGGTATCGAGTTCAACAGGCTATGGGATCGCTTCCGTCAGGAACCAGCTTTAGCCTCTCTACTTGCCGAGCTGACGCAAGACCCTAACTTGCCCAATGTGTGGACGCCGTTGAACACCACGGAGCTGACAGCCTGCATGGAACTGCTGCAGCTAATGGAAAATGTGTTCTTGGATATGAGATTGGACGAATATTGGGACCATCCCGACAGCCGCGGTTGGGCGATGCTCTTCAGCATGTGGACCAAGAGTTCTAAGTTCAAAGAGGCTTGGGGCAGAACTAAAACGACATTCGGCATTCGCTTTGAGTACTTCTGCCATGAGCGGCTTGGCTTGCCTTCCGACAATCCCGTGGTCCGGGTACCCAATTAGTCTAGCCACTTGCACGGCTCGATTTTCAATTGGAGGTCACTCTGGTTCGCGCAATCGTCGCGGTGAGGAAAGAGTTCCGCCCTAAGGTGACTCATCTGCCTGAGTGATCAGACCGATTCGCAGGAGATTCACGAGTCGAGCATTTGCGGCTGAAGATCATTCGATTCAGCTGATCGAAGGGATTAAAGAAGATCGAGAAACTCCGCCACAGTGAAGCCCGCTTCGTCAATTATCGAAGTAAGGATTCGGCGTTTAAAGTCTGTCCCGGTGGAATCGCAACGTGACCCGGAGTTGCTGCTTAGTTAGCCGGATGCTTCAAGTAATAGTGGGAACCCTTGACGTGATGGACATAAAATCCTGCCTCTCCAGCGCCCGCAATACTTGCGTCGGCCTGAGAGCAGGAAGATGCTTACTCATACCAGTTCAGGGATTAAGATGTGGATGCTCTCCTTCACCGGTTCCAACAATATTGTCTTGACAAGCGCGATTGGCTCACCGTCTTTCACCAGACTTTCAAGGTAACCTGTGATCGCTTCGATAACGTGCAGACGCGTTTCTTCAAACGTATCTCCCCTCGTCACCAAGCCTGGCAAGGCGGGGCAAAAAGCGACATAGCAACCCTCTTCAGCCGGTTCGAAAAGCACGGTATAACTAAATTCGCGCATCGGGATCCTTCGCTTTCAATTGTACGCTGAGAACTAGATTTGTACTTCCTTGCAAATCCGTCGTGAAGGTCGAGGCACTGATCACGTTGCCGCTTCTTACTCGGCAATGATAGATTGAACCTTCTCGCGGTTCCACGGTCTGGCCTCCAATCAACGTTCGTATTTGTTAAACCAACAAAAAACCCCGAGCCGTGAAGCCCGGGGTTCTCGAAAAACTCTGCACAACAGGCTTAAATAACCTCTTGCGGAACCTTTTCATTCACAAACGTTTCGAACACATCGCCGGCCTTCAGATCATTGAAGCCAGCAATCGAAATACCGCATTCAAACCCCTGCCGTACTTCGCTTGCATCGTTCTTGAAGCGCTTCAGCGCCAGGATCTTGCCCGTAAACACAGTATCCTTGCCACGCACCACGCGCACTTCGTTGTCGCGTCCAATCGTGCCGTCGATAACCATGCATCCGGCCACCGCGCCCACCTTGGTGATGCGGAACACTTCGCGAATTTCGGCCTTGCCCCTGTACACTTCCTTGAATACCGGGTCGAGCAATCCAACCATCGCGCGTTTGATCTGATCGGTGACTTCGTAGATGATCGAGTGCAAGCGGATGTCCACCTTCTCGCGATCCGCCACACTCTGCGCCGTGCGTTCCGGCTTGACGTTGAACCCGATAATGATCGCGTTCGACGCCGTCGCCAGCAATACATCGGTTTCCGTAATCGCGCCAGCGCCGGCATGCAGCACCCGCACGCGAACCTTATCGTTGCTCAGCTTGGTCAATGTGTCGGTCAGCACTTCGGCTATTCCGCCCACATCGGTCTTGATGATCAAGTTCAGATCCTTCAACTCGCCTTCCTGCATTTGCGCATGCAGTTGTTCAAGCGTCATTCTCTTGTTCTTGGCCATCGCCACTTCACGAGCCTGCGACTCGCGATACATAACGATTTGCTTGGCCTTGGCCGTGTCGGTTACAACCTGCACGGTATCGCCCACATCGGGCAGCGCTTCAAGACCCAGCACTTCCACCGGCGTCGAGGGTTCAGCTTCCCTCACAGGAAGCCCACGATCGTCGAACATAGCGCGAACCTTGCCGAACACTGAGCCGCAAATGAAGAAGTCGCCGACCTTGAGAACACCGTTACGAACCAGTACTGTCGCCACCGGACCGCGTCCGCGATCAAGTTGCGCTTCCAGCACCGAACCCATTCCAGGCCGCGTTGGGTTGGCCTTCAGATCCAACATTTCCGAAACCAGCAGGACCATTTCCAGCAGCAGGTCCAGGTTAGTTTTCGCCTTTGCCGAAACCGGCACCATGACAACATCGCCGCCCCAATCTTCGGCCAGCAATCCAAGATCGTTCAATTGTTGTTTGATCCGATCCAGGTTGGAATCCGGCTTGTCGATCTTATTGATCGCCACGATAATCGGAACACCCGCGGCTTTGGCGTGATCGATTGCTTCCTTGGTTTGCGGCATCACGCCGTCATCGGCGGCCACAACAAGGATGACGATATCGGTCACCTTCGCGCCGCGAGCACGCATGCGCGTAAACGCAGCGTGGCCTGGCGTATCGATGAAGACGATCTTTTTGCCGTTCTTTTCCACCTGATATGCGCCGATATGCTGGGTAATGCCACCAGACTCGCGCTCGGCCACACGGGCGGATCGAATTGCATCCAGCAGTGAGGTCTTACCATGGTCAACGTGACCCATGATCGTAACCACCGGAGCGCGGCGGATCAGATCCTTGGCATCCTCGGCCAAGTCAATATCCTGCGTATGCTCTTCTTCGTAACTGACTTTGTTGACCGAGGCACCGAATTCACGGGCTAATTCCTCGGCCAGCTTCGCGTCCAGCGTCTGGTTGATCGAAGCGAACACTTTCTTGACGTCCACCAGCTTCTTGATCAGAAGATTGGCGCGGACGCCCAACTTTTCGGAAAGCTCCTTAACGGTGATGCCTTCGGAAATGGTGATTTCGCGATCAATGGGCGGAAGTTCGGCAATTTCATGCCGCCGCGACATTGGCTTCAGCTTGCCTTCACGTTCCGACTCACGATCACGGCCCGGATCATGCCGGCGTTTGGCCGCGTCGGTGCGGCGCTGATCTGTTGTAGGTGCCGGTAAACCGGGCGGTTCAAGTGCAATGCCTGCCGGTCCACCGCGGCCTGGAGATGTCGGGTGCGGACCGCGGCGCTGCATCATGCCACCGCCACCGCCTGGCCTGTTGTATCCACCAGGACCGCCGCCTTGATAGCCGCCTCCCCCGGGACCACTTGGAGAACCTGGGCGCGGCGGGATTGCTTGACCAGGACGAACCCGGCCCTGATAAATTGGTTGACCCGGAGCGGGAGCGCCCGGCCGGGGAGAATAAGATCCAGGAGGACGTGGCGTTGGTGCGCCAGGCATTCCTTTGGCCGGGAGTTGCTGTTGTTGTTGGCGAAGCCGATCCAGAATATCTTGCCGTGGCGGCACGATTGGCCGCAGTGCCGGTTGTCCAGCGAGCGGCGCCCTCATGGCTGCGCCAGGTTGCGCCGTAGCCCCGGAATGTTGTGGTCCGGCATGCTGCGCTTGCGGGATCGGCCGGTCCCCGTGTCCTTGAGGCGACGGTCTAGTGATCGGAGGCCGGGGAAGTTGCTGGCTCACATGCGGTCGCGGCGCTCCAGGCACGGCGCCGGAAATTGGCGGGCGAGGAATGGCGGGTGCGCCCGGAGATCCCTGATAGCCGCCTTGGCGCGGTCCGCCAAGGATCTGGCCTGGTCTGGGTCCGGTTTGCAGTGGTCTTGCCGGAATTGGAGCGGCGCGTCCCGGGGTTGCCGGAGCCGCTTGTTGCACTGCGGGAATTCGTGGCGCTGGGGCTGCCGGAGCTGGCGCAAGTGGGGCTGCCGGAGTAGGAGCAAGTGGAGCCGCCGGAGCCGGGGACGGAGCTGCGGGGGTTAGAGATTGCGGAGCCGAAGGCGCGGGCGCACTCGGTGGCGGCGCACTGCGCTGAACTGGAGGCGCTACTTTGGGAGCCGCCGCCGGAGGTATCGGAATACTTGGGGGCGTTGCTTGTCTGAGTGCCTGCGGGTTCGAGATTCGCGCGCCAGCGCTGGCTAGCGGTGGTCGTATGGGAGCGTGAGACGGCAACCTTACTGGTGCTTGCGCAACTTCAGGCGGCGCAGCCGGAGCATGGTGGGCGGCGGCGGCTGCAACCAATGGAGGAGGCTCGACCGTCGGTTTCACCGCAGGCGTATCTGCCGGCTTGACGGCTTCTTCCGGCTTGGCGCTGACCTCGGTGGCTGGAGAATCGAACAGATCAGTCTGATGCGTCCTGTGAATACGAACAGCCTGGCCCGAATTGGTCTTCTCGGTTTTTCCGCTTGCAGCAATGCGATCCCGGATCGCCAAGGCAGCGTCATCTTCAATCGAACTGGAATGGGTCTTTTTATCTGTGACACCCAGTTCCGCCAGAAGGTCGATAATCGTGCTGGGTTTGACTTCCAGCTCCCTGGCAAGTTCGTTGATTCGGATTTTACTCATACGTTGGACGTCTGCTGATTCCGTCGTCTCGCTTGTGATCTTACTTATAAAAAGATGCCCCAAGCTATGGTAACAGATTCTAGGACTGTATTCCCTCCGGTTGGTCTGTTGATACGGCGGGTTCCGGTGGATGCTCAGCTGTTTGCCCCACTGCCAAGGCGATTTCCGGGGCTACTTCCACGACAGATTCCGCAGTGGGTTCCCGGCCGGGTTCCTCAGCCGCAGCTGCTTCTTCCACCGCGACGGTTTCTTCCGTCGGGGCTATTTCTTCCACCGGGACTGGCACAGCCTCTTCGAACTGACTGTAATAACTATTCACGGCTTCTTGAATGACGGCCACCATTTGCGGCTCCATACCGGGCAGCGCTTCGAGATCTTCAGGGGTCATGTAGCCCAGTTTTTCAACGGTTCCAACATCGGCCGCCACTAGTGTGTCCAGAATTTCCTGGGTCAAACCATGTTCCACCAGCGCGCTGACTGGCGCACCGGGAACGATCATGGCCGACATCACCGATTCTACTTCCTGCCGCTTCTCTTCTTCGCTCTTGATGTCGACCTTCCAGCCAATTAACTTGGCTGCCAGACGCACATTTTGGCCTTTTTTGCCAATTGCCAGCGACAATTGCGTGTCTTCGACAATCACTTCCATATGCCGCTCGGATCCATCCACAATGGTTACGCGGCTGATCTTCGCCGGGCTCAATGCATGCGTCGCGAAGGTCACCGGATCGTCGGAGTATTCAATGATGTCGATCTTTTCTCCGCGCAACTCGCGGATGATTGACTGTACACGCATACCCTTCATACCAACGCAGGCGCCGACGCAATCCACATCGCGATCGCGGCTGAACACGGCGATCTTGGTCCGCTCGCCGGCTTCACGCGCGCATGCCTTGATTACCACGGTGTTATCGTAAATTTCCGGGACTTCCTGTTCAAACAATCGTTTTACAAAATCTCCATCGGCGCGGGAAAGGATCACGCCGGCGTTCTTGCCGCTTTTTTCAACGGTCTTGATAATGCAACGGACGCGGTCACCGATGGCGAAATTTTCCAGGCGCGACTGTTCCTTTTTGGGGAGCCGCGCTTCGGTCTTGCCCATATCCAGAATCATATCCGGGCCTTCAATGCGCTTCACTACACAGGTAACCAGTTCCCCCACGCGATGGGCATACTCGGTAAAAATGGTGTCGCGCTCGGCTTCGCGCAGCTTCTGCAGCATGATTTGCTTAAAGGTCTGAGCGGAGACGCGGCTCATTCCGTCCGTCTTCTTCGGAAAGCGAACCTCGCCTCCCACTTCGGCGGTGGCGGCAATTTTTTGGGCATCGGAAAGTGAGATCTCGTGGGTCGGATCGGCAACCAACTCCACAATCTTCTTCACTGCAAAGATCTGGATTTCGCCCGAAGCCTGGTCGAATTCCGCCGCCAGTTCCTCATTGCCCTTGAACTGCTTACGGGCAGCCACCAGCATTGCTTCCTTGACTTGATCCATTACTATCTGCGGATCAATGCCCTTCTCTTTGCTTAAGATCTCAATCGCTTGAAAAATACTTGCCACTTTGTAACTCTCTTTCTGGTTCGGTCCAGTTCTACTTCCACTCAAACTTCAAGTTAGCCTTATCAATTTGCCCAAATTCAATTTTCACCAGCCGAGGCTCCTTGGCCTTACCTTGTTTCACAGCCAAGGTGGCCACTCCGCCTTCAAATCCTTCCAAAACGCCGTCATAGCGCTTTTCCCCGTCCACCGGCTGCTTTAGGGCAACCTTGATCTTTTGGCCAACAAACCGTTCAAAATCTTTCGGTTTGGTCAGCTTCCGATCGACCCCGGGCGAAGTCACCTCAAGGGTGTAACTGCCTCCGGCAATAATGTCACTTTCATCGAGCGCGTCGCCTAATGTCCGCGAAATCTTCTCGCAATCCCCGTGCGTGACGCCTTCCACCCGGTCAATAGTCACGCGCAAAACCCGATGAATGCCGCCACCCAATAGCTCAACCTCAACGATTTCAATCCTTTCGGGATCGGCTATTCGCTCTGCTAAGACGGCGATCTTCTCGGCGATTACTTGGTTGGCCAGGGCCATGGATCTCTTCAAAAACCAATAAAAAAGTGGGCTTTCGCCCACTCCTAAGGTTCGTCAATCCTCAGTATAGCACTAGTTTCTTGAGCTAAGGCTCGCCAAGAATTGTCCAATACAAGATGATCCTGAAAAGATCGAAACTGGAGTAGGCGAACTGCGGTCGAATGCAATTACAGCACCTCGCAGGACTTCGCGGCCGAAGTACGGAAGCTTGGATTATAAACGCGGAAGCTAGTACAAAACGCGCGTGCGAATTGTCCCATCCACCTTGCTAAGCTGCTTACGCAGTTGCAGTGAAACCGCGCGATCCGGCGCTTCAATGTCGATCACCACGTAGCCGATGCTATTGTTGGTCTGCAGGTATTGACCGGCAATATTAATCCCTTTTTGCGAAAGAACCGAGTTGACCGACGATATGACCCCAGGCTGATTGCGATGGACATGCAGCAGGCGATGCCGGCCGGGATGCGCAGGTAGCGACACTTCGGGAAAATTAACCGCGCCCAGCGTCGAGCCGTTATTGCTGTACTTCATCAGCTTGCTCGATACCTCAACGCCAATGTCGCGCTGGGCCTCCTGCGTGCTTCCTCCGACGTGTGGAGTAAGAATCACGTTGTCCCGGCCCCGCAACGGCGAGACAAATTCATCGTTGTTGCTGTTGGGCTCCTTAGGAAACACGTCCAGGGCCGCGCCACTGAGGTGTTTGGAATCAAGCGCCGCTACTAGCGCATCAATGTCAACCACGGTCCCGCGCGCCGCGTTGATCAGCGCCGCGCCCTTCTTCATTCTTGCCAGCGCCGCAGCATTGATCATCTTGTTCGTGGCCGGTGTCTGCGGCACATGGCAAGTCACCACGTCGGCAACTTCAAGCAGCGCCTCCATGTTTGCCATCTGCCGGGCGTTACCCAGCGCCAGCCGCATCTCGATATCAAAAAACACCACGCGCATCCCTAGCGATTCCGCCAGCAGTCCGATCTGCGTACCAATGTGCCCGTACCCAATAATGCCTAATGTCTTGCCGCGAGCCTCGCGCGAACCAGATGCGGTCTTATGCCATTGGCCGCGATGCGCCGCCGCGTTCCGAGCCGGAATACCTCGCAGTAGAAAAACTATTTCCGCCAGAGCCAGTTCGGCGACACTCCGCGTGTTGGAAAACGGCGCGTTGAATACGGCGATGCCGCGATTCTGCGCCGTCTTCAAATCCACCTGGTTGGTGCCGATGCAGAAACATCCGACGGCAATTAGGTGGTTAGCGGCGTCGAAGACGGCCTCGGTCAATTGGGTCGCTGAACGAATCCCTACCATATAGGAATCTCGGACAGCCTCTATCAACTTTGCCTCCGGAAGAGCCTTTTCATGGCAATCGATATTAGTATAGCCGTCCGATTTAAGGGCCTCCACGGCGCTCGAATGCACTCCTTCGAGCAGGACAATCTTCATCTTCTCTTTTGCGAGGGACGTCTCCGCCATATCCAATAGAGTGGCACATAGCCTAGGCTGTGCGCTTCCGCGAGGAATCAGGGAACAAAACGACATTGACGTTCGTCTACACCCGAGAGCACTTTCAAAAACCATGGCAGGCAACGCATCCTTTAGAGAATCATTTCGTGTGGCCATGGGCTCCCTCCGCGGCAGCAAGCTCCGCAGCTTCCTCACCCTCCTGGGCATCATTCTCGCCACAACCACGCTCGTCGCCGTCATGAGCGTCATCCGCGGTATGGACGAATACATGGCGAAGAACATTACCGACTTAGGCGTTGAGGGATTCCGTGTGCGTCGCGTCGTCATGATCGGCTCCTGGGAACCAAAGAAGTGGCTGGAGATGCAGAAGAAAAATCCACAATTAAGCCGCGAAGAGTTCGACTTCCTGAAAAATAATGTCACCATGACATCTGACCTGGGTATGGAAACCGGCAAGCAGTGCAACGTCACTGTCGCCGGCGATCGCATGCAGGAAGTGGAATTGCGTGGCGTCACTCCCAACATCGGCGCCATGAACAACACGCTAACCGAAACCGGTCGGTTCATCAGTGAGAGCGACGAAGCCCGCCGCCTTTCCGTGGCCTTCATCGGCAGCGAATTGAAGGACCGTTTTTTCCCCAATGTCGATCCCATCGGCAAGATCATCCAGGTGGATGGCCGCCCCTTCGAAGTGGTCGGTGTAGCTAAAACACAGGGTTCGGCCTTCGGACAATCCCGCGATAAATTCCTGATGATCCCCATTGAAACTTACTTCAAAATGAACAGCGCCCGCTTCGGCCTGGGCTACACCGCCAAAGCCATGGATCGTCCGCACTTGGAACAGGCGATGGACGAAATCCGCGCTCTGCTGCGAGCCTACCGCCACCTTCGCCCAGGCAAGGACGACACCTTCGGCATCTATTCGTCCGACAGTTTTGTCGAACTGTGGGATAAGATGACCGGCGCTATCGCCGCCACCGCAATCGCCGTCGTTAGCGTCTTCATGGTGGTTGGCGGAGTCGTCATCATGAACATCATGCTCGCCGTGGTTACCGAACGCACTATGGAAATCGGTGTCCGTAAATCGCTCGGCGCCCGCCGGCGCGACATCATGAATCAGTTCCTGGTTGAAGCGGCTGTGTTAAGCGGCTTGGGCGGATTGGCTGGCGTGTTCCTCGCCTGGGTCGCAGCCGTAATAGTTCGCAACACAACATCCGTCCCCATGTCCGTTCCTCCCTCGGCCATACTTATAGGCGTTACCCTTTCTTCCGTCGTCGGCCTGTTCTTCGGCATTTACCCCGCGCACCGCGCCGCCAAACTCGACCCCATAGAAGCCTTAAGGGCGGAACGATGAGCCGCGCTCCCAGCCGTAACCACTTGACTGCCGTCATATTCGGCGCAAAGCTCGCCATGGACACAATTAGGGGCCATAAACTTCGATCCCTTCTGACCATCCTCGGCGTCATCATCGGCACCAGCACGGTAATCGGCGTCGGCTCCATCATCGCTGGACTAGACGGAGCTATCACCGGCCAACTGCAATCCTTTGGCGCCGAAAACCTCATCGTCACCAAGTGGGACTCGCCCTTATCGTTTGGCGGCCGATCTCTAGAAGAGCGAACCCGTAAACCGCTAACCTACGAAAATGCCCAGGCCATTGCCGAACGTTGCCCATCCGTCAAACACGTAAGCCCCTTCTTGTTCCCGAACTGGAATATGATTCACAAGGCTAAATACAAGGCCATCGATCTTTACCGCTTGAACCTGGGGGGTACTGACGAAGGTTACCTCGGCTCGGGCATGGAAATGTCGGAGGGCCGTTTTTTCACCGACGCCGAAAGCTACCGCCGCGCCCCTGTTGTGGTCATCGGAGCGGATATTAAGAAGGCCTGGTTTCAAACCGAAGATCCGATCGGAAAAGAGGTCGAAATCGACGGCCATCAGTTCACTGTAGTCGGAGTAATGAAGCGCTCCGCCCAAAGCTTACCGGGCGACGAAGATCTCCGCTTGATGCTACCGTACCACTCCATGCGGAAACTGTTCCCTACCTCGAAGGAGCACATGTTTATCGCAGTGCCCGAAAAAAGCAAACAAGCCGCCGCGAACGACGAAATCCGCGCCGTGATGCGCATCGAACGCCGCGTGCCATTCTCGAAGCCCGATAATTTCAACGTGTCGACCTCGGCCCAATTGATCGAACAGTTCCGCGGCGTGACCGGCATGGTCGCCGTTGTGATGGTGGTGCTCAGTTCCATCGGCCTCCTCGTTGGCGGCATCGGCGTCATGAACATCATGCTTGTGTCCGTTACGGAACGTACGCGCGAAATCGGAATCCGCAAAGCTTTGGGCGCGCGCAAGGTAGACATCATCCTGCAATTTTTGACCGAAGCTGTTGCGCTAACGGCGCTCGGCGGCATACTTGGGATTCTGCTTGGTTGGATGATGAGCCTGGCCGCAAGGCTGGTGTTCCCAACGCTGCCCACTGTGGTGCCTATGTGGGCCGTGGCGGCAGGGTTTATTGTGTCAGTTGGCGTCGGAATTTTCTTCGGCATCTGGCCGGCGAATAAGGCTGCTCAATTAGATCCGGTTGAAGCGTTGCGCTACGAATAGACGTCACGTCAAGCATCAACCGGACCACAGCCGCTTCGTTTGGACTGCTCCTGCGCTGAACTATACAGCCGCGAAGCCTTCTTACAAGAAGTGCCCATCGCGGGTGAAGGCTGTCCCGATCTCCAAATCAAACGCTCTTCCACCCGGTGAATGCGCAGGCGCATTCCTCAGGCCCTTGCGCCAATGCGCAACACTTAACCAGCAAATAATTGTTGTCGCCATCTCGACAAACACCGCGCCTTACGGTTCAGCGACGGCAAATCCAGCTACCCGAGCCAATTCGTGGTTGAGTTGCAAGCGAAGCCAGAAGCCCGCGCGCTGCTGCCAATCGCCTTTTCGAGACGTATGTGATTCAAATCGTCCTCATCCAACATCGCTTACAGGGCAGCGGTCTCACCAAAGACCTTCATTCCCCGAACGCCGCCGCTAAATGTTGGTCGTGTTCCGAACTGCCGCTATTCGATCCGCAAGAGAACATGCCCGAAAGCGACTTTGCCCGGTTTACATCGCTGCCGCGATGCTTTTCGGGTTCATGATCTAAATAAAGCGCGACGCTGATTCGAACCAATTCCGCGACGGACTGGTTCCGGAGCTTCGAGAGGCGCGTACTTGAGTCCTAATCATTCCGTCATGATCACGAGTTATCACACAGGAAGGCATCAAGTTCCCCGCCCAATGCAATGATCCGCCAATTCAATGCAAATTCTCGTCAATTGAAAACCCAAGAATCCAACCATTTTTTATTCGCGTTCATTCGCGTTTATCTGCGGCCAATAATCCAACCGATCCTAGCCATGAAACGTCTCTACCGCCAATGTAACCCACATTTAACCGGATCCGGCAAACCAACACTCGCGTTAACTCGCGGCCCATCAATAAATCTCCGATCACAGATCATTTCCCAATCCCCCGAAAAGCTGCAAACCCCAAATAACCCATCAATTACAGCCCGCCCGCCACCACCCCCGACGCCCCGCCGGCTTCCAACCCCATGCCACAATAGAAAGCGAGTAGGGCGGCTATCCCCATCCGGGAAGCCGCCCTTCCGCATTTCGAACAACAAGGAGAATCCCATGTCATCCACCCCGCAAATCGAAGCCAATCGCGCCAACTCACAGCTATCCACCGGCCCCCGCACTCCCGAAGGCAAAGCCGCGTCGTCCTCCAATTCCACAAAACTCGGCTTCTACGCCAAACAGGCCGTGCTCCTCACCCCCGAAGACCATGCCGATTTCCAGGCTCTCGACTCCGCTTACGCCTACGAACTCCGCCCCTATTCACCTGTCGAACGGACGCTTTTCCGCCAAGTCGCCTCGCCGCCTGGAACATCGAACGCGCCAATCGCCTCGAAGCCCAACTCGCCGCAAACCGCGCCGAACGAAATTTCCACAAATGCCTCAAGGAGTTACGTGCTTCGCAAGCCACCCGGCCAGCGCCGCAATCAAATTCGCAAAACAAACCCAATTACGTGGTCAACGCAAACGGCTCCAATGTCCGAATCCTGAACCTGGGCCGTAACGAACCCTGCCCGTGTAACTCAGGCCGCAAATGCAAACACTGCTGTTTGGACAACGAACCCAATTCCGGGGACATCACAGCTCATGCCGCTTAGGAAATTACTTACCAGCCACGCGCCAAGGACTAACATGCAGCCTTGGTCTAACGCCTTCCATACCCACCTGCGCTATTCTCCACTAATGCGCCGCCTCTTCCTCGCCCTAATCTTGTTACCGTTCCTGCACGCCCAGTGGATCATGCAACCCGCCCCCACCACCGCAGGTCTGCGAGGTATCCACGCCTTGAACTCCGACCTTGCCTGGACCAGCGGCACAAACGGCACAATCCTCCGCACCACAAATGGCGGCCAAACCTGGCAGAATTGCAGCATCCCATCCGACGCTGAGCAGCTCGACTTCCGCGCGGTCCAAGCCTTTAACGAAACCAGCGCCATCATCATGTCTGCCGGCAAAGGCGACCTATCCCGTATCTACAAAACCACTGACGCCTGCCGCACCTGGAAGCTGCTGTTTACGAATCCGGATAAGGAAGGCTTCTGGGACGCGCTTCAGTTCAGCACTGCGAATTTCGGTGTTGTGTTGGGCGATCCTGTCGACGGCCATTTCCCTATTTTCGTAACCTCAAACGGCGGTAAGGGTTGGCGGCGTCTTGCCAACGATCATGTTCCGAAAGCCAAGGAAGGGCAGGCGATCTTCGCCGCCAGCAACAGCTCTCTTTTCATTGGAAGCAAAAACCAGAAGATCTACTTTGTCACCGGAGGCGGGGCAAACGAACTGATCGAAGTTAACCTGAAATCCGCGAAGCCAACAGCGACAAACCTGCCCGGACTGGCACTAGGACCAACCGCCGGAGCATTTTCGCTGGGCGTCAGAACCCAAGGTGGACGAATGGTGACAGTCACCGTAGGGGGCGACTACAAATTGCCCGGCCAAACCAAAGACACAGCATCTTCCGCCGTCCAACCACCCAGCGGATTCCGCAGCGCCGTCGCCTATGATACAGCAGCCAAACACTGGATCGCAGTCGGCCCGAACGGTACCGACATTTCCACCGACGACGGCGTCACCTGGCGCGCCCAACCCGGCGCCGAACAGAACTGGAACGCCCTATCGCTCCCCTTCGTGGTTGGCCCCAAAGGCCGCATCGGCAAACTGACCCGTTAGGATACTACTCCTCTTCCTCGGCCAGCAAATGACCCAACCGATCCAGCCTGCACTCCCACAGGGAACGTCGCTCTCCAATCCATTGCTCGGCGAGCGAAAGCCCCGCCGTTTCCAGCCGGCAAGTGCGCACGCGCCCAACCTTTTCGGTATGCACCAATCCACTCTCTTCGAGCAGCTGCAAGTGCTGCGCAACGGCCGTTAGGGTGATCGCAAGCGGTCCCGCCAACCGCGAAACGGATACAGGGCCTTGGCTCAACTTCTCTACAATCGCCCGGCGCGTGGGGTCGCCAAGAGCGTGAAACACTCGGCCAATGTTCGCTTTCGTATTGCGCATACTTCAGCTTGGGAATTCAGTCGACAATCGTTCCAGCAACTTCCGCCATCCAGCCTCTCGCATCGCGGGGCCATCGGCGCCCTCAAAGAAAGCGCCCTGGTGTGTGCAGATCAGCTCCGTCCCTTGGCCCGCAGGCAAAAGCTCAATCGTCACTAGAGACGCTGAAATACGCTTGTCTCCAAAGGACATCGTCGAGCCACTAACCACGCGACGTCCCGGAACGATGTCCAGATAGATGCCATCAGCCGAAAGCACGACGCCCGCGAAAGGCGTGCCTCCTTTGAAGCGATAGACAGCGCGCTCCTGCCCGCCAACGCGAAAATCCATCGCAAAGTCTTCGATGTCGTGGTGATCGCTTTCGGCAAACCATCGGCGCTTCTTGGCTGCATCTGCGAAAGCCGCAAATACCCGTTCGGGTGAAGCCGGGTAGCTGCGCTGAATAACAAAAGTGTTGTGAATAACGGACGGACGTTCCATGAAACCTCTCTCCTTTATTAGTGAAGTACTGACTTCAGTATTGTCCAGGGTTGCTTAATAGTCAAGTAAATACTTCAGTAATTCTTCTGTAGGTTTCGAGATATCCCCTTCACGTCCAGAGGACTCCGCAAGAAGGGATGGCGTTTACGGGAGTCCGCTGCTTTGGAACTCGTGTTTCACTTCAGATCGACTTGTGTCCCCGACACCACCGGAAGTTGGAATAGTGAGGATTGATCCTTCAGGATGGATTCGATTTTCTCCGTGCTAACGGCCTTTGAGAAGTAGGCTTTCTTAGCGATGACATTAATCACTCCGTTGACGGCGTTAGCTGCCCACATCGTTCCACCAGGTCCGCGGATAACCTCGATCCGGGCAACATCCTCAAGCATCAGGTCGTTTTGCTCCCACAGCACGCCCGAGAAGATATTTGTATAAAAGCCACGGCCGTCAATCAGGACAAGCATTTTCATCGTATAGCGTCCGTTAGAGCCTCTGGCCGAAACAGCCCATTTAGTGGCATCAATCCGCGCGCCCTGGAATCCCGGAACGATGTCCTCATTCGTAACAACTTATACGGCCGCCGACGACGACATCCGCTGCTGCTTTCTACCAACCGAACTAACTTCAATGTTCATTAACTCTTCGAGAGACGATTGCGTCAAGTCACGATGGACCGCCCGGCCCTCTTGCGAGCACAACGGCGGAACAAGTCCCAAAACGATAGATATACAAATTGAATATGGCCGAATCGTGGACACTTTACTTCTTCTTGTTGATCGGCGATTGCCTTCAACATTAGTGAATCTTTCCGTGCTTTCGAGGGTATCGAGGCGATGGCCGAGTGAAATAGAGTTCTCAGTGAAATTCCGCTAAAGATTAGGACCCTTTCACTCGATAGAGGTAAGGTGACTCGTTCTCTTCACACTCCGGTGCTAGCCGACGCGGCCAATGTTCTGGGCGGGCAGATGCACAGCCACCTGAACCGCATGGGTGAAATACTAGGCGCCCGTGGTAATGACGTCGACCGTAAGTTCGCCTCGCAGCTCTCAGCGCGCCCCGGATTTAAGGCGGGAGACATTAAGCCTAAGCCGGCCGAACATCACAGTTATGACCCGCGGCAAAGAACGGCCCTCCTTGCGCTAACGCCTGTGTCCGCTATCCGTTTCTGGCTGAAAGACGGCAACCTGAAAGGGTTTTTTGAGCAGGTATCTTATAGCGGCCGCCGGTTGGCCAAGTTGAACTTAGCACCAGGCTCTATTGTGAAGGCGCTGGCCACGTATGATGTACTGCTCGATTCTGTATTCGCCAAAATAACGCCAGCCGAAGCGGCTAATTTTAAATGGGTGCGGGAACAACTGCAGTTTTGCGTGATGCTTACGCTCAACAACGCATACTACCAAGTGCGTGAAGCTGAAGCCCAAGCTTTCTACGAACTTTTTCGCGATGAGGTCGCCTCGCGTGGCTTGAATGATCTGTATTCCCAATTCCTCGGCACGCTCAAACGCTTTGCGAAGGCCGACGATGCACGATATCTCTCGTTTGATTCCCCAACGAACGCCTGGACATCCATAGGATTCGCAGGCAAGGCTGAAAGTGAAAGTGGTTCACCGGATACGAAGTCTCTTCGGCAATGGCTTTCGAAGGCGCGCTGTCAGTCGATTGCGGGTCTGCCGGTTTCCATCGCTTGGGCCGAAAGGGCTTGGAAGGAAAGTACCACTCCACGAAAACGTGTGCCGGGAAAAGCTTTGCCCAAGAAACTATCTTGGGTTTGGACAATACCCTTGATTCATGAAGGAGTACTCACCGGAGCTTTCCAGTTCGCGTTTGAGAAACCCTACGAATGGCTTCCCCGCGAGGAGGAGCTACTTGCCGCCGCCGCGGAACGTTGCGTCGAAGCGGCAGCCAAGGCCCGGCTGCTCGACGATTTGAGAGCACGCGAAGAACAGATTCGTCACCTGGCGGAACATATGCTCCAGGTTGAAGAAATGGAACGCCGCCGCATCTCAGGCGAACTGCACGATGAGGCCGGACAATCCATGCTCTATGTGCGCCTGCAAATGGAGATGATCGAACATGCCATGCCCGCGGAACTTGTTGGTCTTCGTCAAAAAGTACAGCAAACGCGAGAGGCCACCGAGCGAACCATCATTGAGGTCCGCCGTCTGATCGCCGCGCTGAGTCCCGCTACACTCGAGCAACTCGGACTTGGTCCGGCTATGCGACATTTGGTCACAAGATTCAAGCAGTGGTATCCGGCAAAGGTGAAATTGCAATTGGGGAATCTCGAAGGCCTGCCTAAGAAAACAGAAGTCGTGGTATATCGCTTGGTGCAGGAGTGTTTTAATAACATTTCTAAGCATTCTTCCGCCACCCGTGTAAACATTTCCGCCCAAACTTCCGATGGATTCCTAAGGTTGATAGTCGAAGACAACGGCATCGGCTTTGACGTTGAGCAAGCCGGTCTAAAACGCGAATCCTTCGGGCTGCAAGGCATGAGGGAACGAGTGGAATTGCTCGGCGGGCATTGTAAGGTTCTTAGTAAACGAAGAGATGTTCTGAGTAAGAAGAGTGTAGTAACTAGTAAGAACGAAGTAACTAGTAAGAACGAAGTTTTTGCAAAGTGTGAATCTAGTAGTCCGGCTACGGGGGGCCAGAAGGCCGTCAAAGCGTCACGAGGAGCTCGCTTAACGCGAGGAGGGCGCCCAGAACGGATAAGAGCCACGAGATCGGGTACTAAGATTTGGATCCAGTTGCCGATTTCCAGAGAGGCGGTTGCAGCCTAACGACGCGATCTTTCGCGTTTCGGGCTGGCAATGAATTGACACGAGGTCGATTTCTATGCCGGAAACGGGCCCTATGATTTCAGGGACCTGGGTTTGCGTGGCTAAAAGCACTTAGCCACAAGGCGGCATTGCAGTGGAAACTCTGCCTTAGAAAGAGTTTCAAAGATTGAGTTTGAAAAAAACGTTCAGATCGAAGGTACTTCGCTTCAAGCGAGGATCTTGGAACCTGATTCTATCGGAAACAACATATGGCCAAACTTCGAATTTTGTTAGCGGATGATCACACTCTGTTTCGACAAGGCATCCGTACTCTACTATCAGCGGAAGCCGACATGGAAGTAATTGGGGAATCTCCCAATGGCGGCGATGCAGTCGAGAAGGCCAATGAGCTGCGTCCGGATGTGGTGTTAATGGATATCCACATGCCCGGACTGTCCAGTTTTGAAGCAACCCGGCAAATTAAGAAAAACCGTCCTGAAGCAAAGATTCTCTTTCTCACGATGTATGACGACGAAGACTATCTGGTGGAGGGAATGGAAGTCGGGGCTGCTGGCTACGTTTTGAAGGATAGCCCTTCTCAACAACTGGTCGCCGCTGTCAGGGATGTCTGCCGTGGTGGCAGCTATCTCAGTCCGCGGATGCTGTCTCAATTGGTCGACGATTTCCGCTCTCGCATAAAGTCCGCCAACCGTCTGCCACGCTTTGCCACTCTCACCGCTCGCGAACGGGAAGTGCTGAAGATGTTGGCCGAAGGCAACTCGGTCAAGGAAATCGCCTGCGATCTTAACCTTAGCGTTAAGACCGTGGAGGCGCACAAATTTAACCTGATGCGCAAGCTTGATATCCATAACAAGGCTCAACTTGTGCAGTACGCAATTCAAAAGAAAATCATTAAAATACCTAACCTGGTCTAAATCATACGCCAGCGGCAGGGTTGATCAACCTACTTGCTGCGACATGAGTACTCCAGACGCCGGAAAAGCGTGGCCTACCAGCCGCTCAAACGCTTCCCGGCGTTTTTCTTTCTATTAAGGAACTCGCGCAAAACGTAGCTGCGCCGGCAAAAAGCTTTCGTATTCCTCGTAACATTTGGCAGCCCTGCCGTCAGGCCCTTCGCCCTCCTAGCCAACCAAATTCCTGATCTCCATTTGCCGCAACGATCCCCGCGCCCTTACTCATTCCAATCTGTAGGATCATCGCCAACGAAACCGGTTCCTGCGGTATCATCAGGCAGAAGAGCCTACTTGAATGAAACCCCTTCTCAATCGTCGCGACCTCCTCGCTGCCGGCGCCCTCGCGCCGCTCGCCGCTCTCGCTCAAACCTCGAGCCGCCTTCCCATCAAAAAGGGAGTCCTGCTCAGCATGCTCAATCAAAAGCTAAGTTTCAACGAGCGATTCCAACTCGCCAAGGATACCGGTTTTGAGGCCATCGAGGCCGGCACCGCCGCATCTCTTGAAGAAGCCACCCAGATCCGAAAAGCCTCCGAGCAAACCGGCGTCCCCATACACTCCGTGATGAACATGAGCCACTGGAAGTATCCACTCTCTTCCTCCGATGCCTCCGTTGTGGCCGAGTCCGTCAAAGGAATGAAAACCAGTCTCGAACAAGCTTCCATGTGGGGCGCCCAAACGGTCCTGCTTGTGCCCGCCGTCGTCAACGCCCAAACCAGTTATGGCGACGCCTGGACCCGCTCTCAAACCGAAATCCGCAAAATAATCCCCATGGCTGAAAAGCTTAAAGTCATCATCGCCGTCGAAGAAGTATGGAATAAATTCCTGCTATCGCCTCTCGAATTTGCCCGTTACATTGATGATTTCAAGTCCCCCTGGGTGCGCGCCTACTTTGATGTTGGTAACGTCGTCCTCTATGGCTACCCGCAGGATTGGATCCGCACTCTTGGTAAACGCATCATCCGGCTGCATCTCAAAGACTTCACCTTCCGCCGCGACCCCACCGTCAAGAAGACCGTTGCCGACTGGGTCAACCTTCGGGATGGCGAAATCGATTGGAAACAAATCCACGCCGCGCTGAAAGACATCGGCTACTCTGGTTTCGCCACAGTCGAACTGGGCGGCGACGGCCAAGCGGACTATCTGAAGGACGTCAACCGCCGCTTTGAACTAATTCTGAACGGGGAATGAAATGAAGAAATTTTTGATTGGCCTGGTTACCGGCCTTGTGCTGGCCGCCATGACTGTTTTCATCGGAGCACTCGTACTCGCGAGCCTCGGCGACCGCAAAATGAACGTGGCCGATGGTTCCGTGCTCGTGCTGCGCCTTTCAGGCGATATCCCCGAAAAACCGAAGGCCGACATGCCTTTGCCGTTTCTTGAGAATGAAAGCGGCTCAATTACCATCACGGAGCTGTGGGGGGCGCTTGAACGCGCCGCCACCGATAGCCGCATTAAGGCAGTCATTCTTGAACCGCGCGGCACAGCCATGGGTTGGGCGAAAATGCAGGAAGTCCGTGAGGATCTGCTGAAGTTCAAAAAATCCGGCAAATTCATCTATGCCTATCTGCATGAACCCACCTTGCGTGAATATTACATCGCTTCCGTCGCCGACAAAATCTATTTGCTCCCCACCGACGTGCTCTACATCAAAGGGCTGCGCGCTGAAATCACTTTCTACAAGGGGCTCATGGACAAGATGGGCGTGCAGATGGAAATGGAGCACGCCGGCAAGTACAAAGACTACCTCGATTCCTACGTCCGCACCAGCATGACTCCCGAATCGCGCGAGGCGCTCAATTCTATACTGGACGATCTCTACGGGCAGTTGGTGTCCGGTATCGCCAAAGGCCGTAACAAGACCGAAGAGCAAGTGCGCGCCATCATCGACGACGGCCCCCAACTGGCGAAAGCGGCCGTTGAAAAAGGCTTGGTCGACGGAATGCTGTTCAACGACCAATTTCTCGATGAAGTGAAGAAGAAAATTGGAGCTAAGGAAATCAAGAAGATTTCCATCGCCGATTATAGCCAAGCCAACCGCGGATCCGATTCGCGCAATCGCATCGCCGTGCTGGTTGGTGAAGGCGCCATCAGCCGTGGACTGGCGCAGGTTTCGCCCTTCGGCGAAACCGAGGGCATTACTCCTGCCGCAATGATCAAACAGATTCGCCTGGTCCGTGACGACAACTCGATCAAAGGAGTCATCCTTCGCGTCGATTCCCCCGGCGGCGAAGTGACGCCTTCCGACGAAATCTTACGCGAAATCCAACTGCTCAGTCAGAAAAAGCCAATGGTCATTTCCATGTCCGACGTCGCAGCCTCCGGTGGCTATTGGATCTCCATGACCGGCGATCCTATCGTCGCCTATCCAGGCACCATCACCGGTTCCATCGGCGTCATTTTCGGAAAGGTAAATCTGAAGGGACTTTACGACAAGCTTGGCATCACCAAAGACACACTCATTCGCGGCAAATACGCCGACATTGATAGCGAGTCCAAACCACTCGATGCCGATGGCCGCCGTAAACTGCACGATGGTATTGAGGCCACTTATCAGCAGTTCCTCGCCCACGTATCGAAAGCTCGCAAACGTGATGTGAAGGAAATTGAGGACCTCGCCCAGGGCCGCGCTTGGTTAGGTACGCAAGCCAAGTCCCGCGGGTTGGTGGATGAACTGGGCGGTTTAGACCGGACAATTCAACTGATCAAGGAAAAGGCCAAAATCCCAGCGGGGGATAAGGTCGCGCTGGTCCTCTACCCGGCGAAGAAGAGTTTCTTCGAACAGTTCTTGTCCAAGTCCCAGCAGGTTTCCGCTAATTTGTGGCTTAGGATCAGCGGACAGGAACTAGTGGCCATCCCGTACGAAAACGAACTAGCGACCGAACTAGGCTTCTCGCCAAGGCTGTTTCTCAACGGCGGCGCTTTGAGTTTGTCGCCTTACCGGATAGTTTTTAGATAAGATTAAGCCAACGTGAGAAGCTCCCTCGTAGTCACCTGTTTGGCGCTGCTCGTCGTTACGCCCCTCGGGCTTGGCGCGCCAAAATCGTCTAGTCGGGCTCGCCGCCAATCCACTTCTTTTCGCAACCGGCTAACCATTTCCCCCTTGATTGCAGCGCCGGGAACTTTTGAGTTGGACGTGATCAATGGGTTCACGGAAGCCGGCAGTTATTGGTTGCCCACAACGCTACGATTTACTCCTGAATCCGAAAATTACTATTTGAAGCATACTGAATGGGGTATCAGTGCGGACTTGATTGATAGTTTCGTTCCCGACGGGCATCGCACCACGCAGTTCTCCGACCACGTCACCTTCACCAGCACAACCGCTGTGAAATGGAATGGCATCAATCTCGGGATCGCTCCCAGCCTGACTTACTTAACCAGAGGCGACCAAGGATTTCGCGTTGGCGGGACGGCCCTGGCGCGCGTCGACCCTGGTCTAAATAGTATCGGCGCAACCCTTTCGTGGTCCGGGGCCACCAAACCTGGCAGCAATAATCCGCCGGGCATTTGGGATCTCGGCTTCGGTTTCGGTCGCAAGCTCGGCGCATACGGCTTGGCCAATCACTTGACAGCACATGCCAGTTTGACGATGGAAAAACAGACCGCTATTCGCCGGTTTTACACCGTTTCGGAAGGGATGGAATTCCAAATGAACGATCGCTTCAGTGTGGATTTGTCGGGACAGCATGTTGGCATTTCAACGGGATCGGTTGATCATCAAATTCTTCTTGGTTTGAATTGGACGATTGCCGCGAATAAGTGAGGTCTTCGTTAGGGCTAGTGAACCGCTCCTGTCTACCACTCATTCGCCGCGCTCCGAAGTAACCAAGCATGGCCCCTCCGTTCCGTTCTTTGCCTAAGCCCGGTCCGGTGTCGCGGGTATTGCGGAGGGCGATCTCGTAAAAGCAACCACCTTGCACGGAAACCGTATCCTCCTTCCACAGAGCGTGATTGATCGTACGTTCCGAATGCGGGTGACGACGATCCTCCTGAGCAAGGCCGAGCCATTGTCGCTCGAGTGAAGCAAATCTCTCTTCTACAAAAACGAAACGACCGCGATGAAGGTTGAATAATGGGACATTGCCCTATTCGGTGCTCTTGCATCGGGATCCATTAATCATCCAATTTTTTAGTTCGAATTGCAGCGACCTACTTCATGCGTCGCGCCCGAAGACGCTGTCAAGGGGCTCGGCAGGCATTTGTCGTACAAAACGATTAACGAATTATTTCCCATGCAAGGTGTCATTTCAGTAGCATTGTGGTTTGTATTTAGGTACTTTGGAAGTAGAAAGTAATAAATGCACACGGGCAATCCTCTCCTCGAAACGAAATTCGAAATTCCATTTGACAAAATCCACGCCGCCCACATTGAGCCGGCCCTGGACCAGCTTATCGAACGGTCCCGCGCTCATATCGATGCCATCATCGGTGTTGCGGGGAATCGAACCTGGGAAAATACGATGGACGCCTATGATCGCGCCACGGAGGATCTGGATCGGGCCATCACCATTGCGCGCCATCTGGAATCTGTCGTAACCACGCCCGAATTGCGCGCCGCCGTGAACGCAGCGCAGCCGAAAGCCAGCTCGTTCTATTCCGGCCTCGCTCTTAATGAAGGTCTTTACAAGGCCTTGAAAGCGTTCGCTGCTACCGCTGATGGAACTGCTCTTGAAGGGGTCCGGAGGCGATTCGTCGAGAAAACGCTCGATAGCTTCAAGCGCGCCGGCGCCGAACTCGACGCGCCCGGCAAAGTGCGAATGGCGGAAATTGACGTCGAACTCTCCAAGCTTACAATGAAGTTCGGCGAAAATGTTCTGGACGCCACCAATGATTTTGAAATTGTTCTAACCCATGAATCCGAGTTGGCCGGCTTGCCGCCTTCGGCCGTCGGCGCCGCCCGCCAAAGCGCAGCTTCTAAAGGGCTCTCCGGTTGGCGCTTCACCCTCCAAGCCCCAAGCTACACTGCTGTCATTAGCTATCTCGATGACAGGAAGATTCGCGAGAGAATAGCGCGTGCTTTTTTTTCCCGGGCCACTGCCGGGGATCGCAACAACTTGCCGATCCTCACTCGTGTCCTTGAACTGCGGCGTGAAAAAGCCACGCTGCTTGGCTACAAAAACTTTGCCGATATGGTGATCGCCGATCGCATGGCAAAGACCGGTGATGCGGCGCTCGAATTCATCCGCGTCATTGAGCAACGCACTGCCCCATTTCTGAAACGCGAGATCGCCGAACTTGAGGCCTTTCGAAATGAGTTAGTCGGCCCGGCCGAAGGGGCGATCCAACTTTGGGACGTCCCCTATTTCGCCGAGAAGCTTCGCGAAAAGAAACTGAATTTCAACGAAGAAGAATTGCGTCCTTACTTCCCGCTGCCGCAAGTGATCGAGGGCATGTTTGAGATTTGCCGCCAACTGTTCGGCATCAAGGTGACCGAGCACCACGACGCCCATCTCTGGCACTCCGACGTACGATACTACGACATCCACGACCAAGTCACCGGTGAACACCTTGGTTCTTTTTATTCCGACTTGTATCCGCGTGAGTCGAAGCGCGGCGGAGCGTGGATGGATGCGTTCATTGCGGGCAAACCTGGTTCCACCGGCTGGTCTCCACACCTGGGATTGATCTGCGGCAACATGACGCCACCACTCGATGATAAGCCTGCCCTCCTCACCCACCGTGACGTCCAGACGCTGTTTCATGAATTTGGCCACCTGCTCCACCATTGCCTGAGTCGTGTTGAGATTCGCAGTTTGACCGGCACCAACGTAGCCTGGGATTTTGTGGAACTCCCTTCGCAAATCCTGGAGAACTGGTGTTCCGAGGAACTGTCACTCCGCATGTTCGCCCGGCACTATGAGACGGGAGAACCGCTCCCAGCGGATTTACTGGAGAAGGTGAAAGAGTCCACAAAATTCAGGGCTGCTTCAACCCAAATCCGGCAAGTGTCCTTTTCAACCATGGACTTGCTTTTGCACATGGAATACGACCCGGCCGTCGATGGCGAGGTGCTTGAATACACCCGCAAGATTACGGCTCGCTACGCCCCCGCCCCTTTGCCATCCGAACACGCCGTAGTTGCTTCATTCACCCATTTGTTCTCCAGTCCTGTCGGTTATGGAGCCGGATACTACAGTTATAAATGGGCCGAGGTTCTCGATGCGGATGCCTTCAGCCGCTTCCGCCACGAAGGCGTCCTGAACCCCAAAACTGGAGCCGATTTCCGCCAAAAGATCCTAGCCAAAGGGAATAGCGACGATCCAATAAATCTATATCAGAATTTTATGGGTCGCGAACCGGATCCAGAACCGATGTTGGAGCGTTTAGGCCTGAATTGAGTCAGGATAACCTGTTAGCGACACAAGTGTTACGCTTTTTGGTAGAAGCTGACCCCGAGTCTTGTGCCCTGCTACAATTTTTGGTAGGATTGTGACGCAAGGGTGCAACCAAGGCCCTATTTTTCGCGTCTGTAACTTTGAGTAGGACCACAACTGGATGGCCAGCATACCCGTCAATCCGCCGCAACCCGAGGAAGAAGACCATTTAGCTCGTCTTCTCGCGCCTGAAACCACAACCCCGTGGTTTCTTACGATATTCCAATCGATCAAAGAACTAATTAGCCCACCTAAGCTGCCGCCTCTTGAAATAACCTCCAAGCCGGTCGCTGTGAAGGATATTTGGGGAACGGAAAGTCACCAGAAAAGTTCCGGGCTGATTTCCATGGTGATTCACGGCATCTTCATAGCCGCGCTTTTGCTAATCGGCACGAACAAAGCGATTCAGCAAAAAGTGAAGGATATGGTTCCTTTGATTGCTCCGAATCTGGAAGCCTACAAGCCCGAGCCGATAAAGAAGCAGACTCATCAAGGCGGTGGTGGCGGTGGTGATCGTAGCCTCATTCAAGCCAGCAAGGGTAAGCTCCCCAAGATTTCTCCAAGGCAATTTACGCCTCCGATGGCAGTTGTCAATAATCCAGCTCCGAAACTGATCATGGAGCCGACGATTCTTTCCGATATCCCGATTCCGAACGTTAATCTTCCTAACTTTGGGGATCCAAACTCACTTGGCCGCATACCGTCCAACGGTACTGGTTCGGGGGCGGGCATCGGCAGTGGTAGCGGTGGTGGCGTAGGGTCAGGCACTGGCGGCGGAGCAGGCCCCGGTTCGGGTGGCGTCTTCGGCGGCGGTGCCTATCGAGTTGGCGGCGGCGTATCAGCCCCAGCTGTTCTTTACAAAACTGATCCTGAATATTCGGAAGAAGCCCGCAAGGCGAAATTCCAAGGTACGGTTATGCTTTCGGTCACTGTCAACGAGAAAGGCCAACCAATAGACATCCGCGTGATTCGCGCTCTTGGATTGGGACTGGATGAGAAGGCTATCGAGTCGGTCCAGAAGTGGCGCTTCAAGGCTGGCATGAAGGATGGCAAACCGGTTCCTGTCCAGGCTCAGATTGAAGTCAATTTCCGTTTACTCTAAGCTCTTGCTTAATCAAAGGCCGGTCTACTCGAACATTTGCATTTGTTCTTGCGGTACCGTTTTGGGCTTGGGCTTTTTCAAAGCACTACCAATCACACCTAGCACTTCCACGTCTGTTAAAGCAGCCTTTGGAATGAAAATGCGTTGTAGGGTCGAGTCGGGTGGCGCTACGGTAAACCCAAACTGTTCCAGCTGTAACAGATTACCAGACAAAAGCCCCTCAAGTTCCGCCCCGTCGCGAAATCGAAAACGAACCCAAAGTCCAGCCATCTTGGGTCTTGCAGTAAACTGCCGCTTTCCGAAGACATCGGGAGAATCGCCGAAATCTTTAACAAAACAAACGAGTTTTACGTCGATAAAGGGTACTATTTGCACCTGCCCTTGGGGCGTTAGCATTTGAACTCCCTCTATCGTCGCCAGTTCCTGCGAATTGACAAAACCTTCCAACGATTCGCGGTCGAATCGCAAGATCAGAGCCTTCTTATTAGTTGCAGTATTCAAAAAAGGCTACTCCGAGGATGGTTTGCTTCCAAACATTTTCGTAAGTATTGTATCATTGGCACAATGCCGGAAGTGGCTTCTTTGTCCGCTCACATCCAGTGCTACCTCGATAGCTGCCGGATGGAGAAGGGGTTGTCGGTAAACTCGATTTCAGCTATGTCATTAGATCTAAATGGCTTAGCTGCATATTCCAAGGATCAGAAGCTGAACTGCGCTCCGCTCGAAGAAGACCTGCGTAAATATATAGATATTCTTTATCAGAAGGGACTTAGCAGCCGTTCCGTAGCCCGTCATCTGTCCAGCCTACGAGGTTTTTACTACCATTTGATTACAAAGGGGGCGGTGACCGCCGATCCGACGGAATTTCTGACCACTCCAAAACAGTGGAAAGCCATTCCGAAGTTCTTGAATTCAGAAGATATTGACAAACTGCTCAAGGCTGCTGACCTCGACGATCCGCTTGGGTTGCGAAACCGCGCTATGCTGGAATTGCTCTATGCGACTGGTCTGCGAGTTTCCGAATTATGTTCGCTGGAGGTATCTGACTTGAATTTAGATATGGGCGTGCTGCGAGTAACGGGAAAAGGGAACAAGCAACGGCTGGTTCCGGTTGGACGTCAGGCGTTGGCTTTTATTAATAGGTTTTTAGAGTCGGCACGACCCGCTATTTTGAAGCGTCGAGCCAGCCGGTATTTGTTCGTGACGGGAAGAGGAACCAGAATGACCCGTCAAATGTTTTGGATCGCGCTACGTGATTTGGGCAAGAAAGCGGGTATCTTCCATGGACTGACCCCTCACGTATTGCGCCACAGTTTTGCCACCCATTTGCTTGAGAACGGCGCTGACCTGCGCAGCGTTCAAACCATGTTGGGGCATGTTGATATTGGGACCACCGAAATTTACACGCACGTGATGCGAGGCCGTCTACGGAGAGTGGTGGACGAGCATCACCCGCGGGCATGAACGGTTGACTAGGGAAGCTGGTCCGTTTTGAAGGCGCGAAAATTGCGCAGGATTATTGCAGTTCTTGGAGTTGTTTTTTAATGAGTGATTACATTTTCAAGCTCGAAAGCCACCTGACCAACAGTCAGTTCAAATTGGTCAATGCGGTGCAAGCGGCTGCGGCTGAAGCAAACGTCAGTGTTTTTCTAGCCGGTGGCGCCATGCGCGATGTCCTTGGCGGTTACCCTGTTCGCGACCTCGACTTCGTAGTCGAAGGCTCTCCAAAATCTCTGGCGAAGGGTCTGCAAAAATCATTGCACGGCGAGGTCGTTTCGACGGACGATCGCAAGAAGAGTATTGAGCTGCGCTTTCCTGGCAATGTCACCGCCGAATTCGCCATGGCCAAAGTGGAAAAACCTGGCCGCGCGGGATCGAAGCCGGTGGTGGTTCCGGCCACCATTCATGAGGATCTGAAGGGTAGGGATTTCACGATCAACGCCATTGCGCTTTCGCTCAACAAAGCCTCCCGCGGTCTGCTGCTTGATCCCACGAATGGGTTGGCCGACCTTGAGCGCCGCGAAATCCATACCGCCTACTCTCAGGCGCTGTACGACGATGTCTCCCGGATTCTCCGCATGTGGCGATTCAGCGTGCGCATGAGTTTTCCGCTGTCCGAGCGCACTCGCTCCCAATACGAAAATGTGAAAGAAGCCAGCTTGCATCTGAAGATACCGCAGGAAGTCCTGGGGCCGGAACTGATGCGGATGGCCGCCGAACAGAACCCGGCGGAATTGCTGCGGATTCTGGATGAAGAAAAGATCCTTCCTCTGTTCTCACCCGCTTTAACCGGCGCTAAGGTGAACCTTGCAGGAATGCAGAAGCTGATGAAGGCCCGCACTAATATTCCCTTTGAGATTGGTTTTACGGCTAACGACGCTAGCCTGTTCCTTTATCTCTTAACTCAAAAGTTCTCGCCTAAGGAGAAGGTGGCGCTGATCAAAAAAATGGGGATTGACAAAGCAACCGTAACCGGTTGGCAGCAGCTTGAGGCGAAGTCGAAGAAGCTGGAAAAGGTAATCAAGGCGCCCGCTTTGAAGAAGTTGTCGATGGTTTACAAAACTCTCAAAGATGCTCCTGGCGAGCAGTTGGTGTTCTTGCTGATGAATTCCAATGAGCGCATTGTGCAGGACAGAATTAAGAACCATCTGCAAAAATTGATCGGCATGGCGCAGGAAGTAACGGACGAGGAAGTGTTCGAGGCGACGAAGATCGCGCCTGGAGCTCCGAAGTTCGCGAAAGCCAAGGACGACTTCATCGCCAAGAAATTGGATTCCAGGCCGCGAAAGCTGCCAGAGCCAGAGCCGGAACCAGTGCCACCACCAGGAAAAGGCGGCAAGATATTAGCCCGGGTGTAGAAGCGGAGCGATTATCTTCCAATTGAGTGCTGCATGTTTTGCAGGGATTCGCGCATCGACTGCAATTCGCTCCATTCGGGCGACGCGAACTCAGCGATCCCTTGTTCCCAAGAGCTGTTTGAGACACTGACGAAGAGAGAGATGAGATCCGGATCCCGCCACCCCTTGTCCGTTTCTTCCTGCATCAACTGGATCGCCTCGTGATGGCTCATCGTGGGCTTGTATGTTCGTTTCGTGGTGAGAGCGTCGTAGATATCCACCACCTGGAGGATTCTGGCGAGCAGCGGGATATCCTCACCGGCGAGTCCATCCGGATATCCCGTTCCGTCCCAACGTTCATGGTGGCTGCGAATGATAGGCAGCACTGGAGCCAAGCTCTTCATTGGCCGGCAGATTTCTTCGCCACGAATCGTGTGGAGTTTCATGATGGTCCACTCTTCCTGGGTTAGCTTTGTTGTTCCATGCAAGATGCGATCGGGTACCGCCACTTTACCGATGTCGTGCAGAAAACCACCACGATGTAGCGCCACCAACTCAGGTTTAGACAGCCCAAGGGTTACACCGACAGCGACGCTATAAGTGGCCAGCCGCTCACAGTGACCTGCCGTATATTCATCCCGGCTTTCCACTGCCTGAGCCAATGCAAAGAGAATTGTTTCTGCTTCCTCAAGGGAGTCCACCGATGCCTTGTTGCGGAGCATGGCTCGCACTCTGGCCCGCACCAGCGCAGGGTGCAGGGGTTTGGTCAGGTATTCGTCGGCCCCTGAATCAATGCCATGGATTTCGTTTTCCACCCCTTGCAAACTAGTCATCATCAGCACTGGAACGAGTTGCGTTCTTCGATTTGCCTTCATTTTCCGGCAAAATTCAGGACCACTCATTCCGGGGATCATCAGATCCAACACAACCAAGTCGATTTGTTCCCTGGCCAGGATTCGAAATGCTTCCTCTGCTCCCCTCGCTTCCAGAAACTTATAAGTGGTGTTCTTGAGCATCGCTTTCAACAGCCGGCGATTGATCTCAAGGTCGTCCACTATGAGGATGCTGGGAGTGTAGCCAATCTCTTCGAACGACTGGTTCCAAGAGCAAGGAAAGTTCAGGACAGGCTGAACGATCTCCGCCGGTTTTGTTTCAATAAACGTCATGATAGACGAAATTACAATTCGTCTCCCCCACCGTATTGATCGGCGGCTGTCGCTTAAAACATTAGGCTGCTTCCGAATTCTGCATTATTTCTGGCGGAACAATTTTCGCGATTTGCGTTTGCGCAGATATGAAAGGGCCCGGATGTGTTTTGACTGGCTTGAATCGCCTTGCACCAAGTGCAGGGCTTCGACTTTCCCGCAAGCAGGATCTCCCTTCCTAATTTCAGTCGCTAGTAAGTACAGTCCGAGTGAAGGTGACGAAGCGGGAGGTTCCTTGTCAACATTCATGCAATGCCTTGAAGAGTTCGCCGACACCGAGAGGAGCATCGCTATTCCCGAGGCCGAAGTCGAACAAATGGTTAGACGATTCGCAACGCGGGTAAGGCAAATGGAACGAATTGCGGACGGCGATGGCGGTCTGGTAATTCCAAATTCTGTTTCGCGCAGGGCTGCCGCCCAACTGGAAAGCCACGAGTTGGTTTGCGCCTTGGATAAACTGAAAAACGGCGAGTAGAGCAACTGGCTGCATGATTACCCCGCGAGCATTCTCATTCAGCGGACATCAGAGAGTTACGATCACTCCCTGCGCAAGGGATTCAGGGGAAGCGGGCCGATTGCGGGATCAACTGTTGAAAGAAGTTTTCGGATCGTAATGCCAAGGATACTTTGGCAGTCTCTTCCACTGCAAGTCAGCATCATTTGCTGGAACGCCTTAGAGATTGCCAGCTAACTAAGTCAATCGGACATCATAGCGTTAAAGAATTGGATTTAGACGAATCCGGAAATACCTGACGGGCCCTGGTGCAAGGTGTTCGGCACCTTCACGCTTGCCGGGGAAGGCCGTTTACCCAAACGTTCCTTACGAAAGACCAGATTTGCTTTGGAGCGAAGATCTGGCTGCTGGGAGCTAAGCCGAAGCGGTCTGGAGACTAGCTAGCTGCTAGGAGCTCGACTAGAAGCTTGTTGAAAAAAGGGGACTGACGAACAGATAGCCTTTTTTCGCAAGTTGCCCTTGAGAAAAATCAATCGCTTGCGATGGCGAAAAAAGATGTCGGTTTCGTCAGTCCCCGTTTTTCAACAAACTCCTAGCCCGTCCAGCCCTCTGGGCCACTGATTTCCGAAAACTGTCCACCAATTGTTTGTCTATTCCAAAACGGATAATGGAAACCCTACTCCCCATCGCTAGAATCCATCCCCATCTGATCCAACCGGTAGCGGAACGCATTCCTAGTCAGCCCCAACAGCCGTGCCGCTTGACTCTTGTTGCCATTGGCGCGTTTCAACGCTTCCTTAATCAGCTGCTGTTCATACTGATCCAAGGTCATCCCCTCAGGCAGAAAGCTGTTCGACGCCATCGCGTGCTGCCGCCCAGCCGGGGCCGTATCCAATCGGATATCGCCGGCGGACAGTTCCGGTCCCTCGGCTAGGACGATACTCCGCTCCAGGACGTTTTCCAGTTCCCGCACATTTCCCGGCCAATTAAACTCCATCAACTTCGCCACGGCGTTTTTCGATATGGTTCGCACGGGGCTTTCCAATTCCCTGCCTAGCTTTTCTACAAAAAACTCAGCCAGCACCGGAATGTCTTCCTTGCGATCGCGCAAGGGTGGAATATTGAGGGGCACCACGTTCAAGCGGTAATAGAGATCCTCGCGGAATGTCCCTTGCTCAAGTGCCGCGCGCAGGTCCACATTGGTCGCCGCCACAATGCGAACATCGATCTTCATCGTCTTATTCGACCCCAACCGTTCAAACTCGCGCTCCTGCAAGATGCGCAGGAGTTTCACCTGAATGGCGGGCGGCACATCGCCGATCTCGTCCAGAAACACAGTGCCCGTATCGGCCTGTTCGAACTTGCCGGGCTTGCTTTGATTCGCGCCCGTGAAGGCGCCTTTCTCATAGCCGAACAGTTCACTCTCCATCAGGTTTTCCGGAATCGCCGTGCAATTGATCTTCACGAAGGGCTTGTCTTTTCTAGGGGAATGCTGATGAATCGCCCGGGCGATCCGGTCCTTTCCAACGCCGCTTTCGCCAGCCAATAATACAGTCGCCCGGGTGGGGGCCACGCGCATGACGGTGGCGAAAATCTCCTGCATCGCCTGGCTGCGGCCGATGATGTTATCCAACTGAAAGCGCTGGCCGAGTTCCTGCCGCAACTGCCGGTTCTCGTCACGCAGCTTGCCTAACTCGAGCGCCTTGTTCACCACGGCTATCAAGTGGTCGAGCGAAAAGGGCTTCAATAAGAAATCGGTTGCGCCGATCTTCATTGCCTCAACCGCGTTTTCCACTGTACCGAATGCGGTCATCAGAACTACCGGGACATGGGAATTTTGTTGCCTGATTAGCCGCAGAAATTCGATTCCATCCTTACCCGGCAGCCTCAAATCGCTCAAAATCAAATCGACGCTATCGATTAACTTCAGACCTTGCTCGACCGTACCGGCTTGCTCCACTTCAAAGCCCGAGGAGCGTAACTGCAACTCCACCACGCGACGTAGTTTTTCTTCGTCTTCAACAATCAGGATTTTTTGTCTCATGAAATGTCACTCGTTTGCTCAACAACCAACGGCAGTAGGATGCGAAAGATGCTCCCCTTGCCTGGATCGCTTTCCACCAGAATCTTGCCGCCATGCTCATCAATCACTTTGGAAACGATCGCCAGTCCAAGCCCCACGCCATCCGCTTTCGTCGTGAAGAACGGATTGAAGATGTTCTCGCGGTTTTTCGGGTCAATGCCCGACCCACGATCAATCACGGAGATCTCCGCTTGCCGTTGGTCTTCGAGCAGGCGCGTCTTAACGGTTACCGCCGATCCCGGCTGCGAGGCCTGGGCCGCATTCATCACCAGATTGTAGACCACACGCTCCATCCACTCCCGGTCCATGGCAATGGGTGGAATCTCCGGCGAATAATTTTTATACACGGCCACATCGGGCCGCGGCGAGGCATGTTCGTATTGTGAAATTGCGCCGTCCAACATGTCGGCTAATGCTACTGGCGCGCGACGCAGCGGCAAGGGACGAGCAAATTCCAAGAAGCGGGTAATCAACGAATTGGCGCGATCCACTTCCGACTGAATGAACCCGGCCATCTCAAGAGCCACCTCGTTCTTTGATCCTTCCAGCGTCTTTCGCAACATTTCAGACGAAGCCCGGATGGTACCCATTGGATTTCGCAACTCATGGGCCAGCCCCGCAGTCAGTTGTCCTAAAGCCGCCAGGCGATCCGACCTGCGCACGGCGTTTTCCGCTTCCTTCAGGCTGCGATTAGCGGCTTGTAATTGGAAAGCAACTTCCCGAGCGCGCTTGGCTCCTTCGCGATTTTCTTCGGCCAGAATATAGGTCAGGTTGCCGGCTACGGGAAGGAATGCGAGCCGGAGCACCAATTCATCCCACATAACGGCCAGATTGCGAAAGTCGACGAAGGAAAGAAACGATAGATAAGTCCCGCAAGCGGCCAACGTGACGACGAAAGTTCCCAACCAGCTTAAGCGCGTGGCGGCGGCGATCACCGGAACCAGAAGGATCGGATAAAAAGTAGTGTTAATGCTGCCCGTGTAGCCAATCAACAGCCAACCCAACATTAGCTTCACGCCGATGCTGGTAAGCGTCCCAGGCATTGTGCTAAACCACGCTAGCCGGCCCTCTACAAGCTGGAAGACGGCGAACAACGAAATGAAAGTTTGAGCTGCGTCGTTTTCGCTGGGGATGGACCAGCCGATTAGACCGAACAGGGCCAACCACACCAGTTCATCGCGCCGAATCATCCACCGGCTTGGCGATGTTTTGATTCCGTTGGGTTGTTCCACTAGTGTCATCTTAGCTTAGAGCTCGATGCAAGCGTGGCAAGTCTTTCTATTAAACCCAGGCACCGGTAGGTCCCCAAATTTTTGGTTTACAGACTATGGGAAGAACAATAATCAAGAAGCTCGGTAGCAGCGGGATCAATCAGCCTACAGATCCGTCAGCCGCTTATCCGCGTCGCCAAACCGGTCCAACCGAACGCCCATCCGATCCATTAACGACAAATATAAACTACAAGCCCGGCGGTTCTCGTTGCCCTTATCCGTGTAATCCAAGATCCGTCCCGTCTTCAACGCCCCGCCGGCGCGCCCGGCCAGCACTATCGGCAATTGATCAGCCCCATGCGTGTCACCATCGAACAGGCTTGAGGCCAGCATCAACAACGAACTGTCGAGCAACGATTGCCCGCCTTCGTCAATTTCCTTGAGCCGCTTAACGAGATACGCAAATTGCTGGATGTGGAATTGATTGGTCTTCAAATACATGGCCTCAACCAGCGGAGCGCGGCCGTTGTGCGTCAAGTCCAAATGCAGCGCCCCGCGAACGCCTTCGAGGAACTTGAAGTTCATTTGCGACAGATCGTTGTTCAACATCAGCGTCAGCACGCGCGTCTTATCCATCTGGAACGCCAGCACCGTCAGATCCAGCATCAGCTTCATGTGCGCCGGAACGTCTTGCGGAATCTCATCGGCAGGCCGAGGCATATTCGGTTGCTTAAGAGTGGGTCGCCAACCTTCAAGGCGCTCTTCCTTAGACGCACGGTCAATGCGGGTTTCAATGTCGCGCACAGATTCCAAGTACTCGTTCAGCTTCACCTTATCGCCGCGGCTGATCTTGGGCTGCAAGCTATGGGCGTCGGCCAGCACCGCGTCGAGAATGCTGCGATCGGTGCGGCGGCCCTTACCGTCGCCAACCAACGCGTCGAACGTGCGCGATGGATAAATCTCCTTCATGGAAGGCTTGGTCGGCGTCTCCCAGGAAATCGAGGAACCGTAAATCATGGACAAGCCGTCTTCGAGGCGCAGTTCGTTCGGCTCAATGCCCAAGGCAAGGCTCGCCAGAGGGGTCTCGGCCCCGATGCGCTTTGCCATCACCTGATCGAACGAAGTGCCGACACGAATATCGCTCGGATCCAAACTGACCGGCGCGCCGGACAGCAAATTCATACGCCCAAGGTGCGGACTGGTGGAGACAAACGCCGTTTGATTATAGAGCCCGCGAATGAAGACGAGGTCTTCAGAATGCGGCGTCAACGGCTGTGCCGCCGGACCAAACTGCATGGCAGCGCCGTTGCCCTTCGCCCACCAATGCTCCGGTTCCACGCCGTTGGAGAAGAAGACACACCCGAAGCGCACCGGAGGCTTCGACGATTTCACCGGGGCGCCATCCTGCCCCAACAGTGGCAAGGATTCGAGCCAAGGCAGGGTTAACGCCACACCCGCTCCGCGTAGAAAATTTCGTCTCGTCTTATTCGTCATTGCTCTTGCCTCCGCAATCCCGCCACCGACGGCGGACTATCTTCTTTACCTAACCGAAACCGGAATTGCCGACTGGAAACAATCTGCCCTACGAGGTCGGAGAACGCAATGGCCCCGCCACCTTGGGCCATCCGCTCGATCAACAATTCATCGGACGCCTGCACCGTTCGCCCCAGCGCATAGCCGGTCAGCTTATAGGCCAAGGTCCGCGTCACCTGCTTTTCGTTCGCTTTCAAGTAGCGAAGCAAGCCATCCACGCCGTCGATTTTGCCTTTGTCCGAAGCTACGGCTGAATCCTGGATGGGCTTTCCGTCAGCATAGGTAGCGCGCCAACGCCCCACCGAATCGTACTTCTCTAACGGGAAGCCTAACGGGTCAATTCTCACGTGGCAATTCGCACAGGTTGGGTTACGTTTGTGCTGTTCCAATTTTTCAAAGATCGAGAGTTCGCCGAACTGCTTGTCGTCCGCCGGGAGCTTGCCCGCGTCGGCCGGCGGTGGCGGGACGGCGATTCCCAGCACGCGTCGCAACACCCAATCGCCTCGTTTCACGGGGCTGGTGCGCAGCGGAGCCGATGTGGCGGTTAGAACCGATCCCAGGCGCAGCAGCCCGCCGCGTTGGAATTCATTCGCGCCTTCAACCAGCTCCATCTTGTCCACTGACTTCACCTCTTTCTTCACGCCGTAGTGCTTAGCAAGCGGCTGGTTCAAGAAGGTATAGTCGGCGAATAGCATATCGCTTACCGGACGGTCCTTACGGATGATGTGTTCAAAGAACGATACCGACTCATCGTACATACCGCTCTTGACCGCATCGGTGAATTCGGGGAACCGTCCCGTATCGACGCCGCGATGCTGATCGAAATGATAGAAGCCCAACCACTGGCCGAAGAACTCCGTCGATAGCCGCCGCGCCTTGGCGTCGGCCAACATGCGCTTGGTCTGCTTGCGAAGTTGCTCCGTGTTACTTAGTTCCCCTGCATCCGCCGCCCGCCGTAATTCTTCATCAGGGATGGAGGCCCACAGAAAGTAGCTCATGCGGCTGGCCAATTCATGATTCGTAAGTGGCTTCACCGGGGATACATCGGCTGTCTGCTCCAGCCGGTACAAAAACGCCGGGCTTACCAGAATACGGGCGATCACAGCCCGAACTGCTTTCTGATGATCCTTCTCTTCCTTAAGCATGCTCGCGTAGAACGCGCGCAGGTTGGCTTTCTCCGCCGCGGTCAACGGCCGGCGCCAAGCGTTGTTGGCGAACTTTAAGCAATCCTCGACGTGCCCTGCCTTTGCCGCCGCCTGAGCCACCACCGATTGTTGATACTTCGCCGCGAGCTCCTTGACATAAGGCCGGGCTGCATCGGGGAGGGCCGCCAGAGCCTTCGTGTCCATGTCGGCAATCTTCTTACCTTTCAAGTCGATCTTGAAGTGTTGGGCGAGCATGCGCAGGTAGTTGTCGTGGTAATTGAACGACGCATAGACATCGTTCCAAGCTTGATCGAGGCGCTTTCGCGTGGCGTCGTCCATCATGTTTTCGTAGACGAACCGGTCGTCCCGCACGTACTTCACCCAATTGACGAACTCATCATGCTCAGGGACGTTAAAGGTGCTGTCGAACGGATCAGGCACCGGATCTTTGTCGGCAGGTGTAGGCTCGCCATGAGAATTCGGCGGCAGGATCGTGGCCAGTTCCATCACTCCGGCTTTGAACTTTTTGTAACCTGCGCTGAGCGGATCACCCACCAAGGCACGGGTGGGAATGCCACGGGACCCGCCATCTTCGCGGTCGGAGAATGTGATGCGATACACCTGGTCGCGATCCCCGCCCACTTGGGCATCCACCTGGAACTCAATGCCGAAGGAACCTTCGGGAACCGGCACTTCAAAAGACACGGATGCAGGCGCGGCGAAATCATCCGGACCAATGGGCGAACCATCGGGGCTGACGCCAAAGTTCAAACGCTTCGCTGTTTCGGCGTTCACTATTTCCCGCAAAGGTTTCTTTGGACCGGCCTGAGGGAAATTTCTGGCGGCCCCAATCACCACGGGGGGCACAGCAGCTGCCGCCCCGGTTTGCCCGGTCGTTGTTGGAGGAAGCGGCGTGGGCCTGCCCATCGCCGGCCTAACGGCAATGGTCGGGTTCCGCCATATCACCATCGGGTTGGCATTCGGCCCGGGATTCACGACAGCCACGTTCAAATAGATTTTCGTCGGCCCCTTCGGTGCAGCCTCGCGCGGGTTGCGCCGCCCGCCCGTGTTGAAGCGGAAATGATGCGTGGCTTCGACCGCAAGCGACTTATCGTTGAAGTAAAGTGGACTCTCATCCCCTGCCCCGCCGGCGGCCACATCGCCGCGCGCGAATAGCCAACTGGGCCACGTAACCAAATACTGCTGAAGCTCTTCGCACTGTTTTCGAACTAGCTTCGAATCGACCCCGGCAGCGGGAAGCTTCTTCCATCGCGCCGCAACTTCGGAGGAGGGGAATCCGAGATCCGGACGGTGCAGTACCTTTGCGATATGCTGCGCAAAACGCGTCGTGATACCTTCTTCGGCAGCCAGGTCACCAAGAGATTTGGCCGCCTTGCCCAAAGCCGTCCGATGCTCAAACTGCCACGCCACATAAAACGCTCTGCCATATTTATCCAACCCAAACGGCCGCCCACCTTCGCCGGACACCGTACGGACGCCGGAGTCGCCGTATAAATCTTTGATCCGCGTAATGGCCGAAAGTTCAAAGCCCGTTTTGCCAGGATCGGCGAAGAAGGAAAGCGGCCCAGAGCCAATCACCGCGCGATCGGCGACGCGTTTGGCCGCTTCGAGGTACCGTTCGATATTGGCGTTCTGCATGAACTGGACGTCGCCGAAGTTAGTAAACCCTTCGCCGCCCACGGAATCGCTGGTGGCGTCAATTCCCCAATCCACCTGAAGGCCGGTCAAGTCTTGAATCGAATAGGCATACTCGCCGCTGGTCAGCCTTCGGACTGTGACCCGCCCCGGCTCGCCATCATGCTGCTTAGCGTAGGTGGCAAGCTCGGTGCGAATCCAACTTACCGCCTGCGCCCGTTCGGCCTCGGCCGGCTGAGGCATCTTTTCCGGTGGCATGCGCTTCTGCTCTAGCGCTACCGCCACTTTTTCCCAGTGGGCAAAACCATCGCCAACCGAGGACTGCGACGTCAACTTCTGCAAGTTAACGCCAGCCATCGCGTTCGATTTGCCGTGGCACTGAAAACAATACTTGGTGAATGTTGCAACGGGGGCGGGCGCACCGTTGACAAGGGCGATACTGACGGCGACGAGGGTGAGTGTCTTCATAACGGGGAGCGCGCTCCAAGTTTATCACTCTGCAAGCACGCAAAAAGGTGACGCGCCTCGTCCCACCAATGTAACCGCGTAATAGCTTATTTTGAAACCATCCTGGCCTTGATCACCTTGTCCAACATGGGAAAATCCCGTGCGAGATAAGTCTCGCCCTGATCCTCGATCTTGTCCTGATCCGGCCCCGGGCCATTTGGAGCGCCTTCCCCGTAATTGGCGTAAAGTCTATCGAATATCTCCATTCCCGTGACAATTTTGCCGAACGGCGAAAATCCGCGGCTGTCAAGTCTCGAGTTGTCCGCCATGTTCACGAACAACTGCGTGGTACGGGTATTCGGGCCGCCGGTGGCAAAAGTAACGAAGCCACGCAGGTTGCTCCGCACCACCGGGTCATCGCTCAGATTCTTGTTCTTCTCCCAAAACTTCGTGACGGCAGGATCACCACTAAGCCCCCATTGAACGACGAACTTCGGCAAGGTGCGAAAGAACCTTGTGCCATCGTAGAAGCCGCTTGAAACCAATTCGTGAAATCGATCCGCCCCAAGCGGAGCCCAGTCCCGGTGGACTTCGATGACGAAGTGGCCCTTGGTGGTTTCAAAATCCGCTTGGAATATGTCGGGCCGCTTCGTGGTGCAGGAGCAGAGCAACAGCGACAAAGACACAATCGCGATCCGCATGTCCTAACATTCTATCGCCTTTGGAAACGACCCAATGAGGGCGCCGAGAAGGACCGACGAAGACTATGTGACTCTCCAGTAGCGGAGTGATAAACCAATGCAGGACACCAGTCCCAAGCAACGCCCCAGCCAGTTGTATCCATAGGGAATAGCTTCCATGCAGTACTTCGCCGCTCTCCCTGGTTAACCGCGAAAACTCCACGCAAGGCATCAACCCTCGGCGATACCATCCCTCCAGCTTCACTTTTAGATATGCGAGCTAGTGGAATCGACGGCCGATCTAACACAAACATCATTCTGGTCTCCTCCCTGATTAACAAATCAGGACTCCAAAACGGTAGCCCGTCCGGCGATGCACGTTGAAGCAGGTTCCGCACTCTACAGTGACGCTTTGTTGTCTTACGAAGGATTAGCAGCCGACTATGCTCATCAGGTAATCGATCATGCCGTGTCTTACGTTGACGGTCAAGTACACACCAACGGATTAGAGAACTTCTGGAGCTTGTTGAAGCGCGGGATCAGTGGTACTTACGTTAGCGTCGAACCCTTCCACTTGTTCCGTTATTTGGACGAGCAAGCTTTCCGCTACAACAACCGCAAAGAGATAGATGATTTCGACCGTTTCGAACTGGCAGCATCGCAGATCGTCGGCAAGCGCCTAACCTGGAATCAAGTTACCGGAAAGCATCAAGACTTAGAAACGAGCGCTAACTGAAAAGGAGCGCTCTCGTCAGAAGCGGGGGAAGCGCGGGTAGTGGTTCTGTTTAATCCACTACCCAGAAAATACTTGAGCGGTCAAGACGGAAAACCATCGGGAATTACGGTATTCTCGGCATTCTGGATTGCAACAATGACTAGATTTGCCTTTTCAGGGTCAATGGGGTTCGATTCTAGAGCTTCATATACTGCTTGCGTCGCCGCTGCATCGGCCCGGACCATTTCAAGTACGCGTTCTTCAGTGATTTCTTGCATTGCTATGCACCTCTTGCAACTATTCGGCAGGATGCTGTTAGGACTTTACCAAGTTCAAAGCTGACCCACTACTCTTTTGTGTAATCGGCTTTTTCGTTTTGGTCGATTGTTTGAATTGAACGGACTGGGCGGCAGCGAACTCTTCTGGACAGACAAAACCGTTTTCAACGCGCTCGAATGCTTCCGTACCCTCGATCATTTCCGTTGCTGGTTTCATCCTCTTATAATGCCACTACTCACTAAGTTACACTGAGATCAGCCTTAGTGTCTGCCGTTCGATGCTGGTAACATCAAACGAACCGCGCAAAGGTCAGTTAATCCAAAACATTTCAGCCCCGATTCGTCGGGGCTTCGCTATTTGCAGTCTATCACGATAATCTATTACTTGGTCAGTCTAATTAATTATTGCCCAATTTTGCGCCTAAGGTAACGAAAGCGAGGATTGCGGAAACCTAGCCCGGCAATTCAATAGATCCGGTTTTGTAGTAAAGGATTGGCCGGAGAGAAATCATGAAAAGCCCAGGCCCAGGGAGCGCCACACAATACCAACTCCAAAGGA